>JAICEW010000037.1 GCA_025923995.1 Vicinamibacteria bacterium | reverse complement strand
TTCGTCCCAGTCGTCGTTGCGTGCGCGCTTGCGCAGCTTGCGCTTCAGCAGGTCGCGCTTGAGGGGGCTGAGACGGTCCACGAACAGCAGCCCGTCGATGTGGTCGATCTCGTGGCAGAACGCGCGCGCCAGCAGCTCGGTGCCCGTGTAGACGCGCTCCTTGCCCTCGAGGTCCAGGCCCTTCACGGTGACGCGCGCCGGGCGCACCGGCGACCCGCCGTAGCCAGGGACCGAGAGGCAGCCCTCGTCGTGGCGCTGCTCGCCCTCCTTCTCCACGAACTCGGGGTTCACGAGCTTGATGAGCTGCTTGCGGTCCTGCCCGCTCGAGAGGTCGATGACGATGACGCGCAGCGGGACCGCGATCTGCGGCGCCGCCAGGCCGATGCCGGGCGCGGCGTACATGGTCTCGACCATGTCCTGGACCAGGGTCCGGATCTCGCCGTCGATGTCGGCCACGGGCGCGGACGGCTCGTGGAGCATGGGGTGTCCGAACTTCACGATGGGTCTCAGGGCCATGGCGGCCCAATTCATCACAAGGCGCGCGAAAAGCAAAACGGCTGGGCAAATTGTCTGTGTTACGGTGAGCACGGATCGCGCACTTCTGCTCAGAGGAGGAACGCATGACTCCAACAGACCTGGGCGGCCTTGCTCTCGTGTGGTCCGTGCTCGCGGCCGCGGGACCCCAAGCCACGATGGAACGCGTGGAAGTCCGCCTCGCCCCGGTCGCGGATTCCTGCGTGAGCGGCTGGGCGAACTACGGCGACAAGGAATGGCTCGCGATCAGCGGCAGGACCAGGGACTACGCCTATTGGGATCCGTTCTCCGAGACGTGGGTCTACGGCGCCAGGCGATCGTCCTTCCTCAAGTTCGACACCCGCGCAGCCGACCGCATGTCGTCCGCGCGTCTACGTCTCTACGGCGCGATCAGCTCGACCGGCGGGGGCGACCTCTGGGCCACCGCGTGGTCGGCGTCAGACACCTCCTGGGAGGAGAACACGCTGCGCGGGACGCTGACGATAGCCGATGGCGGGAACCTCGCGGTAGGCGACGCACTCGATAGCGTCAAGCTCGCGAAGGACAAGACGGAACGCTGGTATGAGTGGGACGTGAGCGAATGGGTCCTCCAGGAAAAGGCCGCGGGCCGGCACGTCGTCACGCTCGTCCTCGAGGGCAACGACCTCGCCTTCTTCCACTCGCGAGAGTCCCAGGACAACCCGCCCGAGCTCGTGCTCGTGCCGTGAGGTGCGCCTTCCTGCCTCTCTAGCGCCGCGCGAGGAAGGCTCGCCAGCGCGCGCGGGTGGTCTCGAGGTGGTCCTGCAGCTCGAGGAGCGAGTCGCCACCGAACTTCTCGAGCACGGCGTCGGCCAGCACGAGCGCGACCACCGCCTCGCCGACGACACCGGCCGCAGGCACCACGCACGTGTCGCTGCGCTCGACCGAGGCGTTCTCGGCCTCCTTGGTGCGCAGGTCGATCGACGGGAGCGGCATCACGAGGGTGGGGATGGGCTTGACGATCGCCTGCGTGCGCAGCTCCTCGCCGTTGGTGACTCCGCCCTCGAGGCCGCCCGCGCGGTTGGTCGGCCGGTGCAGCCCTCGCGTGTCGTCGTAGCGGATCTCGTCGTGGAACCGCGAGCCCGGCGTCTCGCCGGCCGCGAACCCGCTGCCGAGCCCGACTGCCTTGACCGCGGGGATCGACATCAGCGCCTGTGCCAGCCGGCCGTCCAGGCGGCGGTCCCACTGCGCGAACGCGCCCAGGCCCGGCGGCACGCCGCGCGCCACGACCTCGAACGTCCCGCCCAGCGTGTCTCCCGCCTTCTTGGCGCGGTCGATCTCCACGATCATCGCGGCCGCGGCGTCGGGGCGCGCGCAGCGGACCGGGTCGGCATCCACCGCCGCGAGGTCGTCCCAGGGAAGCGGCGCCTCGTCCCCGACCGCCGCGCCGGCGATCCGCAGCACGTGGCTCCTCAGCTCGACGCCGACCGCCGACAGCAGCGCGCGGGCCAGCCCGCCCGCGGCCACGCGCATCGTGGTCTCGCGGGCGCTGGCCCGCTCGAGCACGTTGCGCAGGTCCTCCGTGCCGTACTTGAGCGCGCCGGCCAGGTCGGCGTGGCCCGGGCGCGGACGCTTGAGCGCGCGCCGCTGGCGCGCCTCGTCGGGCTGCGGGTCCGGCGACATGACGTCGCGCCAGTTCTCGTGGTCCTTGTTGCGGACGAGCAGGCTCACCGGGCTGCCGAGCGTGAGGCCGTGCCGGACGCCGGAAAGGACCTCGACACCGTCGGTCTCGATCTTCATGCGTCCGCCCCGGCCATAGCCGCCCTGGCGGCGGCGCAGGTCGGAGTCGATGGCGGCGCGGTCCACGGGAACGCCGGCGGGAAGTCCCTCGACCACCACGGTCAAGGCGGGTCCGTGCGACTCGCCGGCGGTCAGGAAACGGAGGGGCACGAACGCGACACTAGCAAGCCGCCAGGAAAAGCCCAAACCGAACGGACCTTGTGACACCTGCGGAATGTGTACTAATCGTCCCGCGCCGCCCGCCCCTCTCCCCTTAGGCTTCGCGGTCTCGGACGACACCGTTTCCGCCGACACGAGACCGACCGGCCAAGAGCGCCGTCGCGAAACGACGAGGGAGGATTCTTGACCAGCCCCAGCCCCGTGGACGTGCTGTGCGTGCGCGAGCCCGAGCTCGCGTGGGAGGCGGAGCCAGGCGCGCCCGTGCGCCGCAGCAGCGGCCGGGCGGCGCTGGGCGCGCTCGAGCGAAGCGATCGGCTGCTGGCCGAAGGCCGTCCCCAGGACGCGCTGGCGGCGGTGCTGCGGCCGCTGGGCCGGCCGCCGCGCGATCCGGACCTGCTCTGCCGGCTCCGCGTGGCGCGCGGGCTGGCGCTGTGGCATTCGGGCCCCGCGGCGCCGGCCCGCCTGCAGGTCGTGAAGGCCTGGAAGCGCGCCGCGTTCGACCTGACGCGCGCGCGCGCCCTGGAAGCGCTCGCCGTGATCGCGGCCGGCGACCAGAAGTGGGACGAGTCGCACGCCGCCATCCGCGAGGCGATCGTCCTCTATCGCAAGGCGGGCCACCGCGCGCTCGTGCGGGCGCTCACGTGCCAGGCCCAGGTGCTCCGCGACACGGGGCAGCTGGAGCGAGCGCTGGAGGTCCAGGATGAAGCAGTGGAGTGCGCCCGCCAGGCGCCCTCCGCGAACGGCCTGGTCGATGCGCTCACGTTCCGGGCCACGCTGCTGACGGTGGCGGGACGGCTGGAGGAGGCACGCGCCGACCTCGGTGGCGCGTGGTGCGAGGATGCGCCGGCGCCGGTCCGCGCGCGCTTCCACGTCGCGCGAGCGATGCTGGACCTGACGCAGGGCGACCTCTCCGCCGCTCGGGGCGCGCTGGAGGATGCGCGAGAGGCGCTCGTGGACGGTGCGGACGCGCGGACCCGGGCCGAGGTGCTCCTGCTGTTCTCCGACCTGCACCTGGCGGAAGGGGAGGGGGCGGCGGCGGAGGCGAAGGCCGTGGAGGCCCTGGCCGAGTTCCGCGCCGTCTCCGACGTGGCCGGCGAGTGCCGCAGTCGTGTGCGGCGCGCCCACGCCCTGCTGGCATCGCACTCGCCGGACGAGGCGATGCGCGAAGCGCGCCGCGCGGTGAAGGCGGCAGGCGCCGGCCGGGCCGACCTGCGCGGTCTCGCGCTCCTCACGCTCGGGCGCGTGTGCCTGCGCCGCAGCGTCCAGGAGGCCGCCTCCGCGTTCGCAGAGGCTCTGCGGCTGAGCCTCCCGGCTTCGCTGCTCGAGGCGGCGCGCATCGGCAGCGCCGTTGCCTGCGGCGCCCCGGCGGACGCCCCCGCGATCGCGCGCGCGCTGGACGCGCTGGAGTCCCGGGGCGACCGTCGCATCCTCTCCTATTGCCTGGCCGACCTGCGCGAGCGCTTTCCGCAGCCCGGCCAGGCGGAGCCGATCGGCCCCGGGCGACTCGCGGCCGACCCGGGCTTGTCCTCCCTCGTGGCCGCGGCCGAGGCGCTGCAGGGCTCCCAGCCGCTCGGCGAGCGCCTGGTCTCCGCGTTGCGCGCCGTGCGCCCGGCGATCCCCTGGTGGCGCGCCGCCCTCGTCGGATCGGGCGTGTCGTTGCGGGCCGATCGCGACGCGGTCCACGATCTGCGCCCGGGCCACCTGGCGTCGCTCCTCGCCGCGCGCGGCCAGGGTCCGGCGCTCGTGGATCTGCGGGCCTGCGAGACGTGGCGGCGCCATCCGGACTGTGCGCTGCACGGGCTGACCTGGGCGCTGCTGGCTCCCGCGGGGGGCGACCGGACGCTCTACGCGGATCTGCGGGCGGGATCGGGCCGCCCGGGCGAGCGCGAGCTGGACCTGCTCGCCCAGCTGGGGCGGCTCCTGTCGTCCCAGCTGGACGAGCCGCTGGAGCCGTCCTCACCGGAGGAGACCCCAGCCCTAGCGGGAGTCATCGGCCGGTCGCCCGCAATGGAGGCGCTCTACCGCGAGCTGCAACGGGCCGCCGCCGGAGAGGGCTCCGTGCACATCTTCGGCGAGACCGGGACGGGAAAGGAGCGGATCGCCCGCGCGCTGCACGCCCGCTCCGGAAGGGCCTCGGGCCCTTGGGTACCGGTCAACGCGTCCTCGCTCTCGGACGACCTGTTCGAGAGCGAGATGTTCGGGCACGTGCGCGGCGCGTTCTCGGGCGCCTTCGCCGACCGGCGCGGGTACGTGAGCGAGGCGGAGGGCGGCACCTTGTTCCTGGACGAGGTCACCGACCTGAGCCCGAAGGCCCAGAGCAAGCTGCTGCGCTTCGTGCAGGACCGGGAGTATCGGCGGGTGGGCGACCCTCGTCTGCAACGCGCGAACGTGCGCCTGGTGACCGCGGCCAACGTGCGGCTCGAGGACTGCGTGCAGCAGGGAACCTTCCGGCAGGACCTCATGTACCGCCTCTGCCACGAGACCCTGACGCTGCCGCCGCTGCGCCAGCGCGGCGACGACCTGGCGCTGCTGGCACGCCACTTCCTCCGCGCGGCCGGGACGTCCCGCCAGCCGCTGCACGTCGCGCCCGCCGTGTACCGCCTGATCGCGCACTATCCGTGGCCGGGCAACGTGAGGGAGCTGGAGAGCGAGATGGCACGAGCCCGCGCGAGGGCGGGTGACGGGACCGTCCGGCCGGAGCACCTGTCCCTCGCGCTCACGCGGCCGGCCGCCGGACCGCTCCACCCGTTGCGCCAGGCGCTGGCGCTGTTCGAGCGCGGCCACATCGCGCGGGCGCTGGAGGCGAACGGATGGAACCGGGCCCGCACCGCGACCCAGCTGGGCCTCTCGCGGCAGGCCCTGCTCGGCAAGATCAACCGGCTGGGGATCGCGCCGCCGGGCGATCCCGCCCGCGACGTCCGTGGTGGTCGCGTCGGAGGGAGCTCGTTGGAGCGAGTGAGCCGCCGGGCACTGTGCCTGGAGGCGCCGGGCGATTGAGTCCCGATCGCTCGACATGTCTCAGGACATGTCGAGTGCCCGCAACGCAACCGTCACGCCGTGGAGGCCCCGATCAGGCCTTCGAGCGCGCCAGGTAGAGCTGCTGGGCGGTCTTGTCGTCGAGCACCTCGTACATGCCGAGGATCCCGATGACCGCGCCCTGCGCCGTCCTGATCGCGGCCTTGCCCACGCGCACCCAGGTGATCAGGCCGGAGCTGGAGGTCTGGCGCTCCAGGATGTCGAGCCGCGCGCCGCCCGCGGCCACGATCTCCTGGTCGTCCGCGCGGTACTTCGCCGCCTGCGCCGCCCACGGGATGCGCGGGCTGAAGTCGTCGAGGCCGACCAGCTCGGACACGTCCAGGCCCGCGTCCTTCGCGAAGTGCGCGTTGCAGCCCGCGAAGACCAGCCCGGGGCCGAGCTTGTAGAAGACGCGCACCGCCCGCCGGGGATCGGACGACTCGCGCAGGTAGCCCTCCAGCTCGCGGCGCAGCTCGTCCTCGCCGGCGAAGGCCCACCGCGCGGCGTTCACGTCCATCGACGGGTGCAGCTCCGGCCAGGATGCGCTGCGGACCTCGCGGTACGCGTTCAGGACCGCCCGCAGCTCGTCCGCTCCCACGTTCATGGCTCGCCTCCGCGAAGGGAAGGTGCGCCGCCACGGGAAGCATGAGCCAATCGCGAGGCCGGCTCAAGGCGCGTTTTCGCAGGCGAGACGGGTTCCGTATCCGGATCGCCCGCAGGTCAGTCGAGGGGGGAGCGCTCCGAGCGTCCCTCGGTCACGAGACCCTCGTGCAGCGCCCGCACGGCGGCTTCGACGTGCGACTCGGGGAGCAGGAAGCTGATCCGGAAGCTCGACGTGGACGCGCCCCAGCGCGGGCAGCCCAGGCCGGCCACGATGGCTTCGGCGCGCCGCCAGTTGTGGAAGGTCTGGTTGATGCCGGCTCCGATCAGGGAGACGGCGCCGACAGCCTCGCGGATCGAGACGCGCTCGCCCAGGCGCGCGAGCAGCGCGTCCTTGAAGGCGTCGAAGCCGTGGACGTTCTCGAGCGAGATGACGAGCGAGCCCAGGCTCGACGTCGCTCCGTGGCGGACCAGCAGCTCCTTGCCGCAGACCGACGACTCGTCGCAGAAGGCGAGCAGCTCGTCCGCCGCGTCCGCGCTGGCCAGGCTCACCAGCACGAGGCCCTTCTCGCTGGCGACGCCGACCACGCGCCCGGGCGCGCGCGGCGGGAGCTTCCGCACGACGGTCTCGCCGGGCCCGCCCGCGGTCGCGCGGGCGTAGAGCGCGATCCCGCGCTCCTTGGCGAACTCGACCGCCTGCGCGTTCAGGACCTTCGCTCCGGACTCGGCCAGCTCCTGCATCTCCTCGTAGGACAGCTCGGCCAGGCGCCGCGCGTCCGGCACCACGCGCGGGTCGGCGGTGTACACGCCGGCCACGTCGCTGTAGATCTCGCAGGCCTCCGCGTCGAGCGCCGCCGCCAGCGCGACCGCCGTGGTGTCGGATCCGCCGCGGCCCAGCGTGGTGACCTCCCGCTTGTAGGAGACGCCCTGGTAGCCGGCGACGATCACGACCTTGCCGCGGGCCAGCTCGTCCTGGACGCGGAACGGCCGCACCTCGACGATGCGCGCGCTGGTGTGCGCGTCGTTGGTCACGATGCCGGACTGCGAGCCGGTGAAGCTGACCGCGGGCACGTCGCGCGCGTTGAGCGCCATCGACAGCAGCGCCATCGAGATGCGCTCGCCGGCGGAGAGCAGCATGTCCAGCTCGCGCCGGGCGGGGTTGGCGCTCACGCGCCTGGCCAGCGCGAGCAGGTCGTCGGTGGTGTCGCCCATGGCCGACACCACCACCACCACGTCCTTGCCGGCGGCCTTGGTGGCCGCGACGCGGTCGGCGACCTGGCCGATGCGCGCGACGTCCGCGACCGACGATCCGCCGTACTTCTGCACGACGATGGGCAAGCGAGTCCTCCGATCGCTGAGCGGCCGCGCGAGGGTGGCGTGGTCCCGATGATATCTTCGCACCCGTGGCGGAACCCGCGGCCGGCCGGCTGTCAACCTGGCAGAGCCTCAAGGCCGTGGCGACCAGCCGGCGCCTGGCCGCGGTCGCGCTGCTCCAGTTCCCGTCGGGCCTGCCGCTGGGGCTCGTGTGGCTGGCCGTTCCCACCTGGCTCACCGAGCAGGGCGTCGACCTCAAGCTGGTCGGCCTGGTGACGCTGGCCCAGGCCCCCTGGACGTTCAAGCTGCTGTGGGCCCCGCTCATGGACCGCTACCCGATCCCGTTCCTGGGACGGAAGCGCGGGTGGATCGTCGTGATGCAGGGGGTGCTGCTCGTCCTGGGCCTCGCGCTCGCGTACGTGTCCGACCGGCCCGAGGCCGTGGTCGCCGTCGGCACGCTCGCGCTGGCCATCGCGTTCGCGTCCGCGACGCAGGACATCGCGATCGACGCCCACGCGGTGGAGGTGCTGCGCCGCGAGGAGCACGGCGCCGCGGTCGGCGCGCGCCTCGCCGTCTACCGCACGGCCATGTGGGTCTCGGGCCGTCTCTCGGTGACCGCGGCGGCGTGGATGGGCTGGCCGCTGGTGAACGTGGTGCTGGCCCTGGTCTACATCCCCGCGATGCTGCTCACGCGGTGGGCGCCCGAGCCGGAGACGGTGCCCCCGCCGCCGCCGTCGCTCCGCGAAGCGGTCTGGGGCCCGTTCGTGAGCATGCTGGGCCAGCACCGCGCGGTCGAGATCCTGGCGTTCGTGGTGCTCTACAAGCTGTCCGACAACCTCACGCAGGCGCTGACGGGGCCCTTCCTGGTGCAGATGGGCTTCAGCGCCCTCGACCGCGGTGTCGCGGTGGGGACCATCGGGCTGTTCGCGATCATCGGGGGCACCATCCTGGGCGGGCTGCTGACGCAAATCGTCGGGCTGGGACCCGCCCTGTGGATCGGCGGCTTCGTGCAGATCTTCTCGAACCTGGGCTACGCCGCGGTCGCGCACGTCGGCGACAACCGCCCGCTCATGTACGGGGCCACGGGCTTCGAGTACTTCGCGACCGGCCTGGGCAACGGCGCCTTCGGCGTGCTGCTGCTGCGCCTGACTCAGAAGCGGTTCTCCGCCACCCAGTACGCCCTGCTGTCGAGCCTCTTCACCCTGCCGCGCGTGCTGGCGGGGCCGCCGGCGGCGCTGATGGCCGACGCCATCGGCTGGCGCGACTTCTTCATCTTCACGCTCGTGACCGGCGTCCCGGGGATGGTGATGCTCTACCGCTTCGTGCCGTGGGGCCTCCGGGAGCCCGCCTTCCATGTCGCCGAGCCGACCGCCCGCCCGCCCCTGTCACGCACGGCGCTCGTGCTCCGATCGACGCTGATCGGGCTCTCCGCGACCGCGGCCAGCGTCGCCTGCTCGCTCGCGCTCGACGCGATCCGCGCCCATCGGGCGGGCAAGGGCTTCGAGTGGCTGGCCGCCGCCGGGCGGATCGTGGTGCCCGCCAGCGCGGGAGACCTGACCACCCTGGTCGCGGTGGTCGTGATCGGGGTGCTGACCGGGCTGGCCGCAGCCGCCGGCCTGGTGGCTCGCCGGTCGGCCCGGACCCCCGACCCGGGAATGCCACCCCCCGCGTTGCCGTAGAATCTCCATGGGAGCACCGGGAACCCCCGCCCGGCAGATGGTGTCCAAGGCGATGTCTACCCGCACGGAGGTCGCGATGGCCTCGGTCGACGTGGCGCTTCCGGCCAGCGAATCGATTGCGGCGCCGACCGCCGAGCGCGGGCTGGTCGAGGAGTGCCGCCGGGGCGACCCGAACGCGTTCTCCCGCCTGGTCGCGCTGCACGAGGGGCTCGTCTACAACCTGGCCGCGCGCATGCTGGGTGACCCGGAAGAGGCAAAGGACGTGTCGCAGGACGTGTTCCTGCAGGTCTACCGGATGCTCCCGCGCTTCGAGGGACGCAGCAGCCTGAAGACCTGGATCTACCGCATCGTCGTGAACCAGTGCCGCAACCGGCAGCGCTGGTGGCGCCGGCGGCGGCGCGACAAGGCGTTGCCGCTGGAGGAGCTGACGGCCAGCGAGAGCGTCCAGCTGGCGGCGCCGCCGGCCGAGGGCCCCGAGCAGAAGGTGGCCCGGCGCGAGGAGAGCCGCCGCGTGCAGGGGGCGCTGCTCAAGCTGTCGCTGGACCACCGGGCGGTGCTGCTGCTGCGCGAGGTGGAGGAGCTGTCGGGGGCCGAGATCGCCGAGGCGCTGGGCGTGGCCGAAGGAACGGTCAAGAGCCGTCTGGCGCGGGCGCGCGACGCATTGCGCCAGGCGCTCGTGGCCCGGGAAGGAAACCCATCATGAAGTGCCGTACGGTGAGGTCGCACCTGTCGTCGTACCGGGACGGGGAGCTTCCGGCCGAGACCACGCGCGAGGTGTCGATGCACATCGGCTCGTGTGCCGAGTGCGGCCGGCGCCTCCGCGAGTACGACAGCGCCCTGGGCCGGCTGCAGGCGCTGCCTCGCCTCGCCTGCGAGGAGTCGATCGCCGCGCGCATCCACACGCACCTGGAGGTCGAGATGCGCGGACCCGGGCTGACGCTGCTGTTCCGGCCGGCCTGGAGCGCGCGCCCGCTGTTCCTGCCCAGCCTGGTGCCCGCGGTGATGGTGCTGCTGATCGTGATGGGCGCCGTGATCTCCCTCGACCGCGAGGCCGACCGCCTGCCGCCCGTCTACGTCCGCAACACGGGCCAGCAGTGGTACGGGCGGGTGCCTCCCTCGGGGACCGAGGGCAACCCGCTCTTCCCGTCCGCGACGGTCAGCCTCCCGCGCACGCGCCAGGGCGATCCCTTCTGGTCCCAGGCGCTGGCGGGAATGGGCCAGCGCAGCTTCTTCATCGAGATGGTGGTCGGGCGCGACGGCCGCGTCTCGGCGGTGACGCTCCTCGATGGCGACTCGTTCCAGGCGGCGCCCATCCTGGACATGCTGCGCCACCAGCGCTTCGAGCCCAGCCGCGTCCGGGGCGAGCCGGTGGCGGTGAGCTTCTACCGGCTGATCAGCGGGACCGAGGTCCGCGCTCCCACGACGTAGCCGCGGCTGCTTCCACCTCGGCGACCTGCAGGGCGTCGAGCGGCTCGCCGTGCAGCACGCGGACGGCGCGCCCGATGGGCGCCCACTGCGCGGGATCGGTGGGCCCGAAGAGGGCCAGGGTCGGCGCCCCCGCCGCGGCCGCGAGGTGCGTCACCCCCGAGTCGTTCCCGACGAACAAGCCGGCGCGGGCCAGCAGCGCGCCCAGCTGGCGCGGGTGCAGCGCGTCCGCCAGGACGGCGTTCGGGAGCCGCAGCAGCGGTGCGACGGCCTCCGCGTCGGCCGGACCGCGGACGACCAGGAACGGATTCGCGGCCGCGAGCCCGCGCGCCAGGTCCGCGAAGCGCTCGGGCGGCCAGTTCTTCCGCGGCGACCCGCTCCCCGCGTGGAGGGCGAGGAACGCGTCAGGCAACCGCTCGAGCCAGGGGCCGGCCGTTGCGCTCTCGCCGCGCGAGAACGCCAGGGAAGCGACCTCGTCGGCAACGGCGAGCCCCAGCGACGCGAGCGGCCGCGCGAGCCAGTCGGAGGCGTGCACGCCGGCGGGGGGCGCGGGCGCGCAGGTCACCACGCGTCCGCCTAGACGCGCGAGGTTGGCGGCGAGGTCGGCGTTCTCGCTGACGACGTACGCGAGCGGCTCGGGGCCGAGCGCGCTCCGCAGGAGCGCGGGGGGCTCGCCGTCAGGTGCCCACAGCGGCGCCAGCTCCGCGCGATCGGCCGCGAGGCAGCGGGCCGCCTCGGACGGCCCCGCCCCCACGAGCGCCGCGCCCGCTGGACCCGGAGCGACCAGGACAACGCGATGCCCGGCCTGCGTCAGGGTGGCGACGGCGCGACGGAGCAGGAGCACGTCGCCCAGCGCGCCCGTGCGGACGAGCAGGGCCGATCGCAGCGCAGTGTCCGCGCGGAGCGGCACGGACGGGCCCGCTAAGGCAGCTCGACGCGCGCGGACGCGACGTTGCCCAGCAGGTCCATGGCGCGGACCACGACCATGTGGGACCCGCCGCCCGATGGCAGCCGCGGCGTGAACTCGTAGGACTCGTCCGTGGTGTCGCTGATGCCGTCCGTGGGATGGACCTCCTCCCATTCGCCGCCGTCCACCGAATACTCGGCGCGGCGCACGGGGCTGCTGTCGTCCTTGACCTGCATGCGCACCTTCGCCGGGGGGCCCGCGGCCGCCTGCGCCGTCACCACCGGCGGCGTGTTGTCCACCTCGAAGGCCCCGCTCTCCCGATCGGCCGTGAGCGCGAGCGACTCGGGGTTCCCGGGCGCGTCGCTGGCCGCGACGCGGACCACGTACCGCCCGTTGGGCACCGTCGTCGTGTCCCAGGCCAGGACCGGCTCCGCGACGTCGCGGCGCAGGACGCGGAAGCGCGTCTCCCCGACGCGCCGGTAGAGCACCTCGTAGGAGAGCGTGTCGCCGTTGGGGTCCTCGGCCTTCCACGAGAACGTCTGCACGCCCTTCTGGTAGAGCTTGCGGCTGTAGCTGGTCGCGGGCGGCAGCGCGCTGCGCGCGGCGGCGCCGGCCGGGGAGCGGTCGGGCAGGGCACCCGGCTCCAGGCCCAGGATCTCGATCTCTCCGGTCAGCGAGAGGGGCTTCTGGAACACCTCGCCGGGCGGATGGACCGTGATCGACTGCACGAGCGGGCGCAGGTTGCGCTGGAGGTACGCGGTCGCGATCGAGGAGACCTCCGGCGACGTCGCGTCGCTGCCGTGCAGCGTCACCTTCACCTGGAGGAAGCGGGCCCGCTCGCTGGTGACCGCGTCGCCCTGCGCGTTCGCGTAGGGGGCGGACCACTCGGTCCACGTGGAGTCGGGGTTGCCGGTGTTGCCGCTGCGCGTACGCACCTCGATGCGCGTGCCGGCGGGAACCGCGGCGTCCCAGCGCAGCCGGCCCCAGGTCGAGACGGTGTCGGTGTCGCGCACCTTCGAGGTGAACTCGCCCGTCGCGGAGATCTTCGAGTCGAGGACGTGGACACGGCCGGGGTTGGAGGTCGCGGCCAGGAGCTTCTCGCCGTCGCGGGCCAGCGCCGTCACCTGCTCGGCCGGCAGGGTCGCCACCATCGCCCACGTGCGGTCGTCCAGGACGCGGTAGACCTGTCCCTTGTTGCCGGTGCCCATCCAGACGCCCCCCTTGGTGATCGCCAGGGAGTGGGGCGTCTCCTCGCTCGAGGTCCACAGCGTGTCGACCTCGCCCGAGGGGAGCACGCGCAGCAGCGCGCCCTTGGTGGGCCCCGTGCGCGCCGGCTCGGCCGGCTTGGTGGCGGAGGGGACCCCCGCCGCGACCGCCGCCGCGCCGGGCAGCGAGAACGTCTCGGTGACGGTGACCTCGGCGCCGCCGCTCGTGGGCGGCACCTGCGGCGCGACCAGGGCGGGCGCGCTGCGCGCGGCCTCGTCCTTCTCGCGCCCGTCGATCACGGCGGCGTAGACGCTGCCCTCCGGGCCGGCCTCGACCGCCTTGACCTCGCGGAAGGGCGAATCGTGCAGCACGAACACCTTCCCCTGCGCGTCCACCCGGTAGAGGATGCCGCCGGGCGCGCTGCCCGCGTACACGTTGCCCGCGCCGTCCACCGCCAGCGCGGTCATGTGCGTCTCGGCCGTGCTCAGCAGGGTCTCCGCCTTGCCCTGGCGGTCGACGCGATAGACCTTGCCCTCCGCCCCGGTCGCGACGAGCAGCCGGCCGCCGCGGTCGAACGCGAGCGCCCACACGTAGCGCTCCGGCGGGTCGTAGAACGCCTCGCCCTTGCCGGCAGCGTCCACCGCGTACACCTTGCCGTCCGGCGACGTGCCGACGTACAGGCGGCCGTCGGGGCCCCAGGCCAGCGCGTGCACCTCCAGCTCGCCGGAGTCGAAGAAGAGCGAGCCCTTGGCGCCGTCCGCGACGAACACCTTGCCCTCGTTGCCGGTGCCGACGAACACGCGGCCCTTGGGATCCCGGGCCAGGGCCCACACGTACGGCGCCTCGGGATCGTGGACCGGCTTCGCCGCGGGGGCGAGCCGCATGCGGCCCTCGGAGTCGATCGAGAGGCCCTCGGTCCGGCCGTCGAGGAAGTCGCGCGCGTCCTCGATCTTCCAGAACTGCGGCTGGGCCGCGTGCGCGGCGAGCGGCGCGGTCCAGGCGAGGGCGGCGGCGACGAACGTCCGGGCGGCGGGGGAGCGCATCAAGCCTCCGTGCAGGAGTGGTGGAAGGTCGAGGAACGTGGGAGAGGCGTGCGCCGCCTCGACGTCCTGCCGAGCGTCACCGCTCGACGTTCAGCGAGAGGACGCGGGTCCCGGAGACGGCGTACTCGGTGGGCAGGTCGAACTCCCAGACCGACGCGGTCCGGATCGGCACCACCGCCCCCTGCTCGGACGACCCGCCCAGCACGGACAGCACGGACGGCGGCAGCGACTGCATGTACTCGCCGCCCACGATCGCTCCCTCGTCGGCCCGCAGCAGCCGCGCGTAGAGGTGGTGGTTCCGGCGCAGGCCGTTGATCGCGCGCACCAGCTGGTCGAGGTCCTTGGGCACGAACGGCTGCCGCATCTCGCGCTGCTCGATGGCCGCGAGCGAGGGCCCGTCGGTGACGAGGATCGAGTAGTTCCCTGGCGGCGCGCTGGCGGGCACGCTGACCGGTATCGTCTCCGACCGGGTCTCGCCGCGGTAGGTCCGCAGCAGCACGCGCAGGGGCACCACCGAGCCCGGGCGCACCGGGCCGCTGCGCTCGATCCAGGCCCGCTGCAGCGTCGCGGTCTGCACCGTCTCCAGCGAGGACACGGTGACCTGCAGCTTGTCGATCGTGACCCGCTCGAAGTCGTTCGACAGCAGGTAGGCGAGCGGCGCGGCGACGAGTGCGGCCGCCCGCTGCGCGGGCTGCTCCTCGGCGAACAGGTCGTCGACCCGCACCTCGCGGCCGCCCGCAAGCGTGATCCGGCCGTCCACGCGGATGGTGGACGTGCCGAAGGCGCGCTCGTTGCCCTGGAGCACGGAGGCGAGCGAGACGAAGGCCAGCACGGGGCTGAACAGCTCGTCGTCGACCAGGCGGAACGAGAAGCGGCGCTCCTGGCCCCGGCTCGTCTTGAGCTCCACCTCGACCGGGATCATCCGCGGGGCGCGTCCGAGCCGACCGGAGATCGCGGTGGTGCGGTCCTGGTCCATCGTCCCGACCGGCTCTTCCGCGGGCGTGCTGATCTTCCACGACTGGTAGAGGCTGGGGAAGACCGAGTACACGTACGCCTTCCGCATGGGGAACTGGGTCGGGCCCAGGTTGTAGAAGGGATGGCCGAAGGCGTAGACGCGGTCCTGGTCGATGTGCGTGATGGTCCCCGTCGCGGACAGGTCCAGGTCGCCCTCGACCAGCGAGATCCCGATGGCGCCACCCGGCTCGAAGGCGGGCAGCGGCGCGACCGGCGCGCGTCCCTGTCCGCCGCCGGCCATCACGGGCGCGAAGCCCAGGTCGCCGAAGATGTCGCGCGCCCAGGCGAAGGCCTGCGGGTCGAAGCCGGAGAAGGTGAGCGGAAGGGCCAGCGGCGTCAGCGACTGGTTCGCGAGCGTGCCCGGCAGCCCCGATCCCAGCGGGCCGGAGGTGGGGATGCGTCCGCGCGCGCGCTTGAGCGCCGAGAGCAGCGCCTCCTGGTCCAGCGGCGCCAGCGGGCCGTTGGCGCCGCCGAACGGCAGCCGCAGCCGCGCGCTGGCCGGACGCGCGGCGGGAGCGGCGTCGGTGCGCGTCACCTCGATCATCTCGCCGATGGGCGTGATGCCCGCGATCGTCTCCTTGGAGAAGGGGAAGCCGTAGGCGACGGCGCCCACCAGCTTCCCGTCGATCAGCACCGGGCTGCCGCTCATGCCGGCGATGACCCCGGTCTGCGCGAGCGGGCCGCCGGTGAGGCGCGCCAGGATGATGCTCTGCTTGGGCCCGACGTTCTCCAGGACGCCGATGATCTCGACCTGGAACTCGTCGATCCTCGTGCCCTCGAACACGGTCCGGCCGATCCCCTTCATCCCGGGCCGGACCTGGTCGAGCGGCAGGATCTCGGCGGGGGCGGCCTGGGCGAGCGCGGCGAGCGCGAACGTGGCGACGACGGCGGCGGTGACGAGCGGCATGCGGCGCATCAATGGTTCCTCGAGATCCCCCTCGCGATGCTCATGATAACATCCCGGTTTCTCGCGCGAGCGAGGGAAGGGAGCCCGTTGGCGGACTCGAAGATCATCGCAGAGCCGCGTCGCGGCGGCGTGGTGCCGGCCGTCATCCTGGCCTGGCTGCTGCCCGGCCTCGGACACCTCTACCTGCGCAAGACGACCAAGGGGCTCGTGCTGCTGGTCTCGATCATGGCGCTGTTCTCGCTGGGCGTGTCCTGGGAGGCGCGGCTCGCGCCGTACCTCGGGCTCGACGACCTGCTGGCCTTCCTGCGCAGCATCGCCCAGATGGCGATGGGCCTGCCGTACTTCATCGCCCGCTCGCTGGGCTTCGAGGCCGGCCTGGTCACCGCGCCCAGCCACGAGTACGGCAACACGTTCACGGAAGTGAGCGGCCTGCTCAACATCCTGGTGATGCTCGACGCCTACGACATCGCGGTGGGTCGGAAGAGCGGGTCATGAGCCACCTCGTCGCGCTCCTCCTGTTCTCGGCGCTCGTCTCGGTCGTGTTCGCGCTGCTGCAGCGGGAGGGCAGGCGCGAGCGCATCCGTTTCGGCCTGATGACCTTCGCGGCGTTCGTCGCCTCCGCGCTCGTGGTCGGCTGGCTGATGTACCCCTTCCCGTCCTGACGTGCGGCGGACGCTCCACGACTGGGCCCCGCTCGCGGCCTGGATGCTCCTGATCTTCGCCGCCTCGTCCCGTCCGCGCGTGCCCTTCCAGCAGGACGTGCCCGACTGGATCTCGCACCCGCTCGTCTACCTCGTGCTCGCGGTCCTGGCCGCCCGCGCGTTCACGCGCGGGGCGCCGCTGGAGCGGGGCGTCGCGGCCGGCGTGCTGGCGTTCTGCGTGGCCTACGGCGTGTCGGACGAATGGCACCAGTCGTTCGTCCGCGGCCGGCACGCGGACCCTTGGGACGTGGTCAAGGACGGCATCGGCGCGCTGGGCGGCCTCGCCGTCTACCAGGGCTGGTCGCGACGGTCGCCCGCGCGGGAGGCGCGCCCGTCATGACGCAGGTGCTGCGGATCGCGGTCGTGCCCGGCGACGGGATCGGTCCCGAGGTCATCGCGCAGGCGGAGGCCGCGCTGCGCGCGGTGGCGGAGACGGCGGGGCGGACCCTCGCGCTCACCGGCTTCGACTGGGGAGCCGAGCGCTACCTGAAGACCGGCGTCACGCTGCCCGAGGGCGCGCTCGACATGCTCCGGCAGGACTTCGACGCCATCCTGCTGGGCGCCATGGGCGACCCGCGGGTGCCGGACAACCGCCACGCGGCCGACATCCTGCTCGGGATGCGCTTCCAGCTCGACCTCTACGTGAACTACCGCCCGGTGCGGCTCTTCCACGAGCGCCTCTGCCCGCTCAAGGGCGCACGGCCGCAGGACGTCGACTTCGTCGTGTTCCGCGAGAACACCGAAGGCCTGTACGTGATGATGGGCGGCAACTTCAAGAAGGGCACGCCCGACGAGGTGGCGACCGAGATCGACCTCAACACGCGCCGGGGCGTCGAGCGGATCATCCGCCACGCCTACGCCTTCGCGCGCGCGGCCGGGCGCAAGCGGGTGGTGATGGCGGACAAGTCGAACGTCCTCATCCACGCGCACGAGCTCTGGCTGCGCGTGTTCAAGGAGGTGGCGGCCGAGCACCCGGAGCTCGAGTCGCGCCACCTCTACGTCGACAACCTGGCGCTGCAGCTGGTGCGCGACCCGTCCCAGTTCGACGTGATCGTCACGTCGAACATGTTCGGCGACATCGTGACCGACCTGGCGGCCGGGCTGCAGGGCGGGCTGGGCATGGCCGCCTCGGGCAACATCCACCCGGGGAAGCTGAGCCTGTTCGAGCCGGTCCACGGCTCGTCGCCGCCGCTGGCGGGCAAGGACAAGGCGAACCCGATGGGCGCGATCCTCACCGCGGGGCTCATGCTGGAGCACCTGGGCTGGACCGAGGAGGCCCGGCGCATGGAGGACGCGGTCCGCTGGGCGGTCGAGAACGAGCGCACCACGGTGGACGTGGGCGGCACGCTGGGCACGCGCGCGGTCGGCGAGGCGGTCGTGCAGCGCCTGCGCGGCTGAACGCGGTAGAGTTGAAGTGATGATGCCTTCCTCGATCTCGCTGACTCCCGGCAAGCGGGTGCTCTTCCTCACGAAGGACCCGGACCTCGTCCGGCGGCAGCTGCGCGGGGAGCTCGACCTGCGCATGGAGGACGTGCGGGTCGAGGACCTGCTGGACGACGTGAACACGGACGCGATGACGCCGGCCTGGGCCTGCTTCGACTATCGGCCCGAGGACATCGCGCGCAACGCTTACGCCGGCATCACCGTCGACGGCGAGCGGCTGTTCCCGGAGGGCTCGCTGATGGCGGGCCGCTTCGAGGTGATCGTGTCCGGCCTGCGCAAGGGCGTGGGCTCCTCGCGCGAGACGGCGGTGCAGGCCGAGAAGTGGTCGGGCATCCGCATCGCGATCGCCGCATCGTTCGCGCCCATCCACGCGCGCAACAACATCGCGCAGGGCGTGCTGATGGGCGACCACGCCATGCTGCGCCGGCTGCAGGCGGGGGAGGCGATCCCCTTGTCCGAGTTCGCCGCCGGGCAGGACGCGATCACGCGCCTCGTGATCGAGCACGGGGGGCTCTTCCCGTTCACCAAGGCCTACGCGCGCGGCGAGGTGAAGCTCCCGGCGCCCGACACCGGCCCCCGCCCGATGACGCTCGCGGAGAAGATCCTGGCCCGACACGTGGTCGGCGCCTCGGGGCCCGTGTTCGTGAAGCCGGGCGACGCGGTCTGCGTGCGCGTCGACGGCGGCTACTCGCACGAGTTCACCACCGCGCAGGTGCACTACTTCCTCGAGCAGGAGTACGGGCCCGGCTACCGCCTCCAGGACCCGCGCAAGTTCGCGGTGTTCGAGGACCACCTCATCTATGCGGACGGCGTGCCGCGCATGGCCCGTTTCTCGCCGAAGATCCAGCTCCTGCGCGACCTGCAGCGCGCGTTCCAGCGCCACACGGGCGTGCTCGACTACTCCGCCCAGGACGGCGTGTCGCCCGGCATCTGCCACAGCGTGGCGCGCGAGCGGATCATCGAGCCCGGCGACTTCATCCAGGCCACCGACAGCCACACCTGCATGGGCGGATCGCTGAACGCGCTGGCCTATGGAGTGGGAGCCACCGAATACGCCGCGCTGGCGCTCAGCGGGTTCACGTTCGTGGAGGTGCCGGAGTCGATCCGCTTCGAGCTCACGGGCCGCCTGCCCGAGGGCTGCACGGCCAAGGACGTGATGCTGTACGTCCTGGCCCACCACGCGCGCCGCCAGGACACGCTCGACCGGGTGATGGAGTTCGGCGGGCCGGGGCTCGGGTCGCTCTCCCCCGACGAGCGCGCGACGCTCGCCAACATGGCCACGGAGTGCTCGGCCAAGGCGGGCGTGGTCGAGGCGGACGAGGCGATGCTGCAGTGGATCGCGGCGCGCCGCCCCGGCGTCGACGTGGACGGGCTGCGCGCGCGCACGGTGTCGCCCGATGCGGGCGCGTCGTACGCGGGCGGGGTGCACGTCATCGACCTGGGCGCCATCCGGCCCATGGTGGCGACGCCTGGGGATCCCGCGCGCGGCATCCCGTCGGACCCGACCAACGGCGCGCTCATCGCCGACCTGCCCCCCGTGCCCATCGACATCGCCTACGGCGGGTCCTGCACCGCGGGCAAGGAAGCGGACCTCGACCTGTACGCGCAGGTGATGGCGGAGGCGGACCGGGCCGGCCGCCGCGTGAAGGACGGCGTGTCCTTCTTCATCCAGTTCGGCTCGCAGGCGGTCGAGGACTACGCGCGCCGGCGCGGGTACCTCGACGTGTTCGAGCGGACGGGTGTGAGGGTGATCCACCCCGGCTGCGGTGCGTGCATCGGCTGCGGGCCGGGTGTCTCGGAGACGCCGCAGCAGGTGACGGTGTCCGCGATCAACCGCAACTACCAGAACCGCTCGGGCCCCGGCCAGCTCTACCTGGCGTCGCCCCTGACGGTCGCGGCCTCGGCCGTGGAGGGGCGCATCGTGGAATACCGCGAGGGGATGTTCGCGGGCGCGACCGCGACCTCGTAGCGCTTGTCCTCACCGGCCCTCGCGGTACTGCTGGGGACGCGGCCCGAGGCCATCAAGCTCTCGCCCGTCATCCGCGCGCTGGCGGCGTCCGGCGCGCCTCCGCTCGTGTTCCTCACCGGGCAGCACGACGAGCTGCTGCAGCCCATTCTGCGCGACCTCGGGATCGTGCCCGACGAGAACCTGGAGGTGATGGCCCCGGCCCAGGGCCTGTCTTCGCTCTCGGCGCGGGTGCTGGAGGCGGTCGACGAGCTGCTGGGACGGCATCGGCTCGACGCGGTGATCGTGCAGGGCGACACGACCTCGGCCCTGATGGCCGGCCTGGCCGCCTTCTACCGCGGCCTCCGCGTGGTCCACGTGGAGGCCGGCCTGCGCACGAACGTCGCGCGCAACCCGTTCCCGGAGGAGCTGAACCGCCGGCTCCTGGCCCGCCTGGCCGACGTCCACTTCGCGCCCACCGAGGCCGCGCGCGCTCACCTGCTGGCCGAGGGCGTCGCGCCGGAGTCGGTCCACGTCGTGGGCAACACGGTGGTGGACGCCCTCTTCGACGCGCGCGACCGCGTGCTGCCGAGCCTGCCGCCGGACGAGATCACCGGGCCCCTGCTCGCGCGCGGGCGCCGGCTGGTGCTGCTCACGGCGCACCGGCGCGAGAGCTTCGGGGAGGACCTGCGCGCGATCGGGGACGGCGTGCGGCGGATCGCGCGGACCTTCGCCGGCGAGGTGGAGGTGGCCTACCCGCTGCACCTCAACCCCAACGTCGCGGGGCCGATGCGCGAGCTGCTGGGCGCCGAGCCGGGCATCCACCTGCTGCCTCCGCTTCCGTACCTGCCGTTCCTGCGCCTGCTGCTGGGTTCCACGCTGGTGATCACCGACAGCGGCGGCGTGCAGGAGGAGGCGGCCGCGCTCGGCAAGCCGTTCCTGGTCGTGCGCCGCGCGAGCGAGCGGCTGGAGGCGGTGGACGCGGGCGTCGGTGAGCTGGTGGGCACGGACGCGGCCAGGATCGCGGAGGCGGCGGGCCGGCTCCTGCGCGACGAGGCGCTCTACGCGCGCCGTGCGGTGCCCAGCCGCGTGTTCGGAGACGGCCGCGCGGCCGAGCGGATCGCGAGCGTCCTGCTCAGGGGAGCCAGCGGGGGAACTGCAGTCCCGCGCCCGGCGCGACCGTGACCGGCGTGCGCCGCGTGCCGTCGGCGGCGATGGTGACGATCCGGTTGAGCCCCGTGGCGGGATCGATCTCGTTGAAGGCGATGCCGCGCGGGCCCCAGTCCGGCGCGCCGCGATAGCCGGGCCCGGTGGCCACGGTGGTCAGCGTGGTGCCGTCCCCGCGCACGGTCATGATGTCCCAGTTCCCGAGGCCCCCGTTGCCGAGCGAGATCAGCCGCCGGAACACGATCGTCCGGCCGTCGGGCGAGTAGTCGGGGTCCGCGTCCGATCCCGTCACGTAGGGCGTGCCCGTCAGCCCCCCCTCGCCGGGGCCGCCCGCAGTGACCTGGAGCTGTGCGTTGGGGTTGAGATAGATGAAGATGCGCCCCTTGGTGCCCGTCTCGATGCGCTCGTAGACGGCGACGGTCCCGGTCGGATCGATGCGGGGACGCCGCTCGTCGACGTTGGCCGTGTCGGTCAGGTTGTTGTTGTTCTGGCCGTTCGGGTCCATCACGAACATGTCTTCCCGGTCCCCGGCTCCCAGCGCGCTGTAGACGATGGCGTTGCCGATGGGCGACCAGTCGACGCCCGTGACGCGGCGGGCGCCCGCCACCAGCACGGCTTCGGTGCCGCGGGCGAGGTCGAGGAAGGCGAGTGACTCGCCGTCCGCGGACGTGATCCGCGTGTCGCCGTTGGTGTCCTCGTTGCGCCGTCGCGCCATCACGCGCGACCGGTCGGGAGACCACGAGGCTTCGAGCACGTCGCAGGGCCGGCCTTCGCGGTTGCAGGTGGTCAGGCGGGTGGGCGTGCCCGACTCGGCGGCCGCGAAGATGTCGCGCCGGTCGGCGGAGCCGCCGGCGGCCGCGCTCACGAAGCCGATCTCCGCGTCGGAGGGTGGAGGCCGCGTCAGGTTCACGCCCTCGAAGGGGTTCTCGTATTCGCCGGCGCACCCCAGGCAGGTCACGACGAGGACGAGGGAAGCGCCGTGCCGCGCGTTCATGGACGTGTCCGACCAGCCTATGCCGCGCCGGTAACGCCGTCAAGGCACATGATATGATGGCCGTCTTTTCGCGGGCCCGAGGGCCGGGCCCATCACGACCAAGGATGAAGGCCATGCAGTCGAGCGACGTGGTGATCCTGGCGGGCGCGCGCACGCCCATGGCCGAGTACGTGGGCGCGTTCAAGGACGTCTCCGCGCTCGAGCTGGGCGGCCACGCGTCCCGCGAGGCCCTCGCGCGCGCCGGCGTCCCCGCCGACGCGGTGGACCACGTCGTGATGGGCAACGCGCTCCAGACGTCCGGCGACGCCATCTACGGCGCGCGCCACGTCGCCCTCAAGGCGGGCGTCCCGGTCGCGACGCCGGCGCTCACCGTGAACCGCCTCTGCGGGTCCGGCATCCAGTCCGTGGTCTCCGCCGCGCAGATGATCCGCCTGGGCGAGGCGCGCGTGGCGCTGGCCGGCGGCATGGAGAACATGAGCCAGGCGCCGCACGTCATCCGCGGCGCGCGGTCCGGCTTCCGGCTGGGCGAGGGCAAGCTCGAGGACTCGCTGATGGTCGCGCTGCTCGACACGCACTGCGGCCTCTACATGGCGCAGACGTCGGACAACCTGTCGCGGCAGCACGCGATCACGCGCGAGGCGATGGACGCCTACGCGCTGCTGACACAGCAGCGCGCGGCGCGCGCGGCCGAGCGGGGCGTGTTCAAGGACGAGATCGTTCCCGTCGAGGTGGCGCAGGGACGCAAGACCGTGCGCGTGGAAGCGGACGACCATCCGCGCCCGGACACCACGCTCGAAGGGCTGGCCGCCCTGAAGCCCTCGTTCGGGAAGGACGGCTTCGTGACGGCCGGGAACGCGAGCGGCATCGTGGACGGCGCGGCCGCGCTGGTGGTCGCGTCGCGCGACGAGGCGGAGCGGCGCGGCGCCAAGCCGCTGGCGAGCATCGTCTCCTGGGGCGTGGCCGGCGTACCGCCGGAGATCATGGGCATCGGGCCCGTGCCCGCTTCGCGCCAGGCGCTGGAGAAGGCGTCGCTGTCGGTCCGCGACCTCGACCTGGTCGAGGTGAACGAGGCCTTCGCCGGGCAGTACCTCGCGGTGGAGAAGGAGCTGGGCCTCGATCGCGAGAAGACGAACGTGAACGGCGGCGCCATCGCCCTCGGCCACCCGCTGGGCGCGACCGGCACGCGGCTGCTGCTCACGCTCGTGCTCGAGCTGCGCCGTCGCGGCGCCCGCCACGGCCTGGCCACCGCCTGCATCGGCGGCGGGCAGGGCATCGCGATGATCGTCCGCCGCGAGGACTGACGCCGGCGCCGTCGCGCCACCGGACATCACTGAGGGGGACGATGGAGATCAAGACGGTCGGAGTCGTGGGCTGCGGCCTGATGGGCTCGGGCATCGCGCAGGTGTGCGCCGAGGCCGGTTACCGCGTGAAGGTGCGCGAGGTCAGCGACGACCTCCTCAAGAAGGGGCTGGGCAAGATCGAGTCCTTCCTGGCCAAGGGCGTCCAGAAGGGCAAGGTCACCCCCGAGCGCAAGCAGGAGGTGATGGGGCGCCTGTCGGGCACCACGAAGCTCGAGGACCTCTCGGACTGCGACCTCGTGATCGAGGTGGTGATCGAGAACATCGGCGCCAAGCGCGAGGTCTTCCAGGCGCTCGACGCGGTGTGCGCGCCGCACGCCCTCTTCGCGTCCAACACCTCGTCCCTTTCGATCACCGAGATGGCGGCCACCACCAGGAGGGCCGACCGGTTCGTCGGCCTGCACTTCTTCAACCCGGTGCCGCTCATGAAGCTGGTGGAGGTGGTCCGCTCGCCGCTGACGTCGCCGGAGGCGTTCGAGAAGGCGGCCGCCTTCGCCCAGAGCCTGGGCAAGACCCCGGTGCGCGCGTCGGACAAGACCGGCTTCGTCGTGAACCGCCTGCTGGTGCCCTACCTGCTGGACGCGATCCGCGCGCTGGAGGAGGGGGTCGGGTCGGTGGTGGACATCGACGAGGGGATGCGGCTGGGCTGCGGCCACCCGATGGGCCCGCTCACGCTGCTCGACTTCGTGGGGCTCGACACCACGTACTACATCGCGAACATCATGTTCGACGAGTTCCGCGAGAAGCGCTTCGCGCCGCCGCCACTGCTCAAGCGCATGGTGCAGGCGGGGCTGCACGGGCGCAAGAGCGGCAAGGGCTTCTACGACTACGCCGGCGAGACGCCGAAGCCGACGCCGGGGCTGGCATGAGCTACGAGAACCTCAAGGTCGAGACGCGCGACGGGGTCGCGATCGTCACCATCAACCGGCCGGACAAGCTGAACGCCCTCAACGACCGCACCGTCGAGGAGCTCGACGCGGCCTTCGCCGCCATCGGCTCGGACCCGCAGGTGCGCGGGGCGATCCTCACGGGCGCCGGGGAGAAGGCGTTCGTCGCCGGCGCGGACATCGCGGAGCTGGCGACGCAGAGCCCGGTGGACGGCAAGGAGCGCTCCATCCGCGGGCAGAAGGTCCTGGACCGCATCGAGAACCTGGGCAAGCCGGTGATCGCGGCGGTGAACGGCTTCGCGCTGGGCGGCGGGTGCGAGCTGGCGCTCGCGTGCCACGTACGCGTCGCGTCCGAGAACGCGCGCCTGGGCACGCCCGAGGTGAAGCTGGGGATCATGTGCGGCTACGCGGGGACGCAGCGCCTTCCGCGCCTGGTGGGGAAGGGGCGCGCGCTGGAGATGCTGCTCACGGGCGAGATGGTGGCCGCGCCGGACGCGCTGCGCATCGGGCTCGTGAACCGCGTGGTGCCGAAGGAGAGCCTCCTGGCGGAGGCGGAGACGCTCCTGCGGCAGATGCTCGCGAACGGCCCCGTGTCCCTGCGCTTCACGCTCGAAGCCGTCAACGCAGGACTGGAGATGCCGCTCGACGAGGCGCAATACCTGGAGGCGACGCTCTTCGGGCTCATCTGCACGACCGAGGACATGAAGGAGGGCACCAAGGCCTTCCTCGAGAAGCGGCCCGCGAAGTTCCAGGGCAAGTGAGCGGTCCTCCCAGGTGAAACAGGCCTCTTCCGACGTCCCTTCCGCGCGCGGGCTCCGGGTGGCGGTCGTGTACGCGGACTTCAACCCGCGCGTGGTCGAGGGTCTGCTCGCGGGCGCGCGGGCGGCGCTGGGCGAGATGGGGGCCGAGGAGGTCCGGCAGGAGAAGGTGCCGGGAGCGTTCGAGCTGCCGCTGGCGGCGAAGGCGGCGGCCATCGCCGGCTACGACGCGGTGGTCGCGCTGGGCGCGGTCATCCGCGGCCAGACCGACCACTACGCGCACATCGCCCGCCAGGCGGCCTCGGGCCTGGCCTCGGTCGCGCTGGAGACGGGCGTGCCGGTCGGGTTCGGCGTGCTGACGGTCGCGGACGAGTCGCAGGCGCTGGCGCGCTCGGCGCCGGGCCCGGAGAACAAGGGCGCCGAGGCCGCCCGCGCGGCCGTGGCGATGGTGCACGTGCTCGAACGCCTCCGCGCGACCGAAGGCCGCGACGCCACCAAGGCACCGAGCCCGCAGCCGCGAAGCGGAAGGCGCGCAAGAGTGGGTGCCCGCTAGGCGATGGGCAAGCGGACCAAGGCGCGGGAGTGCGCGCTGCAGATGCTGTACCAGTGGGACATGACGCGTGAGCCCATGGACCGGGTGGTCGGCCTGTTCTGGCAGGTGCGCGGCGGGACGGCCGACATGAAGACGATGGCGGAGCGGCTGGCGCGGGGCGCCCAGGGCGACCTGGAGCAGCTCGACCAGGCGATCGGCGCCGCGTCCACGCGCTGGCGCTTCGAGCGCATCGCGCCCCTCGATCGCAACATCATGCGCATCGCGTCCTACGAGCTGCTGCGCGAGCCGGGCACCCCCTCGGCCGTGATCATCGACGAGGCGATCGAGCTGGCGAAGCGCTTCGGCGAGGCGGACTCGCCCGCGTTCGTCAACGGCGTGCTGGACGCGGTGCGGCGGAAGATGCGCGACAAGGAGACAGGAGCCTCGCCCGGCGAATGAGCGACCGACCCGAAGCGCTTCCCCCCGATTGGCCCGAGGAGTCGGCGCAGCGCCTGGCCAAGGCGGCCCAGCTGCGCGAGATGGGCATCGACCCCTACCCGACGCGCTACGAGCGCACGCACTCGCTGGGCGACCTGATCGCCCGCTGGGGCGAGCGGACGATGGAGGAGCTGGAGCAGGAGGGTGCCTCCGTCCGCATCGCCGGACGCGTGCTGACCAGGCGGGGTCAGGGCAAGGTGTCGTTCGCGACCCTGACCGACGGCGATGCCCGGCTCCAGATCTACGTCCGTGCCGACGACGTGGGCGAGCGCGGCTACCGCGTCTTCGACCTGCTGGACCTGGGCGACTTCGTGGGCGTGGCCGGCACCGTCATGCGGACACGCAGGGGCGAGCTGTCCGTGCAGGTGCGCGAGCTCACGTTCCTGGGCAAGGCGCTGCTGCCGCTGCCGGACAAGTGGCACGGCCTCTCCGACGTGGAGATCCGCTACCGGCAGCGCTACGTCGACCTCGTCGCCAACCAGGAGGTGCGCCGCACGTTCGTCGCGCGCAGCGCGATGGTCTCCGAGATGCGCCGCTTCTTCGACGCGCGCGGCTACGTCGAGGTGGAGACGCCGATGATGCAGCCCATCGCCGGCGGGGCGCTGGCCAGGCCCTTCGTGACCCACCACAACGCGCTCGGCCTGGACCTCTACCTGCGCATCGCGCCCGAGCTGTACCTCAAGCGCCTGGTGGTGGGAGGGCTCGAGAAGGTCTACGAGATCAACCGCAACTTCCGGAACGAGGGGATCTCGTCGATGCACAACCCCGAGTTCACGATGCTCGAGTTCTACACGGCCTACTTCGACTGCCGCGACGTCATCGCCTTCACCGAGGAGCTGCTGGCGGCGGCGGCGCGGCGGCTGGCGCCGTCGGGGTCGGTGCGCTTCCGGGAGCGGGAGGTGTCGTTCCAGATCCCGTTCCGGCGCCTGCCGATGAAGCAGGGTGTCGCGGACGCGCTGGCCGCACACGGCATGGCGGGAGCGGCGGAGGCGCTCGAGGACCCGAAGACGCTCGACGGGCTGGTGGGCACCCAGGGATTCCGGGACCTGTGCGCGAAGGAGAAGGTCGACGCCGGCGCCTACGCCGGCCTCTCGCACGGCAAGCGCGTCGTGCAGCTCTTCGAGGACTTCGTCGAGGAGTCGCTGTGGGAGCCGACCTTCATCGTGGACCATCCGGTCGAGGTGTCGCCCCTGGCCAAGACGTACGCGGAGGACCCGCGCGTCGCGGACCGCTTCGAGCTGTTCGTGGCCGGCATGGAGATCGCGAACGGCTTCTCCGAGCTCAACGACCCGCTGGAGCAGCGCGGCCGCTTCCTGGACCAGCTCCGCGAGCGCGAGAAGGGCGACGCGGAGGCACATCGGATGGACGACGACTACGTGCGCGCGCTCGGCCACGGCCTGCCGCCGACGGGCGGGTGCGGCGTGGGCATCGACCGCCTGGCCATGATCCTGACCAACTCGCCGTCCATCCGCGACGTGATCCTCTTCCCGCACATGCGTCCCGAGGGCGGCCGTGACCGCGACTGAAACGGCCCGCCCGTCCTGAACATGCCCTTCGAGCTGCGGGTCGCCCTGCGTTACCTGACCGCGCGGCGGAAGCAGGCGTTCATCTCGCTCATCTCCGCCGTGTCGGTCATCGGGGTCACGGTGGGGGTCATGGCGCTCATGATCGCGCTCGGCCTGATGACGGGCCTGCAGGCCGAGATCCGCTCGAAGATCCTGGGCGCGACCGCCCACCTCAGCATCTTCAAGAGCCGCAGCGACGGCGTCGACGACTACGGGCCGATCGTGCAGAAGATGCGCGGGCTGCCGGGCGTGGTGGGCGCGGCCCCCGCGGTCTACAGCAAGGCCCTGCTCTCGAGCTCGACGGGCGCCTCGCCGGTGACGCTCAAGGGGATCGTTCCGGAGGAGGAGACGACCGTCACCGAGCTGGCCCGTCAGGTGCAGGGGGGCGAGCTCACCGCGCTGCGGGACACAGGCGCCGACCTGGCGCCGGTCCTGCTGGGCCGCGATCTGGCCTCGACGCTGGCGGTGGGCCCGGGCGACGTCGTGACCGTCACGTCGCCGCAGGGGCGCCTGTCGCCGCTGGGCGTGCTGCCGCGCGTGAGCCGCCTGCGCGTGGCCGGGCTGGTGCGGACCGGCCTGTACGAGTTCGACTCGGCGTGGGCCTACATCCCGCTCGCGACCGCCCAGCGCATCTTCGGCGAGAGCGGCCGCGCGACGCTGGTCGAGGTGCGGGTGGAGGACCTCTACCGGGTCAGGGACTACGAGCCCCGGATCCTGGAAGCGCTGGGCGACGGCTACGTGATCACGGACTGGATCGAGACCAACGAGAGCCTGTTCTCGGCGCTGTGGCTGGAGAAGGTGGCGATCGGCATCACCATCGGCCTGATCGTGATCGTGGCCGCGCTCAACATCGTGGCCACGCTGGTCCTCATGGTGATGGAGAAGCACAAGGACATCGCCATCCTCGTGTCCATGGGCGCGTCGCGCGCGTCCATGATGCGCCTCTTCGTGCTGCAGGGGACGCTCATCGGCGCGGTCGGCACCACGGTGGGCAGCCTGCTGGGCTGGCTGGCCTGCCGCGTGCTCGACCACTACAAGCTCATCCAGGTGCCGGTCGACGTCTACCAGGTCTCCTACGTGCCCTTCACCCTGCTGCCGCAGGACGCGCTGTCGGTCATCGTGGGGTCGATGCTGGTCTGCTTCCTGGCCACGATCTATCCGGCCCGCACCGCGGCGCGGCTCGATCCCGCCGAAGCGCTGAGGTACGAGTGACGCCGCGTGTCCTCGCGGGATCGGCCTGAACGATGGCCACCCCGCTGATCGTCGCGTCGCGGCTCGTCAAGGGCTACCGCACGGCCGCGGGATACGTGCCCGTGCTGGACCAGCTCGACCTGGACGTGGGCGAGGGCGAGATGCTGGCGATCACCGGCGCGTCCGGCGTCGGCAAGTCCACCCTCCTGCACGTGCTGGGCACGCTGGACCGTCCCGAGAGCGGGACCGTCACGATGGGGGGCGCGGACGTGTTCCGCCTCCCCGAGCGCGAGCTGCGCGAGTTCCGGAACCGCACGCTCGGCTTCGTGTTCCAGTTCCACCACCTGCTGCCCGAGTTCACCGCGCTCGAGAACGTGATGATGCCGGCGCTCATCGCGCGCCAGCCGGCCAGCCAGGCGCGCCGGCGCGCCGAGGACCTGCTCGGCCAGCTGGGCCTGCAGGGGCGAGGCCACCATCGGCCCGGCGCGCTGTCGGGAGGCGAGCAGCAGCGGGTGGCGGTGGGACGGGCGTTGGCCCTCGGCCCCAGGGCCCTGCTGGCGGACGAGCCCACCGGGAACCTGGACCAGGAGACGGGGGAGCGGCTCCACGACCTGCTCCGTACGCTGAACCGCGAGAACGGGCTCACCATCGTCGTGGTCACGCACAACGAGCGCCTGGCCGCGCGCTGCGACCGGACGCTGCGCCTCCACGACCGGGCGCTCCACCCCTGGCCGGGGGTGGCAAACGGCGGTGGCGCTCCGGTGAAGTTGGGCTAGAATCGAGGGCTGGAGGCCGGACGGGCGGCGTATTCGTGCAAACGCTGCCGGGAGAACATGTTCGAGAGATACACGGAACGGGCGCGGCGGGTCATCTTCTTCGCACGCTACGAGGCGAGCCAGCTCGGATCGAGCTCCATCGAGACCGAGCACCTGTTGCTGGGCTTGATCCGGGAAGGGAAGGGGCTCACGTCCCGTCTCTTCAGCAAGAGCCACCTCTCGATGGAGTCGCTGCGCAAGGAGGTGGAGGGCCGCGCCCTCTACCGCGACCGCGTCTCCACTTCTGTCGACATCCCGCTCTCGCCCGAGAGCAAGCGCGTTCTCGGGTTCGCCGCGGAAGAGGCGGAGCGGATGCTGCACAACTACATCGGCACCGAGCACATCCTGCTGGGCCTGCTGCGCGAGGAGAAGAGCCTCGCCGCCGGCATCCTGGCCGAGAAGGGGATGCGCCTCTCGGCCGTCCGCGAGGAGATCGTCCAGCTCCTCAACGAAAAGGCGAACGTCGGCAAGACCAAGGAGACGCCGCTGCTGTCGGAGTTCTCCCGCGACCTGACCGAGGCCGCGGCGCGCGGCACGCTCGATCCGCTGGTCGGCCGCGACGACGAGCTCAGCCGCGTCATCCAGGTGCTCTGCCGCCGCACGCGCAACAACCCCGTGCTCATCGGCGAGCCGGGGGTGGGCAAGACCGCGCTGGTGGAGGGCCTGG
>JAICEW010000036.1 GCA_025923995.1 Vicinamibacteria bacterium | reverse complement strand
GCCAGCGCGCTGGCCGACGCCGGCCGCCGCGACCGCAGCGGGTCGAGCCGCTGCGCGAGCTCGTCGGGCAGCCCGTCCACCAGGCCGTCGTGTGGCGTCAGCAGCCGCGACCAGCGCTCGTGCGCGGCGAGGTGCGCGCCCTTGAAGGACGGCGAGCCGGCGGCGACGGCTCGCACCGCGTCGGGTCCGCCGCGGCGCACCCGCAGGCGGTCGCGCTCGCCCGCGTCCAGCGCCTCCTCCAGCGGGAGCGCGTCCAGCTCGTCCTCGGAGGTGAGCGCCAGCAGCTCCGGCGCGCCCAGCGGCCGGCCCGCCAGCGCCGAGGCGGCGGAGACGAAGAACAGCGAGGGCACGCGCTCGCGCCCGGAGCGCGAGTCGGCGCGCGGATAGGAGAGGATGAGCCGCTCGGTCGCCTGCCGGATCGCGCGGTGGAACGCGCGGCGGGCCTCGAGCAGCCGGTCCTGCGACGTGGGCAGGGGACGCGGCCCCGAAGGCGGCGGCTCCGCCTCGTCGAAGAGCCCGAGCTGGCCCGACGTCCTGCGCGGCGGCGGCGCCGCCAGCGCCTCGCGCTCGTCGTCGAGGAGGAACGGATCGAGACGCAGCGGGCCCGGGTAGCCGCCCTCCACCAGCCCGGGGATCGCGAGCACCCGGAAGGGGAGCCCCGCCACCGCGTCCAGCGCTCCCAGGTGGATCGCGCCCGACGTGCGCGGCGGCATGGGCAGGCGCTCCCAGCCCAGCCGCGTGGTGAGCACGCGCTCCACCTCGCGCCAGGGCGCGCGTCCGCCGAAGGAGGACAGGCCCCCCAGGTCGGCGACGACCTCCAGCAGCGCTTCGCGGTCCTCCTCGGGCCCGATCCACTGGTCGCACGCCGCCGCGAGGCGCTCGGACCACTCGGGCCACGACGCGAAGCCGTCCAGACCCTCGAGCGTGCTCGACAGCAGCTCGACCAGGCGCAGCAGCGACTCCGCGAGCCGCGCGCGCTCTTCCGCCCGCGTGCGCCGCCACGCGTCGTCGCCCGCCTCGCGGCGCTCCGTCTCGGCGTACGCGCGCAGGCCCAGGATCCAGCGGGCCAGGTCGGCCACGATCCCGGCCTCGCGCGAGATCTGGTCCCACTGCGCCAGGTCCACCTTCGTCTCCGCGCCCAGCAGCTCCGCGAACGGCACCGGCGCGAAGGTGAGCAGCTCCATGACCTCCGCGCGTCCGAGCCCCCGGCAGCGCAGCAGCAGCAGCAGCGCGCGCGTCGCGCGGCCGGTGGCGAGGGGGAGCGAGGGGTGCAGGCGGAACGGGATGCCCAGCCGCGCCAGCAGGTCCGTGAACAGCGGCGCGTACGTGTCGGGACGCGGCAGCACGACGCCCATCTCCTCGAACAGCGTCCCGCGCGCGGCCTCCCGCAGCAGCCGGCGCACGATGCTGCGCACCTCCGCGGCCTCGCCGGGCGCGGTCAGCAGCTCGACCGAGCCGTCGGCGCACGCGTCGCCCGCGGGCGGCTCGAACAGCGCGGCGCGCAGCCGGGCCAGGCCGGGCGGAGCCGGCGGAGGAGCGAGCGGGGCCAGCGGCGTCCCGGACCAGGGGACGCGGGCGAGGCCCTGCGCGTCGGCCCAGGACGGGAATCCCGACGCCGCGAGCGGCGTCGGCGCCTCCGCGAGCTCCAGCCGGCGCACGGGCACCGTGCGCGAGAGGGCCGACACGAACGCGCGCTCCGCGGGATCGAGCTCGAGGTCCTCCACCACCAGCACCTCGGCGTCCGCGAGCCACCGCGCCTCCGCGACGTGTCGCGCGGCGGCCGCGAGCACGGTCGCGCCGTCCGCGTAGCGCGCCTCCACCTCCGCGACGTACGTGCGGTGCAGTCCGGCCAGCGCGCGCAGCCGGTCCCGGTCCTCGGCGTTCGCGGCCCGCGCGGCCAGCGTGTCCAGGCGCTCGGGGTCCACCCCGCCCGTACGCAGCGCGACGAGCGTCCGCGCCAGCGCGAGAGCGACGGGCGGCCGCGGCAGGCGCTCGTCGAGCCGCAGGCCGTGCGGGCCGTCGAGGAGACGGGCCGCGAGCAGGGAGGCGTGGCCCCGGCTCCAGGCCTGCAGGCCGCGGCCGAGCAGCGCCGGCTCCGCGACGGCGCGCGCCAGCTCGCGCACCTCGAAGGCGTAGAGGCCGGCCAGCGCGCGGCCCGCCGACGCCAGCCGCCGGGGCAGCTCGCGCGCGGCCGCGAAGGAGGGCACGAGCAGGAGGAGCGGCCGCACGAGGAATCATAGTCCGCCCTTCGGGTATCCTGACCCACACCGAGGAGGAGCCGAGGATGGGTTGGAAGCCGTCGAGGCTGGCGCTGCTGTGCTGGGCCGCGTCCGCGTCCGCGTGGGCGCAGCCCGCGAAGAAGACGGTCGTGCTGGGCCCGCAGTACGAGGCCGGCGGGTTCCATCGGTTCTTCTTCGGCAACGACTACCGCGCGCTGTGGACGACCCCGGTCGAGCTCGAGGTGCTGGACCTGCAGGGCAGCGAGGGCGGGCTGACGCCCGTGAGGCGCGTGGGCGGCGCGCAGACGCTGGGGCTCGCCCTCAAGAGCGCGGACGGACGCAACTGGACGTTCCGCGGCTCGGACAAGGACCCTTCGTCGATCCTGCCGCCGGACCTGCAGGACACGATCGCGCAGGACATCGTGCGCGACCAGATCGCCGCCGGCCTGCCGGCCGCACCCGTGGTGGCGGACGTGCTCATGGACGCCGCGGGCGTGATCCATCCCACGGTGCGGATGGTGGTGATGCCGGACGATCCCGCGCTGGGCGAGTTCCGCGAGACCTTCGCGGGAGTGCCGGGCACGTTCGAGGAGTTCCCGAGCGTGCCGGGCGACGGGCAACCCGGCTTCGCCGGCGCGGTCGAGATCCTGGGACACGAGAAGTTCCACGAGCGGCTCCGGGCGAGTCCCGAGGTCCGCGTCGACGCGCGGGCCCTGCTCAACTCGCGGCTCCTCGACCTCTTCATGGGCGACTGGGACCGCCACCGCCGGCAGTGGCGCTGGGCGCGCGTGCCCGATCGTCCCGGCTGGCAGCCGCTGCCGGAGGACAGGGACCAGGCGTTCTCGCGCTTCGAGGGGCTGTTCCTGGAACTGGGCCGCAGCGCGCAGCCGCGCTTCACCAACTTCGGCTCGGAGTACCCCGGCATCAAGGGCCTCACCTACAACGGGTGGGAGCAGGACCGGCAGCTGCTGGCAGAGCTGGACGCCGCCGCCTTCGACGAGATCGCGACCGCCCTCCAGGCGAAGCTGACCGACGCCGTCATCGACGCCGCGGTCGCGCGCATGCCGGCGGAGTACCAGAAGATCGAGGGTGCGCGGCTGGCGCGCGACCTCAAGGCCCGTCGCAGCCGCCTGGTGCAGGAAGCGCGGACCTTCTACCGTCACCTGGCCCAGCGCGTGGACGTCTACGCGACCGACTCCAACGAGCAGGTGCAGGTCGAGCACGCGGCCGACGGCGCGGTGGAGGTGCGCGTGGCGGCCGCGGGCGCGCCGTACTTCGTGCGGCGCTTCGTGCCGAACGAGACGGACGAGGTCCGCATCCACCTCCTGGGGGGCGACGACCGCGTCGTCACGCGCGGCCCGCGCGGGCCCATCACCGTCCGCGTCGTGGGCGGCGGGGGCAACGACGCGCTCGACGATTCCGCGTCGGGCGGAACCCGCTTCTCCGACACGGAGGGCCAGGTCGCGAAGGGCCCGGGCACGCACGTCGACCGCCGCGAGTACGAGCCGCCTCCCCCGAACCCGAAGGCGCCCTGGATCCCGCCCCGCGACTGGGGGCGCGACGTCCTGACGACGCCCTGGCTGGGCTACGGGCCGGACCTGGGCTTCTTCGCCGGCGCCACCGTCGCGTTCCGGTCGTACGGCTTCCGCAAGGATCCCTACGCCCGTCTCCAGACCATCCGCGCCGGCTACTCGTTCGGAGCGACGACGGGGAAGTTCGACTACCACGGCGACTTCCGCGTCGAGAACTCGGGCCGGCGCTACGGCCTGCGCGCGTACGCGTCGGGCGTCGAGACGCTGCACTTCTACGGCTTCGGCAACGAGACGCCCGAAGGCGACGACGACTTCCATCGCGTGAAGCAGGCGCAGTACCTGTTCTCGCCCACCATCTCGTGGCCGGTCGGCAAGCGCGTCCGCTTCGCGGTGGGCCCGCTCGTGAAGTACTCCCAGACCGACAGCCCTCCCGACCGCTTCATCGGCACCATTCAGCCGCCGCCGTACGGCACGGACGGCTTCGGCCAGGTGGGTCTCAACGGCGGATTCCTGCTCGACACGCGCGACCGGCCGAACTACGCCCGCCGCGGCGCGGTGGTCGAGGTGATCGGCAACGCGTACCCCGGCCTGTGGAGCCTGGACGACGCCTTCGGCGAGATCCACGCGAGCGCCGCGACGTTCCTGGGCGCGGGCGGCTACCTGGAGCCCACGCTGGCGCTCCGCGTCGGCGGCAAGCGCGTGTTCGGCACGTACCCGTTCCAGGAGGCCGCCTACGTGGGCGGCGCGCTGGCGACGGGCGAGCGGACGACGATCCGCGGCTTCCGTTCCGGACGCTTCGCGGGCGACGCGTCCGTCTTCGCCAACGCCGAGCTGCGCTTCTTCCTCGCGCGCTTCAAGCTCGTCCTGCCGGCCGACTTCGGGATCTTCGGGCTGGTCGACACCGGCCGCGTGTATCTCGACGGCGAGTCGTCGGACAAGTGGCACACCGGGTACGGCGGCGGCATCTGGCTCGCGTTCCTGAGCCGCAGCTACACCTTCAGCGCCTCGGTGGCGACCAGCGAGGAGCTCACGAGCTTCTACCTGCGCGCGGGCCTCGGGTTCTAGCGCCGGCGCTCGGGGACCAGGACCAGCAGCGCGGCGGCCGCCACCGCGGCCAGGCCGGCCCCGGTGCCCAGCGCCGCCAGCGCGCCCCAGCGCTGCCAGATGGCACCGGTGAGCAGGCTGGCGGGCAGGAGCATCGCTCCGGTGAGGGCGTGGTAGAGCCCGAACGCGCGGCCACGTGCGCGTGCGGCCAGGTCCGCGACCAGGGCCCGCTCGGGCCCCTCGGTGAGCGCGAAGAACAGCGAGTAGAACCCGAACAGCAGCCAGGCGTGGAGCGGCGTGGACGCCCACGCGAAACCCAGGTACGCGATCGCATACACGCCCCAGCCGAGCGCGATGGTCTTGCGTCGGCCGAGGCGATCCGAGAGCCCGCCGCCCCAGGTGCTGGTGAGCGACTTCACGGCGTGATGGAAGGCCCACAACAGCGGGAGCGCCGTGAGCGAGACGCCGACCTGCTGCGCGCGCAGCAGCAGGAAGGCGTCCGTCGAGTTCCCCAGCGTGAAGACCGCGAGCACGGCCAGGTAGCGACGGAACGAGGACGAGGTCGTCTCTTCGTCCGGCGTCGCTTCGGGTCGTGGCACCGCTTCCTGGTCCTCCCGCACGCCGAAGACCAGCACCAGCAGGCACAGCGCGCCGGGGATGGCGGCCAGCGCGAAGACGGTGCGCATCCCGGCCCCCATCGCGAGGGCAGCCGAGGCCAGCAGCGGGCCCACGAAGGCGCCCGCGTGGTCCATCGCGCGATGGAACCCGAAGGCGCGCCCGCGGTCCGCAGCCGACGTCACCTCCGCGATCAGCGCGTCGCGTGGCGCACCGCGCGTTCCCTTGCCGGTGCGGTCGGCGAGTCGCACCGCGAGCACGTGCCAGGGCGCGGCCGCGAGCGCCAGCAGCGGGCGCGCGACCGTCGAGAGCCCGTAGCCGGCGACGATGAGCGGCTTGCGCCGCCGCGCGCGGTCGGAGAGCCAGCCGGAGAGGACCTTGAGACCGGCCGCGGTGGCTTCGGCCAGCCCCTCGACCAGCCCCAGGAACGCCGGGCCGGAGCCGAGCGCGATCAGGAAGGCCGGCAGCAGCGGGTAGATCATCTCGCTGCTCGCGTCGGTGAGCAGCGAGACGACCCCCAGCGCCTTGACCGCCCGCGGCAGCGCCATGTGCGGCGATTCTACGGGTGGCGCCGCCGCGGACGGCTTCCCGACCTGTCTACACCATCCGCGTCTTCCAGGTGCCGCGACGGAACGCCAGCACGCCGGCCACCGCGACCATGAGCTCGGCGACCGGTATGGCCCAGAAGATCCCCTGCGCGCCGTGGCCCAGCGAGCGGGCGAGCAGGTACGCGAGCGGGATCTGGAACAGCCAGTAGCAGAACAGGTTGATCCAGGTGGGCGTCGTGGTGTCGCCGGCGCCGTTGAACGCCTGCACCATGACCATGCCCCAGGCGTAGATCACGTAGCCGTAGCTGATGATGCGCAGGCACTGCGCGCCCAGCAGACGCACGTGCGGGTCCGTCGTGAAGAGCGCCACCAGGCCGTCGGCGAAGAACACGAACACCACCGTGACCAGGCCCAGGAACGCCATGTTGTAGAAGCCGGTCAGCCACACGGCGCGCTCCGCCCGGTCCGGCTTGCGCGCGCCCAGGTTCTGGCCGACGAGGGTCGCCGCCGCGTTGCACAGCCCCCAGGACGGCAGGATGGCGAACACGATGATGCGGATCGCGATCGTGTAGCCGGCGAGCGCCGTCGAGCCGTAAGGCATCATCAGGCCCACCAGGCCCAGCCAGCTCGCGGTGGCGATCAGGAACTGCAGGATGCCGCCGAAGGACACGCGCAGCAGCCGCCACATCACGTCCCGCTGCACGCGCAGGTGCCGCCGCGACACCGAGATCCGCGGCCCCCGCGCCAGCGCGCGGACCTGGTACAGCACGCCCACCGCGCGGCCCACCGTGGTCCCGATCGCGGCGCCCTCGATGCCCATCGCGGGCACCGGTCCCCACCCGAAGATGAGCAAGGGGTCGAGCACCAGGTTGACCGCGTTGGCGAGCCACAGCGAGCGCATCGCGAGCGAGGCGTCGCCCGCGCCGCGGAAGATCGCGTTGATCAGGAACAGCATCACGATGGTGACGTTCCCGCCCAGGATCCACGCGGTGTAGGACCCCCCCTCGCGCGCCACGTCCGCCGGCGCGCCCATGAGCATCAGCAGCTCGGGCGCCCACACGGCGCCCACCACGCCGGTGGGCACCGCCACCAGCAGGCCCAGCCCGATCGCCTGCACGGCCGTCGCGGACGCCGCCTCCGGGTCCTTCTCGCCGATGCGCCGCGCCACCATCGCCGTCGTGGACATGCTGAGCCCGATGGCGATCGCGAACACCAGCACCAGGATGGCCTCGGTCACGCCGACCGCGGCCACCGCGGACGCGCCCAGCCGTCCCACCCAGAAGACGTCGAGCACGCCGAACACCGACTCCATCGCCATCTCGAGGATCATCGGCACGGCCAGCAGCAGCACCGCGCGGCCGAGGCTGCCCTGGGTGTAGTCCTGCTCGCTGCCCGCGAGCGACTCGCGCACCGTCTTCCAGAACCCGTGCCGCACGGCGGCCGGTTCCCCCGACTCCGACTCCGTCTCCGTCGTCTCCGTTGTCATCGCCTGCATGTCGTGTTTCCTCGCCGCCCCGCCGGGACAAACAAAAAGGGCCTTCGGGGTATCACCCCAAAGGCCCTGATCGCTGTCGAGATTCGAGGCCCGGCTAGGGTGCTCCCTCCATTCCGATGGAAACGACCATCGGCTTCGCGTCAGGGACGGCCACCCGCAGCCTCACATTCATCTCCGTGACGGACAATCTAGGGACCGCGCCTGCAGCCGTCAAGGCAAAAATGCGCGGCCCGCGGCGCCCGCGCGCGAATGTGACTTCGACTGAGGTATGCTGCGGTTTTCCAAGCACTGAGCCGATGCCCCTCCTCGACCGCTTCCGCACGCGTCCCGGCTGGCAGCACAAGGACGCGGACGTCCGCGCCACCGCCGTGCGCGAGATCCCAGCCGACCAGCAGGACACGCTGGCCGAGATCGCCCGGACCGACGACGACCCCCGGGTGCGCCGGGCGGCGGTCAAGCGTTTGACCGACGCGGCCACGCTGGCCCAGTGCGTCCAGGCCGACCCGGACGAGGGCGTTCGCAACGAGGCGATGGAGCTGCTGCTGGGCATGGCCGTGAACGGCCAGGAGGGCGCTTCGGCGCTGGCCGCGCTGGAGGCGCTCAAGGAGTCGCGCCACCTGGTCGCGGCGGCGCGCGAGGCGCGGCTGGCCGAGGTGCGCCAGGCCGCGATGGGCCGGCTCACCGACTCTCGCTCGCTCGCGTCGCTCGCGCGGAAGAGCGAGCACCCGGCGGTGCGGCTGCAGGCCCTGCAGGCCATCGAGGACAAGGGGGTCCTGCTCGACCTGGCGCTCAAGAGCGAGCACAAGGACGTCGCGCTGGCGGCGCTCGAGCGCGTGGCCGACGACGCCACGCTGGAGGCGGTGGTCGAGAGGGGCCGCAACAAGGCCGCGGTGCGACGGGCCCGCGCGATCCTGGACGAGCGCCGGCCTCCCGCGCCGCCGGCGGCCGAGCCCGTCGAGGAGGAAGCGCCCGTCGAAGAGGTCGAGGCCCCCCCGGCCCCCGCTCCATCCGCGGCCCCGCCCGCCGCGGACGCGCCCGCGCCGCAAGCGGTCGAGCGCGAAGCCATCTGCCGACGCATCGAGCTGCTCCGGGGCGAGCAGGTGGGCGAGCAGCTGGCCGGGCTGCGCGCCTCGTGGGCCGCGCTCGAGCCCTGGCCGACGCCGGCCGCGACCGAGTTCGAGATGCGCTTCGAGGCCGCGGTGGCGACCGCCAACGAGCGCGCGACGGCGTGGATCGGCACGCTCGAGAAGCGCGCGCGCCTGGAGGCGCTGGCGGCCGAGATGGAGAGCGCCGCCGACTCCGAGGAGCCGCACGCGGCGCGCGCGCACCTGGCGAGCCGGCGCAACGAGTGGATGTCGCTGGCCGAGTCGGGCACGCCGGAGCTGGAGCAGCGCCGGCACCGCGCCGAGGCGCGGCTGGCGGAGCGCGAGGCCCGCTCGCGCGAAGAGGACGCCAAGCACCGCGCCGAGAACCACGCGCGCCTGCTCGCCCTGGCCGAGCGGCTGGAGAAGCTCGCGGCCCAGGAGGGGCTCACGCTGCGCGACGCCGAGCAGGGCCTCCGCGACGCCAAGGCCGCGGTCGACGACCCCGGACCGGTCCCCGGGCGCAAGGAGCGCGAGGCCGTCGTGGAGCGGCTGCGCCACGCACGGTCGGCCATCTTCCCGCGCGCGCAGGAGCTGCGCGAGGCCGACGAGTGGACGCGCTGGTCCAACCTGCCCAAGCAGGAGGAGCTGTGCCGCGAGGTGGAGGCGCTCGCGTCCGAGGAGAACCTGGACCGGGCCGCCCACAAGCTGCGCGACCTGGACGAGCGCTGGAAGGCGGTCCGCCAGGCGCCGAAGGAGGAGGGCGAGGCGCTGTGGCGGCGCTTCAAGGCCGCGCGCGACCCCATCTTCGCGCGCTGCCAGGCGCACTTCGCCGCCCGCGCCGGCCAGGAGGCCGAGAACCTCAAGAAGAAGACCGCGCTGTGCGAGCAGGCGGAGGCCCTGAGCGCCTCGACCGACTGGATCAAGACGGCCGACGCGCTCAAGAAGCTCCAGGCCGAGTGGAAGCAGGTGGGCCCCGTCTCCCGCAAGAAGTCGCAGGCCATCTGGACCCGCTTCCGCACCGCCTGCGACGCGTTCTTCACGCGACGCCAGGAGGACCTGGGCAAGCGCAAGGACGAGTGGGCGCAGAACCTCGCGAAGAAGGAGGAGCTGTGCGCCAAGGCGGAGGCGCTCACCCAGTCCACCGACTGGGAAGCGTCCGCGGCGGAGCTCAAGCGCCTGCAAGCAGAGTGGAAGTCGATCGGCGCGGTGCGGCGGAACAAGTCGGAGGCCATCTGGAACCGCTTCCGGGCCGCGGCGGACGCCTTCTTCGAGCGCTACAAGAAGCGGGACTCGCTGGACCGGGCCGCGCAGGCGGCCGACCGCGAGAAGGTGGTGGAGGAGCTGGAGGCGCTGGCGTCCGCGTCCGAGCCGCCCGAGGATCTCGCCCCCCAGGTGGCCGCCGTGCTCGCGAAGTGGCGGCAGGGACCGGGCGCCGGCCGCGACGCGGAGCGCGCCCTCGGCGACCGCCTGGCGACGGCACGCAACGCGATCGTGGCGGCGCACCCGGACCGCTTCCGCGGCACCGACCTCGACCCGGAGCAGAACCGCGCCCGCATGGAGAAGCTGGTCGCGAAGGTGGAGGCGCTCGCGCCCGCCGCGCCCGCCCTGGACTCCGCGCAGTCCCTGGCCGAGCGGCTGCGCGAAGCGCTGGCGACCAACACCATCGCCGGACGCGGCGAGGCGGAGAACCGCGTGAAGCAGGCGATCGCGGAAGTGGAGCAGGCGCAGGCCGCCTGGAGGCGCCTGGGGCCCGTCCCGGGCGACGCGGGCCGTGAGCTCGAGCGCCGCTTCGAGACCGCCGCCCGGCGCGTCCTCGACCAGCGCAAGCGCTAGCCGTCGCCGCGCGGCCCGGTGTGCCGCACGGAGGACCTCATGACGGAAGCCGCCGGGCTCGCGCGCATCGGCCAGATCGCGATGAACGCGAAGGACCTCGAACGCGCGATCCGGTTCTACCGGGACACGCTGGGCATCCCGTTCCTGTTCCAGGCGCCCCCCGGGCTCGCCTTCTTCGACTGCGCGGGCGTGAGGCTCCTGCTCGACAAGCCGCAGGGCGCGGAGTTCGACCGTCCCGGCTCGATCCTCTACTTCGCGGTCGACGACATCCGGGAGATGCACGCGCGGCTGGTGTCGCGCGGCGTCGTGTTCCGCAGCGAGCCGCACCTCATCGCCCGCCTTCCCGACCGCGAGGTCTGGATGGCGTTCTTCGACGACACCGAGGGCAACACGCTCGCGCTCCTGTCGGAGCCGCGCCTCTAGCCGGTCCACCCACACGAAGGAGTCCCTGATGCCCACGCCTCGCCGGGGTTTCCTGAAGTCGCTCGCCGTCGTGCCGCTCGCTCCGGGCGCGGCCGTGGCCCTGGCCCAGACGCCCACGCCGTCGCCCGCTCCGTCCGCTTCGCCGTCGCCCGCGCCTCCGGGCCCGGTGGCCGAGGCGCTCACGCGCGTGGTCGAGCAGCGCTACGGCTCGCAGCTGGAGCCGGCGGACCTGCGCGAGATCGCGAAGTCGATCGACGAGAGCCTGCAGGGCGCCGAACGGCTGCGCAAGGCCATGAAGCTCACCAACGCGGACGAGCCCGTGAGCACGTTCCGCGCGCGGCCGCCAGCCCGCGGGAGCCGGTCGTGACGATCGGGGACGACGTCTTCTTCGCGTCGGTGCGCGAGCTGGGCCGGCTGCTCGGCACGCGCGCCGTCAGCTCGGTCGAGCTCACCACCGCGTATCTGGACCGCCTGGAGTCGGTCGGTCCGAAGCTGGGGGCGCTGGTCACGCTCACGCGCGAGCTGGCCCTCGCGCAGGCGAAGCAGGCGGACCAGGAGCGCGCGGCCGGCAAGGTGCGCGGCCCGCTGCACGGGATCCCGTACGGCGCCAAGGATCTGCTCGCGACCAGGGGCATCCCGACGTCGTGGGGCGCCGAGCCGTTCAAGGACCAGGTGTTCGACTTCGACGCGACCGCCATCGAGCGCCTGCGTGCGGCGGGCGCGGTGCTGGTCGGCAAGCTGGCGATGGTCGAGCTGGCCGGCGGCATGGGCTACAACAACCCGGATGCGAGCTTCACCGGCCCCGGGCGCTCGCCCTGGAACACCGACCACTGGAGCGGCGGCTCCTCCAGCGGATCGGGCGCCGCCACCGCGGCCGGGCTGGTGGGCTTCTCGATCGGGTCCGAGACGTCGGGCTCGATACTGACCCCCGCGTCGTTCTGCGGCCTCTCGGCCGTGCGTCCGACCTACGGCCTCGTCTCGCGGCACGGCGCGATGGCGCTGTGCTGGACGCTCGACAAGCTGGGCCCGCTCTGCCGGACCGCAGACGATTGCGGCCTGGTGCTGCAGGCGATCGCGGGCGCCGATCCGAAGGATCCCACGACCGAGGGCCGGTTCGCCTGGACCCGTCCCGCGGCGGGCCGCCGCTTCCGCATCGGCGTGCTCAAGAACGCGACCGCGCGCGCCCAGCCCGAGGTGCGCGCGAGCTTCGAGGCGTCGCTCGAGGTCCTGCGGGGCCTGGCGACGCTGGAGATGGACGTCGAGTTCCCCGACTTCCCCTGGGGGCCCGCGGTCGGCCTGATCGTGGACGCGGAGGGCGGGGCCGCGTTCCGCGAGTTCATCGAGAGCGGCGGCACGCGCAGGCTGCGGGCCCAGTCCGACCGCTACGGCGGGTACGTCTCGCTCATGACGCTCGCGGTCGACTACCTGGAGGCCATGCGTGCGCGCGTGCCCATGCGCGCGGCGCTGGACGCGCTGCTCGGCCGGTACGACGCGCTCGTCTGTCCCACGCGCGGAGCGGTCGCGCCGCCGATCGGGTACGACTTCGACAAGCCCCCGGTGCCCGTCCCGCGTCCGCCCGAGGGCACGCCCAGCGCGCCCGCGACCATCCCTGCGGGCAACCTGGCCGGCGTGCCGGCGGTGTGCGTGCCGAACGGCTTCGGCGCGAATGGCCTGCCGACGTCGCTGCAGCTCATCGGACGCGCGTTCTCGGAAGCGACGCTCCTCGCGATCGCGGACCGGTACCAGCAGGCGACCGACTGGCACACGCGACGGCCGTCCATCCGCCCCGGGGCGGATTGAGTGGGCCTCCGCCATCAAGGTCGTGGTTCGTCCAGGAGCTCGGCCAGGCGCGCTCGAATCCGCTCCCTCTGGCCTTCGTCCTTTGCGAGCGCCAGCGCCCGTTCCCCCGCGCTCCGCGCGTCCTCGATCGCGCCCGACAAGTAGAGCGCTTCGGCCTCCACCAGCCAGGCGAGCGGCTTGTGCGCGGCGGCGAGCGACGGTGCGACCGCGCGGCGGGCGCTGTCGGCTTCGCCCATGCGCAGGTAGTGCTCCCCGAGGAAGTAGCGCGCCGTGACCACCGCCGCACTCGCCTCGTCCGGATCGTTCTGCAGCTCGAGCTGCAGCGCCCTCTCGTAGTGCCTGGCCGCTTCCGCCACGCGATTCATCTGCGTCAGGAGGGAGGCCAGCTCGCCATGGATGTCCGGCGTGCGATGGTGCCCGGGGTCCGCCGCGGCCAGCGCCTCCCGATAGCGCGCCTCCGCTTCGTCGAGACGGTCCTGCTCGCGCAGCTGGAACGCCTCCGCGGCGGCGCTCAACGCCTTGGACTGATCCATGGACGCGAAGCTTGACACGCGCAGGCCACGGGATCTACGTTCGCAGGAGGGGGCCGGAGGTCGTATGAGCAGGACTCTCCCGGCGCACTGGCTCGAGCGGACCCGCCGATCGTTCCTTCGGGCCGGACTCGTGCTGCCCGCGGTCTGGGCCGCATCGCGCGCGCTCGCGCCCACGCCCGCCTGCGCGGATCCCGACGACGCGACGCCGCCCACGGGCGAGGGTCCCTTCTTCCGTCCGCGATCGCCCGAGCGCACGACGTTCCGCGGGCCCGGCGATGCCGGCACGCCGTTCGAGCTGACCGGCCGCGTGCTGACCACCGACGGCAAGCCGATCGCGCGCGCGACGCTCGACTTCTGGCACACCAACAACGCCGGCTCCTACGACCACGAGGGCTTCCGCTTCCGCGGCCACCAGTTCACCGACGCGGACGGTCGCTACGTCCTGCGCACGATCCTGCCCGGCGCGTACGGCGGCATGCCGAAGCACTACCACGTGAAGCTGGCGGGGGCCGGCCTGGCGCTCACGACGCAGCTGCAGTTCCCGGAGGACGTGAACGCGTTCCGCATCGACTCCCGCCTCCTGATCCGCACCGCGACGGGGACCGGCCAGGGACGCTTCGACTTCGTACTGGGCTGACGGCCGCCCAGAACCGCAGCCCGGCGACGACGAGCCACGTCCGGTTCTTGGCGTCGGTGTCGTTCTTCTCCTCGGCGATCGTGCCCAGGCCGTGGGAGTATCCGGCGAGCTCGCACCTCCTCGTTCGTTGCGTCGGACCATACGATCGCGAGGCCACACGCCCCGCCGGCTAGAATCAACCCATGGCATGGAACCCCAGGCTGTGGGTGTCGTCGGTCCCGCGCGACCCGCGCGAGACCAAGCCCAACCACTACCTGGAGATGGCGCGAGTGGCGTGGGCCAACCGCGGCCAGCTGCCCTTCGCCTGGCGCATCCTGAGCCAGGGCGTGTGCGACGGGTGCGCGCTGGGCACCACCGGCCTTCGCGACTGGACGCTCGAAGGCACGCACCTGTGCATGGTCCGGCTCGAGCTGATGAGGCTCAACACGATGGGCGCGCTCGACCCCGAGCGACTGCGGGACGTGTCGCGCTTGTCGGGGCTCACCTCGCGTCAGCTGCGCGAGCTGGGCCGCCTGCCCGAGCCCATGATCCGCCGCAAGGGCGAGCCCGGGTTCCGCGTCGTCTCGTGGGGAGAGGCGTACGACGCGGCGGCGGCGGGGATCCAGCGGACCTCGCCCGAGCGCTTCGCCGTCTACGTGACCTCACGTGGCGTGCTGAACGAGCACTACTACGCGGCCCAGAAGGCGGCGCGGGCGATGGGCACCAGCCACGTGGACAACTCGGCGCGCCTGTGCCACGCGGCCTCCACGGTCGCGATGAGGAAGACGCTGGGCCACGGCGCCACCACGTGCTCCTACACGGACTGGCTGGGCACCGACCTCATCGTGTTCTTCGGCTCCAACACCGCCAACAACCAGCCGGTCACGATGAAGTACCTCTACCACGCGCGGCAGCGGGGCGCGCAGGTGGCGGTGGTGAACACCTACGACGAGCCCGGCATGCGCCGCTACTGGGTGCCCTCGGTGCCGGAGTCGGCGCTGTTCGGCACGCGTATCGCCGACGACTGGTTCGCCGTCGACACCGGCGGCGATCTCGCGTTCCTGAACGGCGTGCTCAAGGTGCTGCTGGCGGAGGACTGGATCGACCACGCGTTCGTGCGCGAGAGGACCGTCGGGCTGGAGGAGGCGCGCGCGGCCGTGGGGGCGCAGGACTGGGACGCGCTCGAGCGCGCGAGCGGCACCTCGCGCGCCGAGATGAGCCGCTTCGCCAAGATGCTGGCCGGTGCGACGAACGGCATCTTCGTCTGGTCGATGGGCCTCACCCAGCACGCCCACGGTGTGCCCACCATCCAGGCCCTGATCAACGTGGGCCTGGCCCGCGGGTGGGTGGGACGGCCGAAGACGGGGCTCATGCCCATCCGCGGCCACTCGGGCGTGCAGGGAGGCGCCGAGGTCGGCTGCGCGCCGTCCCTCGACGACGCGCAGCGCGCGCGCTTCGAGGCCGAGTGGGGCTTCCCGCTCCCGTCGTTCGCGGGCCTGACCGCTTCCGAGATGATGGACGCCGCGTACCGCGGCGTCCTGGACGCGTTCTGGATCGTGGGCGGCAACTTCCTGGAGACGCTGCCCGACCCGGCCGCCGCCTGGCGCGCGCTCAGCAGCCTGCCCACTCGCATCCACCAGGACATCGTCCTCACGTCGATGATGCTGGTGCCGCCGCAGGACACGGTCGTGCTGTTCCCGGCCACGACGCGCTACGAGTCGCCCGGCGGCGGCACCGAGACCTCGACCGAGCGGCGCCTCATCTTCTCGCCGGAGGTGGCGGGCCGCCGCATCGGCTCGGCGAAGCCGGAGTGGGAGGTGTTCGGGGAGGTGGCCGCCCGCGTGCGGCCCGAGCGCGACGCGCGCTTCACCTCGTCGGGCCCGATCCGCGAGGAGATCGCGCGCACCATCCCCCTCTACGCCGGCATCGAAACGCTGGGCCGCCAGGGCGACCAGGTCCAGTGGGGCGGGCCGCACTTGTTCACCGAGTCGTTCGCGACCCCGGACGGCAAGGCCCACTTCAGCGCGGTGACGCCGCCCGAGCGGAGGGCGCCCGAGGGCTCGTTCTACGTCTCGACGCGGCGCGGGAAGCAGTTCAACTCGATGGTGCAGCGCGAGGTGGATCCGCTCACCGGCGCGGGGCGGGAGGACGTCCTCATCGCGCGCGAGGACGCGGAGAGGATCGGCGTGCAGGAGGGCGACCGCATCCGACTGCGGTCGCCGTGCGGGACGTACGAGGGGCGCGTGCGCGTCGACGCCATCAAGCCGCGCAACCTCGAGGTGCACTGGCCCGAGGGCAACGTGCTGCTCTCCCGCGAGGAGGTCGACCGCCTCTCGCGGGAGCCCGACTACAACGCCGTGGTGACCGTCGAGCGGGTCTGACGCGGCTCAGCGGTAGGCCACGCTGCAGCCGTAGACGCGCATCGCGTTGCCGGTCGTGCTGAAGTCCGTATAGCTGAACGCCGCGGCCACGTAGTACGCGAACCGCGCGTTGTCCACGCCGTTCGTGCCCGGGGCGGGCGTGGGGTCCGACAGGACCTGGATCAGCCCGCTGTCCACCGTCCCCGGCGTCACGAACACGGACGTCGTCTCGCCGTTCACCAGGTCCACGCGGACGAGGTGGGCCTCCATCGCGTTCGAGGCCTCCGCGTCGTAGAGGCTGCAGGTGAGCGACACCAGCTGGCTGCGGTCGGGAATGGCCACGGGCGCCACCAGGTCGCAGTCGACGTCCGATGCCTCCTCGTCGGCTCGCAGGTACGCGTAGGGCCCTCGTGCCACGCGGCAGTTCTCGTCGCCGGTGTCGTCGCCGAACGCCGGGGCCGCGACGGACACCTCACGCGTCGACGCGCGACCACCTTCCGCCTCCGCCCCTGCCGTCGAAGCGGCGCCCGCCCAGGCGAGCGCCGCCACCAAGCCACACGCGACACGCCTCGATCGCTCCATGACTCCTCCCTCCGGTACGCTGGACAGAGGCGCCGCGGGCGCTTCGGCGTTACATCAAGCCGTCACCGGCTCCGGCACGGGCGTCACGGCCGCCTGGTCCTCCTCTCCCGTGCGGATGCGATAGACCTTCTCCACCGGGACCACGAAGATCTTGCCGTCCCCCACCTCGCCCGAGCGCGCGGCGCCCAGGATGGCCTTCACCGTGGGCTCGACGAAGTGATCGGACACGCCGATCTCCAGGCGCACCTTCTCCGACAGCTCCATCTTCACGGTGGTGCCGCGGTAGGTCTCGACGTGCTCCATCTCGCCGCCGTGGCCCTGCACGCGCGAGAGCGTCAGCCCGCGCACCTCCGCGCGGAACAGCGACTCCAGCACGGCCGAGAGCTTCTCCGGCCTCACGATCGCCACCACGAGCTTCATGCGTGTTCTCCTGCCACGGGCGTCGTGCCCAGCGATAGTGCGGCCGGCGTCGGTACGGCGTCGTCCGAGAGCACGAGGATGGCGCCCTCGCCGCGGGCGTAGGCCTCCTCACCGTGCTGGCTCACGTCGAGCCCGAGGCCCTCCTCGCGCGCGGACGCGCGCAGCGGGGTCACGAGCCCGATCAGCTTCAGGATCACGACGGTGCCCACGGCGCTGTAGGCCAGCGCGGCCAGCACCCCGATCGCCTGGATGCCGAGCTGCTTCGGGTTCCCGAAGAGCAGCCCGTCCACCGTGCCGTTCCAGGCCTTGCTGGCCAGCACGCCGGTGAGCAGCGCGCCCACCGTGCCGCCGACGCCGTGCGCGGCCACCACGTCCAGCGAGTCGTCGAGGCGCGTCCGCGACCGCCAGAGCAGCCCGTAGTAGCTGGGGAAGGCGGCCACCGCGCCCAGGCCCAGCGCGGCCATGGGGCCGATGAAGCCGGCCGCCGGCGTGATGGCCACCAGGCCCACCACGATGCCGGTCGCGGCGCCCACCGCGGTCGCCTTGCCGTTGCGGACGAGGTCGAGGATCGTCCACACGACGAGGGTCGCGGCCGGAGCCAGCATGGTGTTCACGAAGGCGAGCGATGCGGCCCCGTTGGCGGCCAGGGCGCTGCCGGCGTTGAACCCGAACCAGCCGAACCAGAGCAGACCCGCGCCCAGGACCGTGAAGGCGACGTTGTGAGGCAGGAACGCCCGCCGCGCGTAGTCGCGCCTCGGCCCCAGCACCATCGCGGCCACCAGCGCGGCGGCTCCGGCGTTCACGTGGACGACGGTTCCGCCGGCGTAGTCGAGCGCGCCCATCTGCGAGAGCCAGCCTCCGCCCCACACCCAGTGCGCGACCGGCGCGTAGATGACGATGCTCCACAGCGCGAGGAACGCGAGGTAGGCGGGGAAGCGCATGCGCTCGACGATCGCCCCCGACACCAGCGCGGCGGTGATGATCGCGAACGTGGCCTGGTAGGCCATGAAGAGCAGGTGCGGGATCGTGCCCTGCGCCTCCAGGCCGACGCCGCGCAGCAGGGCGAACTTGAGCCCGCCCACCACCGCGGTGCCCGGCGCGAACGACAGCGAGTACGCGACCAGGGCCCAGGCGACACCCACGAACCCGAGGGCCACCACGCTCATCATCAGCGTGTTGAGCGCGTTCTTCGACCGGACCAGCCCGCCGTAGAAGAACCCCAGCGCGGGGGTCATCAGCAGCACGAGCGCGGTCGAGACCAGCATCCAGGCAACGTCGGCTCCAACCATGACGCGATCCTCCTCTTGGCAGTGCCGGAGGAGTTAGCAAGAAGGATGCGCGGCTCGGCCAAGGGGGGCCCAACGCCGGAAGTGAATGAGTCCGAGCGGCTTGGAGCGACAGGACCCCCGACGGGCGGTGCGACGTTCCTGTCCCGGAGCCGCGTGAGCCGAACAGATTTGTCGGTCGGGGCGCCTCAGGTCCGGAAGCGCTGCGCGTCGAGGCCGTACTTGCGGACCTTGTAGCGGACGATGCGCTCGGAGGACTCCAGCAGCCGGGCCGCCTCGGCACAGTTTCCGCGCGCGATCTTGAGCGCGTCCTGGATGAGGTCCTTCTCCAGCGCGCCCACGGCCGCTTCCAGCGAGGCGCGGGGCAGCGTGCCCGACATCTCGGCCGTCTGCAGCGTCGGCGGCAGGTGGTGGGCGTGGATCACGCCGCCCTCGCAGACCACCACCGCGCGCTCGATGCAGTTCTCCAGCTCGCGCACGTTCCCCGGCCAGTGGTAGCTCATCAACATGTCGATGGCGGTGGTGGCGATGCGCCGCACGTCCTTGCCGTGCGCGGTCCCGTACTTCTCCACGAAGTGGTCGGCCAGCAGCGGGATGTCGGGCCGCCGCTCGCGCAAGGGCGGCAGGTAGATGCTGAACACGTTCAGGCGGTAGAAGAGGTCCTCGCGGAAGCGGCCGGCGGACACGGCCGCCTCCAGGTCGGAGTTGGTGGCGGCCACCAGGCGCACGTTGACCTTGATCGGCTTGACGCCGCCCAGCCGCTCCACCTCCCGCTCCTGCAGGATGCGCAGCAGCTTGACCTGGGTGGCGGGGGACAGCTCGCCCACCTCGTCCAGGAACAGCGTGCCCGTGTGGGCCAGCTCGAAGCGGCCCTTCTTGCTCCCGCGGGCGTCGGTGAACGCGCCCGGCTCGTAGCCGAACAGCTCCGACTCGATGAGCGTGTCGGGCAGCGCGCCGCAGGAGACCTTGATGAACGGCTTGCCCGCGCGCGGCGAGTTGTAGTGGATGGCCTGCGCGACCAGCTCCTTGCCGGTGCCGCTCTCGCCCCGCACCAGCACGGTGGTGGCGGCCGGCGCCACCTGGGCCACCAGCTCGTAGACCTGCTGCATCACGCGGCTGTTGCCCACGATGTGACGCAGGTCGTGCCGGTCGCGGAGCTCCTGGCGGAGCTGGGTGTTCTCCTGCAGCAGCCGCTGGCGCTCCGCCTCCACCAGCCGGTGCACGCGCAGCGCCTGGCCGATCATGGAGCCCACGATGCCGAAGAACTGGACCTCCTGGTCGTACGCGCGGTCCTTCTGGTAGCGCAGGCCGACGCCCAGGGCGCCCACCGTCTTGGCGTCGAGGGGGATGGGGACGCAGACGTAGGTGAGCTCGTCCTTCTTCGACCCACCCGCCCAGGCGCCGGTGCGGTTCAGGAACATCGGCTCGCGGCTCACCTGGGGGACCACCACGGGCTTGCCGCTCTGGGCCACGCGCCCGGTGATGCCCTCGCCCAGGCTGTAGCGCGCCTTGCGCGCGTGCGCGGCGGGCAGGCCGATCGAGGCCTCGACCACCAGCTCGTCCGTGCCCTCGTCGAACAGGAAGACGGCCCCGGTGCGCGCGTCGTGATGCTCCTCGAGCAGCTCCAGGACGCGCATGAGGCCGGCTTTCAGGTTGGGCGTCGAGCCGAGGGTGCGGCTCACCTCGAGCAGGTCGGAGAGGCGGCGGACCTGCGCGGGGGCGACGGGGGTGGGCACGGCCGCGATCCTACAGGATCGTCAGGCCCCCCTCAACCCACGACAGAATTGTATGACAGCTATTCGCAGCCCGCATCCAGCAGGCCGGCCCGGCACAGGGCGGCCTTGAGCGAGGCCGTCTCCTGCGACTGCCGCTGCAGCCGGGTCCGGAGGTCCTCGTTCTCGCGGCGGAGCTCCTGGACGGCCGTCACCAGGACCGTCGTGAGCTGCTTGTACTTCACCCCCTCGACCCGGCCGTCGTCGCCGTGGGTCGCCAGCAGCGGCTCGATCCTCTCGACCTCCTCGGCCGCGAACCCGACGTCCGCCAGGCCGCTGTCCTTCCAGCGGAACGAGATGGGTTGGAGGCGTTCGACCACGTCGAGCCCGCGCGTGAACGGGGCCACGTCCGACTTGTAGCGAAGCGAAGACGAGCAGGAGGAGAGGCGGACGTTCGCGTTGCGGCAGACGTCCAGCGAGCCCGAGCCCTCGAGGCCGACGCGCAGGACGCCCCAGATGTGCACCGCGTCCTGGCCCTGGTCGCGGCCGAGCACGATCGTCTCGCTCGCGTGGGCGATGGAGCCCGCACCGATCGCGGTCGCGTACGAGAGGTCGGGCGCACCCACGTCGGCCTGCGCCCCGAGCAGGGTGTTGGCTCCACCGGTCTCGTTGCTGTCGCCGGCGAAGTAGCCGAGGAACACGTTGGAGCTGCCCGTGGTGTTGACGCCGCCCGCGAACCAGCCGGCGAAGAGGTTGAGCTGTCCGGTCGTGTTGTCCACGCCGGTCTCGGCGCCCAGGAACGTGTTGGCGGCCCCTCGGTTGGTCCGGCCCGCGCGGTATCCCACGAGCACGATCTTGTCGGCGGTATTGAGGGAGTCCTGCGCCGTCGAGGAACCCACGAACACGTTCTCGCTCCCTGTCGTGTTGCCGTTGCCCGCGGACCGCCCGACGAACACGTTCGCGGCGCCGGTCGTCGTGTTCACGCCCGAGCTCGAGCCGACGAACGTGTTGCCGCCTCCGATGGCCGCCTGGCCTGACCTCCATCCCACGTACGTGCTGCCCGCACCGGATGCGTTCGTCTCGCCCGCGCTGAACCCGACGAACACGTTCTGCTGTCCGGTCAAGTTCTGCGCGCCGGCGCGCGCGCCGAAGAACGAGTTCTGGACCCCGCCGGTGGTCGCCGCGCCCGCTCCGCTGCCGACGAACGAGTTGCCGGTCCCGCTCGTGAGCGCGGTGCCCGTCCCGGTCCCGGCGAACAGGTTCTCCGTTCCGGGGCTGCTGAGGACGCGTGCGCCGCCGAGGTTGTACTGGCTGCCCGCGTTGACCGTGCCGCCCGAGAGCGTGCCGCCGACGATGCCGCCGCCGGTGATGTTGAAGGACGCGGCCTGGGGCGTGGTCGAGTTCTGGACGTAGTCGGGGCTGCCCGGCAGGGGATCGCGCGCGTCGCTCAGCCGCGGGTCCGTGGTGACCACGTACTGGCCGGCCGCCACGCCGCCCAGCTGGAGCGCGTTGCCCGCCGTGGCCGCGCGCACCGCGTACGGCGAAGAGGTGATCGGCTGTCGCGGCGCGATGGTGGTGAAGGCACCGCCGCCCGCGGGGCGGACGGCGATCTGCAGGAACCGCGGCGAGCCGTCGAACGCGCCGCCGAAGTTGAGCCCGACGGTGAAGAGCCCGCCCGACACGACGACGCCAGCCACCGCCTGAGTCGAGCCCTGCTGGCTGCCGCCCGCGAGCGCGTCGAACAGCCGGAACTCGAAGTCATAGCTCCCGTCGGCGGGAACGGCGCCGCTGGCCAGCCGCCCCTGGTAGGTGAAGGCGCTGCCCTGGGCGTGCGCCGGCCCGGCGGCGAACAGCGCACCGAGCACCGCCAGGAGCCACGTTCGTTTTGTCATTGAGACACCCCTCCTCCCGACCGGCAGGAACAGGGATGTCGATGGCGGGCGGTTGTTACCGCCCGGCCGGGGCGGGAAGGCCGGCTACGCGGCCCGAAGCCCGGAGCGGTCCACGCCGCGTCGGGCGGACGAGGAGGTCGAGACGTAACCCTCCCCGCGGTAACCCATGTCGTCCAGGTCGGCGCCCACCGCTCCGCATTCCGTGCACTTGAAGCCGCCCAGGAAGTACCGGGTGGGCATGTGACGGTCGCGGATCATGCAACGAATCCAGGCCAGCATCATCTCCTCCGTTACAAGGGAATACGACGTAGGTGGAGGAAAGTTCGGGCGTGACAGCCGTCACCGTTCCGGCGTAAGTTTCTCTTCCGACTCGACTTCGAACTGCCGGAAGCGGTCGAAGGTGGCGGTCTGGCGCGTCTTGAACCCCTTGAAGAGCTTACGGCCCGCGTACTCGATCCGGATGGACCGCGGCAGCCACACGCCGTCCTCCAGCTTCCGGAACTCCATGAGCGCGTCCAGGCTCGACAGCTTGGCCACGACGCCCAGCCCGAACTTCATGGCATCGGTGTTGCGGAGCTCCGCGCGCACGACCTGGCGCTCCTCCTCGTCCACCCAGATGCGGCCCGTCAGCCGGCGCAGGACCGAGTCGCCGTCGAGGTCGCGCTTGCCCGGCCGCGGCGAGAAGTCGAGCACGATCGCCACGCGGCCGTCGATCGCCTCCCGCGCGACCGAGCGGAAGTCGTAGCGCTCGAGGATCTGCGAGAGCCGCACGCCCGGCTTCTCGGTGACGGCCTTGTCCTCGAGGATGGACTTCACCTTCGCCGCGACCTTGCGGTCCTCCTTGGCCTGCTTGTCGGGTGGCAGCGGCACGTCGTTCTCGGACACCAGCCGGCCGACCTGGCGGCCCTTCACGTAGAAGACCTCCTGCAGGCGGCTGTGCCGCTTCTTCACGCGGTCCTTGTCGTCCAGATCCTCGCGGACGTCGAGCAGGTCGTACGTGTAGCGGTTGAGCGCGTCCTCGTTGCGCTTCTGTGCGCCGACGAGGCCGCGCACGAACGCGTTGCCCTCGGGCAGGTCTGGAGGCGGGGCCTGCGCGGCCAGGACGGCCAGCAGGAGCGCGACCGGGGCCATCAGAACGGCAGGAGGATGTAGCCGGTCACGCGCGCCGTCGGCTCTCCCGGCTCGCGGTTCAGGGGGAACCCGAGGTCGATGCGGCCCAGCCGGCGGCCGCCGGGCGGCCAGGCCAGCCCCACGCCGACGTCGTTCTTCCAGCCGCTGCCCGCGCCGTCGCTCCCGACGCGCCCGCCGTCGTAGAACCCGATGACCGCGGGCCAGGTCCGCACCGGCTCGAAGGCGTACTCGGCGGTGACGAGCGCGACCTCGTCGCCGTCGGCGAACGCTTTGGTGTCCCGGCCCCGCAGCGTGCCCATGCCTCCCAGCGCGAAGCGCCGCTGCGAGGGCAGGCTGCCTCCGCCGAATCCGAGCAGGACGCGCCCGAACAGCGTCTGGCGCGGGCTCAGCGCGTGCGCGCCGCGCACGTGCGCGACGACGCGGTGGAACGTGAAGTCCCCGCCCAGCGCGTCCTCGTCCGCGACCTCGAGCGTGGCCTCGGCGCGCACGCCCTGGTCGCGCTGGAAGAGGTCGCCCTGGAGCGAGCGCACCAGGTAGGAGTTCCGCTCGAACGGCCAGTCGGGATAGAGCCCGGTGTCCCACGACCAGCGCGCGGTGAAGACGAGCGAGTGCATGGCGCCTTCCTGCACCGGCGGGTTCGGCCACTTCTCCGCGTCGCCCGAGGTCACGGGAAGGCTCGTGAAGTCGTCCGCGCGGAAGGACGCGCCCAGGTGCAGGTTCGGCGAGGGCCGCGCGAACGCGTACGCCTCGTGCCCGCGGCGCTGGTAGAAGTCGTCGAGCGCCTCGAACCAGATGAGCATGCCGGGCCAGCGCTCCAGGCCGTTGAGCCGCATCGCGTCGTCCGAGTCCGTGAGGTCGTGGAACTCGTAGCCCAGCGTCACCAGCCGGTGGGGGCCCACCGGCTTGCGCGCGCCCAGGGCGAAGCGCGCGTGGTCGGAGGACAGCCCGTAGCCGCCGATGGCGTACGCGGTCAGGTGGTTGAACGACGAGTGGTCGAAGAGCGTGACCTCGCCGCCCAGCGCCGGTGACCAGCCCTCGACGCGGCTGTACAGCGGCATCGGTGTGACCGAGTTGTAGAGGATCAGGCCGAGCCCGGCCTGCCGCTTCTTCAGCTTGACGCGCACGCGCACGCCGTCCCCGCTGCGCTCGATCGCGTACGGCGGGTCCTCGACCGTGTCGAACGCGCCCTCGCTCAGGTCCCGCAGCCGGCGCAGGCCGCTCGCGACCTCCGCGTCCCGCAGCACCGTGCCCGGCTCCAGGCCCAGCGCCTCGCGCACGCGCGCGGAGTCGTCCTCGCCCAGCCCCTCGATCTCGACGGCGACGATGCGGCCCTCGTCGACGGCGATCACCAGCGTGCCCGAGGCCGCGTCGAACCGCGCCGTGACCTGCGCGGCCGGCAGCCCGCGCAGCTCGTAGCGGTCCTCGAGCAGCGTCTCGATGGCCTCGGGAGTGCGCCGCAGCGTCCCCCCCGGCTTCAGCCGGAGCGCGCGCAGGATCTCGGCGCGGCTGAAGGCCGACGCGCCCTCGATCTCGATCGCGCGCACGACCGGCGGGCCGGGCTCGTCGGCCCTGGCGGCGGAGGGGAGGAGGGAGGCCGCCGCCAGGACCAGGCCGGCGACGGCGTGGGGCAGCCGCATGCTTGAGGCTATCCCGGAGCCGTCGACGCTTCCACGCGCCGCAGCACCAGCGCCTGCGCCTGGTCGGGATCGGCGAAGAGCCGAACGCCCACGTCGTAGCGCGACGCGCGGCCCTCGGCCACCGCGTCCACGCGCACCACCTCGCCGCGCAGGCCCATGGGGCTGCCGCCCTCGGGACGCACCACCAGGCTGACGTGGCTGCCGATGGGCACCGGCCGCCGCAGGCTCACCAGCAGCCCGCCCGCCGACGCGTTCTTGGCCCGCGCCCGCGCGCGCTCCCCGTCGGGCGCCCGCAGCGTGACCGAATACCCCCAGCTCACGCGGCTGTGCCGGCGCCGCTCGCGGCCCACCAGGGTGATGCGGTTCTTGCCCTCGGCCTTGCTGCGGTAGAGCCCCTCGTCGGCCCGGCGCAGCAGGTCCTCCGCGGTGGTCGCGTCCTCGGGGAAGGTGGCCACGCCGCCCGAGATGGTGACGCGGGGCGCATCGCGCCGTCGGCTCTTGAACTGCTCCTCGATGCGCTGGCGGATGCGCTCGGCCACCAGGTGGGCGCCGATGCGCGGCGTCTCCGGCAGCACCACCGCGAACTCCTCGCCGCCGTAGCGGGCCGCGATGTCGATCTCGCGCAGGCTCTCGCGGACGAGCGCGGCGGACTTCACGAGCACGCGGTCGCCCTCCACGTGGCCGTGCGCGTCGTTGACCTTCTTGAAGTCGTCCAGGTCGAACATGGCGACCGACATCTTCAGGTCGTGGCGCTTGGCGCGCAGCACTTCCCGCCGCAGGGCCTGTATGAGGTAGCCGTGGTTGTAGAGCCCGGTCAGGCCGTCCGTGAGCGCGTCGCGCTCCGTGCGCTGGTAGATCGAGATCTCGATCACCTTCGGGTTCTTGAGCTCGCGGCTCACGTTGACGAAGTAGTCGAGGATCGCCACCCGCAGGCCGACGTCCCGGCCCAGGTCGGCGCGCAGCCGCTCGCGGTGCCCGCGGATCCGCTCCCAGTGGCGCACGGCGGTGCGCTCCGAGAAGTTGAGGTGGGTGAGGATGTAGAGCAGCGAGGAGTACAGCGGCTGGTGCGGCCGGCGCTGCCGCTCGAACTCCGCCAGCAGGCGGTCCTCCTCGGAGGGGCCGGCCTCCAGGAGGCGCAGGAGTGATTGCTTGAACGCTACCGTGTCGCTCGGGTTCTTCACCGCTTCAACTCAAGGAGGGGCGAGCACGAAACCCGCTGAGGTTATGATAGCGGCGCGCGCGTTGTCCAGCCCTGGTCCGGCAATCCTCTCTGGAGTCCAATGAGCGTCGCGGCCGTCCTCTCGGTGCTGCTGGCGGCGGGGACGGCGCCCGCCTCCGTCTCCTTCGAGCAGACGACCGTCGCCCATGTGGCCGGGCAGGCGGTGGGGCCGGGCGTGACCGCGCGCGTCTGGTACGCGGGGACGCGGATGCGGCTGGAGCCCGGCCAGGCCCCCGCCGGCACCGCGCTGCTCCTGCGCCTGGACGAGGGCCGCGCGTGGCGGCTCGACCCCGCGCGCAAGGTCGCCGTCTCCGTCGACCTGGGGCGGCTGCGCGATCAGTCGCAGATGGACGTGTCGATGGCGGGCCAGCTCATCGGCGTCGGGGGCGGCGTGCGCACGGCGCCGCTGCCGGAGAAGACGATCGGGGGCGACCGCTGCGAGGGACACCGCCTCACGGTCGGCTCGTCCGTGCTGGACGTCTACCTGAGCCGGCGCATCCGCGCGAGCGTCGCCGCGTTCACGGACTTCCTCGACTGGTCGGGGGCGTCGCAGTCGATGGGGGAGCTCATCGACGCGTTGCGCAAGCTGCCCGGCTTCCCGCTGGAGATGCGCTCACGCGTGGACGTGCTGGGCGAGATCCACGAGACCGTCTCCACCGTCACCAACGTCAAGGTCGGACCGTTGCCGGACTCCCTCTTCGCGCCGCCCCCGGGATGGACGGTGGAGGCGGAGTCGCCGGCGCAGCAATGAAGGAGGCCCCATGGGAATCCTGATCGGCATCGTCTGCAACGCGGTCGCGCTCTACCTCACGACCTTCGTGCCCGGCATCGCGTTCACCGGGAACATCGTGACCCTGTTCGTCGCGGGAGCGCTGCTGGGGCTGTTCAACCTGATCGTGCGGCCCGTCGCGACGCTGATCGCGCTGCCGCTGCTGATCATCACCCTGGGGCTGTTCTACTTCGTGCTGAACGGCATCCTGCTCTGGCTGGCCGGGCTGGTCCTGCCGGGGTACCACGTGAACGGTCTGATGGCCGGCATCCTGGGCGCCGTCGTGATGACGCTCGCCAACTGGCTGCTGGGCGCGCTGTTCGGCACGAAGAAGGACTAGCCGCTAGCCGCCGCGCTTGGCCGCGCCGTAGCGCTGCCGGCGCCGGTCCTGCTCGACCGGTTGGGCGGGCGGCGCCGGGGCGGGCGGTGCGGTCGGAGTCGCGGCCGGCTCGCGCGCGGCTCCCGCCGCGACGCGGACCGCCACCGGGCGCAGGCGCACGCGCAGCGCCTCTGCCAGGAACGACGCCAGCGCGGCCAGCAGCAGCGCGGGCCGCAGGTCGAGCGCGCTGCGCCCGGTCCGGGGCGCCTGCCAGATCGACGCGAGGTCGGTGCGCTCGACGCCGCCCGTCGCGGCCACCAGCGTCTCCAGCTCGCGCAGCCGTCGCGGGTCCATCGACCACTCGGCCGACTCCGGCGATCCCAGCGGCCCGAAGGGCAGCGTGTGCTCGCCGAGCTGGACCGCGCCCCGGTACCACGAGCCCGGACGCAGTGGGGCCGTCGCCCGCATCCGCCCCGGCTCGATCCGCTCCCACGCCAGCTCGCGCGTGTCCCCGGAAGCGCCTTCGACCAGGGCCGCGCGGGGCGCGCGGGCGGCCAGCCGCTCCTCCCACCCCGGGTCGAAGAGCAGCTCCAGCCGCAGGTGGGTTCCCTCGCGGCGGGCGCGCAGCCCGATACCGGCCGGCGTGTCCTGGCCGGCCAGCCAGCGGCCGAGCGTCTGTGCGAAATCGCCGTACGCCGGCCAGGCCCGCACCGCCTCCGAGCGCTCGCCCGCCATGGGGAAGGTCACCGCCGCCGCGCGTCCGGCCCCGCGGTGCCAGAAGGCGACGAGCGGCGCCTCGAACTCGTCCGTCGTCGCCAGCGCCACCGTGGCTTCCGGGCGCAGGTAGCCCAGGTTGTAGCCGTCCACCGCGGTGGGGAAGACGAGGCCGCGCGCGGCCAGCTCCAGCCAGCCCGCGCCGGCGCGCGTGCCCGTCCTGTCCTCGACGAACGCCGAGCGCGCGACCGTGACCGTCTCCTGTGCGAACAGCGCCGGCAGCGAGGCCGCGTCGCGCGAGAAGAGGATGCGTCCCTTGCCGCGGGCGGCCACGTCGCGCAGGAACGCCGCGTCGACGTCCGTCTCGTCGCCCATGCCGATCACGCTCACCGTGCCGCCCGCGGCCGTGACCTCGGCCAGCAGCCGCCGGTAGGCTCCGGGCTCCTCCGCGTCCGCGGCGTCCGCAAACAGGATGATGTGCCGCTGGCCGACCCGGGCGTCCTCCAGCTCCTTCCAGGCCGCGGCCAGGCCCGTGTACACGAAGATGCCGCCGCCCGCGCTCTGGATGCGGCGGACGATGTCGACCAGCTCGCCCCGGTCGCGTCCGATGGACGAGAGCGGCACCATGCGGTGCGCCTCGCTGTCCACCGCGAACACCGTGATCCCGTCCTGGGCGCCCAGCAGCTCGATGCTGCGCGCCGCCCCCGCGTTGGCCAGGTCCATCTTCGTCACGCCGCCGCCGACCTCGACCGCCATGCTGCCGGAGCGGTCGAGGACGAGCGCCATGGCGACCGTCAGCCGTCGGTGCTCCTCCTTGAGCTCCATCGACACCGGCAGCACCGCGTCGAGCGGGGAGCCGAAGTAGCCGCCCGAGCCGAAGCTGCGCCGCCCGCCGGTCATCAGCAGGCCGCCGCCCTGGAGGCGCACGTAGCCGTCGACCGCGGCCAGGAACTCGGAGGGCAGCGCGTGCGCGGGCACGTCGTCGATCACCACCGCCCGCGCGCCGGACAGGCGGCCCACGCCGAGCCGGGCCGGGTCGGTCACCGCGTCGACCGCGAAGCCCTGCGCGCCCAGCGCCGCGGCCAGCGGGTGGTCGCGGTGCGACGTGACCAGGACGACACGAGGGCCGCCCTCGATCTCGACCCACGACTCCTCGCGGTCGTTGCCGGGGACCGGGTCGGCCTGCCGCCTCACCTGGGCGGCGTAGCGGTACGCGCCGCCGCCGCGCAGCACGTCGGTGAAGCGCAGCACGCCGTGCCCCCGCCGCACCTGCACCGTGGCCTGGCCCACCGGCTGTCCGTCGCGCAGGATCACGACCGGCGCGTCGCCGTCGGGAGCGCCCGTCACCTCCGCCTCGATCACGAACGGCTCCCCGGCCAGCGCGCGGACGGGGAGCGAGAGCGAGGCGATGCGGTAGTCGCCCTCGCGCTCGTGCGCCAGGCGGCGCACGTCGACCGCCACGCCGCGTGAGCGCAGCGGCTCCGCGAGCCCGTGGAGCGGCTCGGTGCTGAACCCGTCGCTGACCACCAGCAGCCGTGCCGCGCGGCCTTCGGCGAGCCGCGTCTGCGCGAAGCGGACGGCGGAGGCGAGGCGCGTCTCGGTGCCGCGCGGCCGGAAGCCCTGCGTCTCGGCGCGCAGGGCCGCCTCTTCCGCGAAGTCGACCACGTGCAGCGCGTCGCCCGAGCCACGAGACCGCTCCAGCAGCGCCTCGATCTCCGCGCGCCGGGGCTCGACCAGGTCGCGCGCCGACTCCGACCTGTCGAGCAGCAGCCAGACGTCGAGCCCCCTCCCGGCGCGTCCCAGCCGCGGCTGGGCCAGCGCGAGCACCAGCAGCGCGAGGCAGAGCAGACGCAGCGGCGCCCACAGGCCCAGCCCGCGCCACCGCCAGGCGGCGAAGGCCAGGAAGGGCGCCAGCGCCAGCCACTCGGGCGCTCCCAGCACCATGGGTCAGGCTCCCCGCGCGAGCAGGGCCCAGTCGACCGCCATCAGCAGCGCGACCAGCAGCGTGGCCCAGGGCACGAGCGGGTGCTCGCGATGGTTGCGCGTCGCGACCTGGCCGTCCGCGTCGCCGTTCTCCTCGAGCGAGGACGCGCGGGAGAAGTCCGCCTCCGACGCATCGGCGAAATGGGCGGCGCCCACGAGGCGTTCGTCCGTGCCCTCACGCACGCGGAAGAACCCGGGCGAAAGGGGAGCACGCAGCAGGCCCGACTCGAGGGGCGCGTTCTCCGCCTCCAGCACCGCCGTTCCGCCCTTGCGCAGCGCCACCGCGAGGGTCGCGCCGGTCTCGAAGTTGCCCTGCTCGCGTCCGACCAGGCCGGCCCGCACCTGCTCGGCGAAGCGATGGAGGAGCAGCGGGAACGCGGGCACGCGCTGCGCGCTGGAGCCGGCGAGGGGGAAGTCCGCGATCAGCACGGGCCATCCGTCGCTGCGGGCCAACACCACCAGCGGGCGCGAGCCGGCCCACACGAGCACCTCGTCGCCGGGAGCCGGGGCCATGGCCGGCGCGTCCGGCGCCAGCAGGGAGGACCACTCGAGCTCTTCCACCAGCGGGTGCGTGCCGGCGGACGCCGCGGCTCCGAGGAGGCGTCCGCCCGTTCCCGATCGCAGCACGACCAGCGGGCCGGAAGCGGCCGGCCGCGCGCCGGCCGGGACCGCCACGATCGCGAGGTCGGCCGGCTCCTCGCGGGTGACCGAGTCGAGCGTCGCGAGCAGGCGCGGCACCAGCGGAAGCGCCTGCGCCTCGGGGGCGACGCGGACGCGAAGCGGCTTGGGGCGTGGCCGCACGAGCGGCAGGCGGTCGTCGAGCGTGAAGCGGTCGCCGGAGAGAGCGAGCGTCATCGCATGCGCTGCGGGGGGGAACGGCCCCGACAGCACTCGCACCTCGCCCGCGGCCAGGGCCAGCGAGCCGCCCGGCGTGACGCGTCCGTCGACGTCGACCGTCCACGACCGCTCGGCCGCGGCGCGCCCGTGGTTGCGCACCACGGCCTTCCAGGTCCCGTCGGGCTCCACGCGCGCGCCAGCGAACCCCACGTTCTCGAGCGGCTCGCCCCCCGCGAGCCG
>JAICEW010000035.1 GCA_025923995.1 Vicinamibacteria bacterium | reverse complement strand
TTCGTCCACTACCCGGACGAGAACCACTGGATCCAGAAGCCGCAGAACTCGATCCACTGGTACGCGCAGTCGCGCGAGTGGCTGAAGGAGTTCATCGGAGCCGGACCGACCGCCGCTCCTTGAAGCCGGGAGGGAAATCTCGCACCGGACGGCGATTGGGCTGGACAATGGGCGATGCGTGTGTAGACTGTGACCCGCGTCACTGATCGCACCGCCCGCGGCGGCCGATACTGCGACGCAACGAACGGATCACGCCAGTGATCTGACATCCCGGTCGGCGTCGCTCCCCCCGGCGTTCCATCCGACAACCCGGGTGCGGGGCGTCCAACCGAAGCGGTGAATCCCTCCAGGCGGCAGTGAACTCGGGGCAGGGCTCTGCCTCGACGCTGTAGCGCCGCATATTTGGCCTGCCCCGCTCAATAGACCTCGAGCCGGGGCCACCGATTCGCAAGGAATCACTCAACATGTCAATGCCCCTCCGGACGCGTCCGCGTCCCGGATTCCTCCTGGCTCTCGCGTGCGCCTTCGCCGGCCTCGCCGGAGACGTTTCGGCCCAGACGCCGTGGACGCCGCCCATCGGTGTCCCCGCCCCGACGTTCGGCATCGTCGAGCAGCCGGGCGCCTACACCCACTACGTGGACAACACGCACCCCGCCGCGACCGACACCAACAACCCCAACGGCTCGCCCAGCCTGCCCCGACGCACGGTCCCCACGACCGTGCTGCCGGCGGGCTCGGTGGTCGAGGTCCGCGGCGGACCCTATTCCGTCGGCTCGATCACCTGGCGCTCCGCCGGCACCGCCTCCGCGCCCGTCTTCATCAAGGGCGTCGGGGCCCCGGTGTTCGCCGGCACGGGCGGGCGCATCACGCTGCAGGGCACCGCGCTCGTCGTGCAGGGCCTCATCCTCGATTCCGTGCAGGTCAGCCTGACGGCGGGCTCGAGCCGGATCGCCGTGCGCTCGAACGAAGTGCGGAACTGGCCCAACGACGGACCCACCTCGCTGGTCGCCGTGCACGGCGTGAGCGACGTGACCGTGATGGGCAACCACATCCACCACGCGGGCGACATCGAGAGCTCCGAGGAGATGGACATCATCGGTGTGGTCGTGGACGACGGCTCCCAGCGCATCTGGGTGGTCGACAACCACATCCACGACATCGCGGGCGACTCCGTGCGCGTGGGCGACAACCCGCCCGCGCCGGAGCCGTGGACGCGCTACGTGTACATCGGGCGCAACCGGTTCCACGACAACCAGGAGAACGGACTGGACGTGAAGCAGAGCCGGGACATCGTCGTCACCGAGAACGAGATGTACAACTTCGACCCGCCCGCGAGCGGGACGGACGACGGCACGGCCCTGGTCGTGCACTACGACGCCGAGCGCGTCTGGATCCTCTTCAACCGCGTGCACGACGCGACCAACGGCATCCGGTGCACCGGCGCGCGGGACGGCTTCTACGTGATCGGCAACGTGGTGTGGAACATCCGCCACCTCCCCGGCAGCAGCTACAACCCCGCCAGCATGTCGGGCGTGCACGCCATCCGCGCCTACGGCACGCCGCTGTTCTACGCCATCAACAACACGGTGTTCGGCTCCGACGCGGGCATCACCTACTCGAGCGGCAGCGGCGCCGAGATCGCGAACAACCTCGTCGCGGGGCTGGCCCAGCCGTCGCACCACGTGGGCGTGGGCTCGTCCTCGGGCAACGTCGTGAAGAACAACATCTTCGACGCGGTGGCCCGCATCCGCTTCGGTGGTTCCACGGTGCGCAACTGCGCGCAGGCGCAGGCGGCGTTCCCGAACCAGGTGCAGAGCTGCATCAACGCGGATCCCCAGCTGGTGGACCCCGCGGGGCTCGACTTCCGGCTTCGCGAGACCTCGCCGGCCATCGATCGCGGCTACGTGCACCCGGCGTACGCGCGCTTTCAGGCGCTCTACGGGGTGAACATCTCGCGTGACGCGGACGGCGCGCCGCGCCCGCAGGGCCCCGCCTTCGACCTGGGCGCGTACGAGGGGGCCAGCGAGGCCACGCCCGGCGCGCTGTCGATCGGCGACGTGACGGTGAACGAGGGACACAGCGGCACCGTCAGCGCCGTGTTCACGGTCTCGCTGACCCCGGCGTCCACCCAGGGGGTCACGGTGTCGTTCACGACCGCGAACGCGACCGCGATCGCCGGCTCCGACTACACGCCGGTCTCGGGCACGCTGTCGTTCCCGGCCGGGACGGTGACGCGGACGATCGTGGTGCCGGTGCTCGGTGACACCCTGGTGGAAGCCGACGAGACGTTCTGGGTGGACCTGTCCGGTCCCTCCGGAGCCACGGTCCAGGACGGCCAGGGCCGCGGCACCATCCGCAACGACGACCAGCCGCCCGTTCCCTCGCTCTCCATCTCGGACGTCAGCGTCAACGAGGGACAGTCGGGCACGGTCTCGGCCGTATTCAATGTCACCCTCTCGGGCGCGGCCACCCAGCCGGTGACGGTGGCCTTCGCGACGTCCAACGGGACCGCGCAGGCGCCCGGAGACTACACCGCCGCCTCCGGGACGCTGACCTTCCCCGCGGGCACCGTGAGCCGCACCGTCGCGGTCCCGGTGGTCGGGGACACGGCCGTCGAGCCCAACGAGACCTTCAACGTGGACCTCTCCGCGATCGTGGGCGCGACGCTCGTGGACGGCCGCGGCGTCGGCACCATCGTCAACGACGACTCCGCCACCACCGGCCGCACGCTGTTCGTGGACGGCACCCTGACGGTGGCCTCGTGCACGACCTACAACCCGGCCACCCGCAACTGCGCCGGCGGCACCCACCTGGGCTACCGGACCATCGCCGGCGCCGCGGCCGCCGCCCTCGCGGGCGACACGGTCGCGATCCGCGCGGGCACGTACGGCGAGCGGCTGCTGCCGCCGACGTCCGGCTCGGCGGGCCTGCCCATCACCTACGCGCGCTACGGGTCCGAAGTGGCGACCATCACGGGCTCGTCCTTCGATCCCGCCATCGACCTCACCGGCCGCAGGTACCTGGTGCTGGACGGCCTCCGCGTCACCGACGTGGTGGGCTGGCTGCGCGCCGTCAACGCGCACTACAACGTGATCCGCAACTCGACCTTCCTGCGCGCGACCGCGAGCGGCACCCGCGCCGGCGTGAAGTTCATCGACTCGACCTACAACCGGATCGAGGGCAACACCTTCGAGGACGGCAACGACAACCTGATGCTCATCCACTCCGACCGGAACGTCGTCACGGGCAACACCTTCCGCAAGGCCCGCCACGCGCTGTGGACGATCCTGTGCGGCAACCGCAACGTGGTGCGCGGCAACTCGTTCCACAACGAGCTGCAGAAGATCGGCCAGGTGACGGACTGCGAGGGCGTGCCGTCGGACTCGCCGCAGCTCTACAACGCGACCAAGCGCAACCTGGTCGAGGGGAACACGTTCGCGTACACGCCCTCGAGCGGCAACTCCTCGCCGTACGCGGGCATCCAGTACAGCGCGCAGCAGGGGATCATCCGGCGCAACGTCTTCCGCGACACCGTGGGCCCCGGACTGGACCTCACGCTCTACAGCAACGAGGCGCGCTACAACACCGACAACCGCGTGTACCACAACGTCTTCTACAAGACCGCGTTCGCCGGCCTCAGCATCGCGCAGACGTCGAGCTACACGTTCAGCGGCAACGTCATCAAGAACAACGTGCTCTACAAGAGCCAGTTCGTCGCCAACGACACGCGCTGGGGCTGGTACACGCAGACGCTGGCCGGCAAGCCGGTGCAGTTCCTGACCGGCCGCCAGGACGGGTTCCTGTTCGAGCGCAACGACATCCTGGGCACCGCTCCCGGCCAGACGTACGCCGTGACCTACGGCCGGCGCGACAGCTCGAGCAACCCGCCGGGGCAGAACCTCTCCTGGTGGCACCAGAACCAGCCGACCCTCTTCAAGGGCAACCTCGAGGTGGCGCCCGGCTTCGTCAACGAGGATGCGCGTGACTTCCGCCTGGCGGCGGGCAGCCCGCTCATCGACGCCGCGGCGTTCCTCACCACCACCACCACCGCGGGCAGCGGCACCGTGCTTCCCGTGGCCGACGTCCTGTCCTTCTTCGACGGCTACGGCATCGCCGGCGAGGTGGGCGACTACGTGCAGCTGGCCGGCCAGACCGTGAGGGCCAGGATCGTCTCCATCAACGAGGTCAACCGCACGCTCCAGCTCGACCAGGCGCTCACCTGGACCGCGGGCCAGGGCGTCTCGCTGGCGTTCAACGGCTCGGGTCCCGATATCGGGGCGATCGAGCGGTAGTTCGTACCCGTTCGGACAAGGGGGACGCCCTCGATCGGCGTGCCGTTGATCGTCGGCGTCCCCCGTCGTAGCCTCTGTTCGTGCCCCCCGAGGACCAGCCGCCCGCGCCGCCCGGCGATGCGTCGTCGCGCGTCCCCGCCCCGGCCCGGCGGTCGGCTCCCGTACGGCTAAAGCCTTCATTATGGGAGGGTTGGGACGACGAACGGCTCCTCGACCTCCGCCTGTGCGATCTGGACCTGCACCTCCGGGGCACCGTGCTGCAGGAGCGGATCGACGCGCTGTACGCCGAGCTCGCGTCGCGCGGCCTCACCTTCCGGCCGCACTTCTGGTTGTCGGACGAGTGGTTCGTCCCGGACGGCGTGCCGGGCATCGCCATCCCCTTCTACCTCGCGCACCCGCGCCTCGCGCGGCTCGAGCAGCACCAGATGATCGAGGTGGAGGGCGGCACGGACGAGTGGTGCGCCAAGATCCTCCGCCACGAGGCCGGGCACGCGCTCGAGAACGCGTACCGCACCAAGCGGCTCCGCCGCCGGCAGCGCCTGTTCGGACGCTCGTCGCAGCGCTACCCCGAGCACTACACCGCGCGGCCGTACAGCAAGAGCTTCGTGATGCACCTCGACGCCTGGTACGCCCAGAGCCATCCGGACGAGGACTTCGCCGAGACGTTCGCGGTGTGGCTGACGCCCGACTCGGACTGGCTGCACCGCTACGCCGAGTGGCCCGCGCTGCGGAAGCTGTTCTACGTCGACGACCTGGTCAAGGAGCTCAAGGGGCGCCTGCCCCGCGTGCGCAACCGGCGCCAGCCCTACCACCTCTCGGGCCTGCGCAAGACGCTGCGCGAGCACTACGCGGCCAAGCGCGCCCACTACGGCGTGGACAACCGCGAGTTCTTCGACCGCGACCTGCGCAAGCTGTTCTCGGACGCGCCCGAGTTCGCGCGGGCCCCGTCGGCCGCCAGGTTCCTCTCGCGCATCCGCAAGGACGTCCGCCGCCGAGTGAGACAGTGGACGCGTGAGTACCAGTACACGATCGACCAGGTGCTGGGCGACATGATCGCCCGCTGCCGCGAGCTGAAGCTGCGGCTGACCCTGCCGCCGGAGAAGGCGGAGCTGGAGTTCACCGCGCTTCTCACCGCTCAAGTCATGAACTATCTGCACAGCGGACGTCATAGACTCGCGCTCTGAGCGAATGGCGCGGAAGAAGCCCCCCAAGAACGGCGCACGCAAGCGACGCATCCTGGCCCTCATGCACGAGAGCCTGGTGCCGCCCGAGACCGCTTCGGCGGAGCAGGTGGCGGCGGCGGAGTGGAAGACCGAGTACCACGTGGTCAAGGCGCTGCGGCAGCTCGGCCACGAGGTGCGCCCGCTCGGCCTCGGCAGCGAGCTGGGCGTCATCCGCGCCGCGGTGGAGGAGTTCCAGCCGCACATCGCCTTCAACCTGCTGGAGGGCTTCGACGACGTGCCGGGCTGGGACGCGAACGTGATCGCGTACCTGGAGCTGCTGAAGGTGCCCTACACCGGGTGCAACTCGCGCGGCCTGCTGCTGGCGCGCGACAAGTCGATCACGAAGAAGCTGCTCAGCTACCACCGCATCCCGGTCGCGGACTTCGCGGTCTTCCCTCGCAACCGCCGGGTGCGCCGGCGCTCGAAGCTCAAGTTCCCGCTGATCGTGAAGTCGCTGACGCTCGACGCCTCCATCGGCATCTCGCAGGCCTCGGTGGTGGAGGACGAGGACAAGCTGGCCGAGCGCATCCGCTTCATCCACGAGTCGATCGGCACCGACGCGCTGGTGGAGCGCTACATCGAGGGCCGCGAGCTGTACGTGGGCGTGCTGGGGAACGAGCGGCTGCAGGCGCTGCCGGTGTGGGAGCTGCTCTTCCAGAAGATGCCGGAGGACAAGCGCCGGATCGCGACCGAGCGTCTGAAGTGGAGCCTGGCCTACCAGAAGAAGCACGGCATCGACTCGGCCGCGGCGCAGGACATCGCTCCCGAGGTGATGGCCCGCATCCAGGAGACCTGCAAGCGCGTCTACCGGAACCTGACGCTGTCGGGGTACGCCCGCATCGACCTGCGCCTGGACGGATCGGGCCAGGCCTGGGTGATCGAGGCCAACCCCAATCCCCAGGTCGCGCCCGACGAGGACTTCGCGCGCTCCGCCGCCACCGCGGGGACCGACTTCGGCGCGCTGCTGGAGAAGATCGTGACGCTGGGCCTCTCCTGGGAACCCACGCGCTGGGGCTAGGCGGCCTCCCTCACCGCCGCGATCAGGTCCACCATCGCCTTCTTGCCGTCCGCGAAGTACATGAGGCAGTTGTCCGCCGCGAACAGCGGGTTGGGGATGCCGGCGAAGCCGGGCGAGAGGCTCCGCTTCACCATCACGACGGTGCGCGCCTTGTCCACGTCCAGTATCGGCATGCCGGCGATGGGGCTGCCGGGGTCGGTGCGTGCGGCCGGGTTCACGACGTCGTTGGCGCCGATGACGAGCGCCACGTCGACCTGCTCCATCACCGGGTTCGCCTCCTCCATGGTGAGGAGCTTCTCGTACGGGATGTCGGCCTCGGCCAGGAGCACGTTCATGTGGCCAGGCATGCGGCCGGCGACGGGGTGGATGGCGAACTCCACCTGCACCCCGCGCGACTCCAGCAGCCGGGTGAGGTCCCGCACCGAGTGCTGCGCCTGGCTGACGGCCAGACCGTAGCCGGGCACGATCATCACGCGCCGGGCGAGCTCCAGGATCATCGCGATCTCCTCCGGCGACGTCGACTTGAGGCGCCCGGCGTAGACATCGTCCGCGGAGGGCCCCTTGCCCCCGGCCACGGCGCCCACGCCGCCGAACAGGACGTTGGCGAGCGAGCGGTTCATGGCCTTGCACATGATCTGGGTGAGGATGATCCCCGAGGCCCCCACCAGCGCGCCCGCGATGATGAGCATCGTGTTGCCGAGCACGAAGCCCGTCGTGCAGGCGGCCATGCCGGAGTACGAGTTGAGCAGCGAGATCACGACCGGCATGTCGGCGCCGCCGATGGGGATCACCAGCAGCACGCCCAGCACCGACGAGACGAGCACGAGCCCCCAGTAGAGCACCTGCAGGTCAGGCCGCACGGCCACGCCGGCGCAGAGGGCGAGGGTGCCGAGCGCCAGCGCGGCGTTGAGCACGTGCTGGCCGGGGAACAGGACGGGGTTGCCCGGGATCCGCTCCTCCAGCTTGGCCCAGGCGACCAGGCTGCCCAACAGCGTCACCCCGCCGATCAGCCCCGAGAGGCCCGTGGCGACGGTGAGCGTGAGCGTGACCGGCCGCTCGGCGATGCCGACCGCCTCGACCAGCGCGGCGCCGGCGACCAGAACGGAGGCGCCGCCGCCGAAGCCGTTCAGGAGCGCGACCATCTGCGGCATGGCGGTCATCGGCGTGCGCGCGGCCAGCAGCGCGCCCAGCCCCGAGCCGATCACGAGGCCGGCCAGGATCCACCCGAAGCCGAGGATCTGCCGGTCGAGCAGGGTCGCCACCACTGCGATCAGCATGCCCAGCGCGCTCACGAGGTTCCCGCGCACTGCGGTGCGCGGGTGGCTGAGCGCCTTGAGCCCCAGGATGAACAGGACCGACGCGACGAGGTAGCTGAGGTCGATGAGCGCGGCCGACATGGGCGCCTAGCTCTTCCTCCGGAACATGCCCAGCATGCGATGGGTGACGAGGTAGCCCCCGACCACGTTGATGGTGGCGAGCACCACCGCCAGGAAGCCGAGCACCGCCGTCAGCAGCGAGTGCTGCATGCCGGCGGAGAGCAGCGCGCCCACCAGCGTGATGCCCGAGATCGCATTGGAGCCGGACATGAGCGGCGTGTGCAGCGTGGGGGGGACCTTGGCGATGATCTCGAACCCCACGAAGACCGCCAGCACGAAGATCGTCACCAGCAGGACGAGCATTTCCATGGCGCTTCCGCCCCTCCTACGCGGGCGTGCCGGGCGGAAGGCCCAGCGCCTCCCGCACCTTGGGGTGCACGATCTGGCCCGCCCGGGCCACCAGCGTCTCGCGCGCGATCTCGTCGGACGGGTCCACCTCGAGACGGCCGTCCTTGGCGAGGTGCGTGAAGAAGGCCGTGATGTTGGTCGAGTACATCTGGCTGGCGTGGAACGGCACCAGGCTCGGTACGTTCACCGGGCCCATTATGGTCACGCCGTGAGCGGAGACGGTCTGGCCGGACTTCGTCAGCTCGCAGTTGCCCCCGCGCTCGGCGGCCAGGTCCACGATCACCGACCCCGGGTTCATGCCCGCCACCATCTCGGAAGTGATCAGGACCGGCGCCTTCCGTCCCGGCACGTTCGCGGTGGTGATCACGACGTCGCTCTCCGCGACCGCCTTCGCCATCAGCTCGCGCTGGCGGCGGTAGAACGCCTCGTCCTGCGCCTTGGCGTAACCACCCGCGTCCTCCGCGCCCCCCGTCTCCAGGGGCAGCTCGACGAACCGGGCCCCCAGGCTGTGGACCTGCTCCTTGACCGCGGGCCGCACGTCGTAGGCGGAGACGACCGCCCCGATGCGGCGGGCGGTCGAGATGGCCTGCAGCCCCGACACGCCCACGCCAACGATCAGCACCCGCGCGGGCGAGATGGTGCCGGCCGCGGTCATCATCATGGGGAACATCTTGGGCAGCGCGGCGGCCGCCAGCAGCACCGCGCTGTAGCCGGCGGCGGTGGACATGGAGGACAGCGCGTCCATCGACTGCGCGCGCGTGATGCGCGGCATCATCTCGATGGCGAACACCGTCGCGCCCGTGGCGGCCAGCTCCTGGAGCGACTCGGGGTTGCCGAGAGCGCGCTGGAAGCCCAGCGCCGCCTGGCCCCGGCGGAAGCGGGGGAGGTCCTCGCGGCCGGTGGCCTGGTTCGCGCCGACGCCCACCAGCTGGAAGATCACGTCCGCGTCGGCGAAGACCTGGTCGCGTGATGCCGCGGTGGAAGCGCCCTTCTCCCGATAGGCGGCGTCCGTGTATCCGGCCAGGTAGCCCGCGTTCGTCTCCACCAACACGCGGAACCCCGCCTTCACCAGCAGGGGCACGGAGGCGGGGATGAGCGCGACGCGGCGCTCGGACGGAAAGATCTCCCTGGGGACGCCGATGACCATGCCGCAGCCGCCTCCTCGAGCACCACGGGACGACCGCTCGTCTCGCCCGCGAAACGGAGGCGGGATTCTAGCAGCGTCCGGCTACTCGGCGCGCAGCGCCTTCAGCGGATCCACCCGGCTCGCGCGGCGCGCGGGCAGCCAGGCGGCGGCGAGGCTGACCAGCGCCACCACCCCGATCACGCCCGCGATCGCGAGCGGGTCGCGAGCGTTGGTCTCGAACAGCAGGCGCTCGAGCACGTGCGCCAGCGCCAGGGCCCCCGCGATCCCGATCGCCCCGCCGATGCCGGCCATGGCGCCCGCTTCGCGCAGGACCAGCCCCGCCACGTCGCGGGGCCGCGCGCCCAGCGCCATCCGCACGCCGATCTCGGGCAGGCGCTGGCCCACCGAGTAGGACAGCACGCCGAACAGCCCCAGCGCGGCCAGCAGCACGGCCGTGGCCGCAAACGCGCCGATCACCAGGAACACGACGCGGGGCCGCGCGATGCTGTCGGCCATCACCTCCGGCAGCGGCGCCACCTTCGCGACCGGCAGCTCGGGGTCGAGCGCAGCGATGGCCTCGCGGACCGGCCCCGCCACGGCTCCCGGGCCGCCGGGCGAGCGCACCAGCAGCGTCATGAACTCGCTGGGAACCTGGGCCACCGGCCAGTAGAGCGTCGCGCGCGCCGGCGTGTCGAGCGCGACCAGCCGCGCGTCGGCCACGACGCCCACGATCTCCGCGTCGAGCGGAGCGCCCCACTGCATCGCGATGCGCCGCCCCAGGGCGCTCTGCCCCGGCCAGAACGCGCGCGCCACGCCCTCGTTCACGATCACGGCCTGCGGCGCGCCCGCGGCGTCGCGCGCGTCGAAGTCGCGGCCCGCCTCGAGCGCGATGCCGAGCGTGCGGAAGAAGCCCGGCGTGACGATGCGCACCTCGCCCGTGGGCTCCTGGCCGGCCGGCGGCGCCGGGCGGTCGGGCACCGCGAAGCGCGTGGCCGAGCCGATCCCGAACGGCCGCCAGCTGATGGCGGCGGCGGACTCGACGCCCGGCAGCGCCGAGATCCGGTCCAGCGCGTCCGCGTAGAAGCGCGCGGGCGCGCCGTCCGCCGCGTACCGCGGCCCCGACAGGCTGACCTGGAGCGAGAGCACGCCGGCCGGATCGAAGCCCGCATCCACGGTGGACAGGCGCGCGAAGCTGCGCAGGAGGACGCCCGCGCCCACGAGCAGGACGAGGGCGAGCGCCACCTCGCCCGCGACCAGCCCGCGGGCCAGCCGCCGCCTCGTGCCGCTGAGGCCGCTGCCGGCGGCGCCTTCGCGCAGCGAGCGGGTCAGGTCCGGCCGCACCGTCTGCCAGGCCGGCACCAGGCCGAAGAGGACCGCGCTCAGCACGGAGAGCCCCAGCGCCACCGCCGCGACGCGCGCGTCGAGCGCGGGCTGGACCAGGGCCTGCACCTCCGGCGGCACCAGCGCCGTCAGCGCGCGGGTCAGCCAGGACGCGAGCAGCAGGCCCAGCGCGCCGCCCCCCAGCGCCAGCACCAGGCTCTCGGTCAGGAGCTGCGCGACCAGCCGGCCCGTGCGCGCGCCGAGCGCGCGGCGGATCGCGATCTCGCGCTCGCGTCCCAGCGATCGCGCGAGCAGGAGCGTCGCCAGGTTGCCGCAGCCGACCAGCAGGACCAGGCCGACCGCGCCCGCCAGCACGATCACGGCCGGCCGCACGTCCCGGACCAGGTCCGCGTGCAGCGGCGCCACCGTCGCGTCCCAGCCGGTGTTGACGTCGGGCCGCTCGGCCACCAGCTGGCGCACGATGCCGTCGAGCGCCGCCTGCGCCTGTCCCGCGCTGACCCCGTCGCGCAAGCGGGCGACCGTCAGCAGGAAGCGGCCGCGGGCCGTCGGCTGGAGGCCGCCCTCGCCGATCGTGAACGGCACCCACAGCTCGGCGCCCGCCGGCATCGCGAAGCCGGCGGGCATCACGCCGACGACGGTCGCGGGCTCGCCGTCCAGCACCAGGCGTCTGCCGACCACGGCCGGATCCGACGCGAAACGGCCGCGCCACAGGCCGTCCGAGAGGATGGCGACGGCGGGCGCGCCGGGCCGGCCGTCGTCGTCCACGAAGCCGCGGCCGAGCCGGGGTGCCATGCCGAGCGTCGCGAAGAAGTTGGGGGTGGCCGCGCCGACGTCGAGGCGGACGGGCGGGCCGTCGCCGGTGACGTTGCGGCTGCCGGACGCGAAGGCGGCCACGTCCTCGAACGCCGCGTTGCGCTCGCGCCAGGCCAGGTAGTTCCCGGGGTTGACCACGTTGCGGAGGCGGTTCCGCGAGACGTTGCGCTCCCAGACCATGACCAGGCGGTCGGGGTCGCGCAGAGGGAGCGGCCGCAGCAGCACGGCCTGGGCGATGCTGAAGACGGCCGCGTTGGCCCCGATGCCGACCGCCAGCGTCGTGAGCGCGGCGGCGGCGAAGGCGGGCCGCTGCGCGAGGGCGCGCAGGGCGAAGCGGACGTCCGACAGCACGTGCCCCACGGACCCTACGCCCCCTTCTTCTTCCCGATGCAGTACAGGTTCGAGGCGCCGCGGATGAAGATGCGCCCCTGCGAGATGGCGGGCGACGCGAAGATGGGCTCGCCCAGCGAGTTGGTGCGCTCCACCTCGTGCACCGGCCCGCTCTTGATCACGAACGCGTCGCCGTCCTCGCTCATGAGCACGATGCGGCCGTCGATCACGACCGGCGAGGCCATGAAGGTGGCCGGCACCGGCGGCCGGCCGCCCTCGTACTTCACCGCGCCCGTCTTCACGTCGAGCGCGGTGATCAGCCCGCGGTCGGTCACCAGGTACACGAGGTCGCGGTAGAGGATGGGGGAGGGGACGTAGGCCGTGCCCTTCTCGTAGCGCCAGAGGATGCGCGGCGTCCCTGTCACGTCGCCGGTGCCGCCCGGCTGGATCGCCATCGCGACCTTCGAGGGATAGCCGGAGCTCACCACCACCACGTCGGGCCCGGTCACCGGCGAGGGCACCGCGTTGCTCTCGAGGCCCCTCGCGCGCCACAGCTCCTTCCCGGTCGCGGGGTCGTACGCGATGATGGCCTCGGCGCCGGCCGTCACCAGCTCGTACCGCGTGCCCGCCTTCACGACCACCGGGGTGGCCCAGCTCACCTGGACCTTGCGCGGGACGCGCCAGGCCTCCTTGCCGGTCTTGCGGTCGAGCGCGGCGATGAACGACTTCTCGCCGCTGTCCTCGTCGCAGAGCAGGATGACGAGCTCGCCGTGGAGCACGGGCGAGCTGCCCACGCCGACGCCCATCGACGCGATGCCGCCCAGCTCGGCCTTCCACAGCAGGTTGCCGTCGAGGTCGTAGGTGTAGATCCCTTCCGAGCCGAACCAGGCGTAGACCCGCTCGCCGTCCACGATCGGGGTGGGGGACGCGAAGCTGCCCCGCCGGTGGCGCGTGTCGTACGGATTGCCCTCCCAGGCGGTCTTCTCCCACAGCACCTTCCCGCTCTCCGCGTCCACGGCCATCACCTTCAGCGTCTGCGTGCGGTCGGCGCCCACCCCGTCCGGGTGCACGAACTCCTTGCCCTCGTCGAGGTGCTTGACGCCGGTGAACCCCGGCTTGCTGACCGCTCCCTCCACGGCCGTGGTCAGGAAGATGCGGTTGCCCCACACGACGGGCGACGAGTGGCCGCGCCCCGGGATGGGCGTCTTCCACACCACGTTCTCGGTGTCGCTCCAGACGAGCGGCAGGCCGGTCTCGGTGGAGATGCCCTGGCCGTTGGGTCCGCGGAACTGGGGCCAGCTGCCGAGGCTCGGGTTGGGATCGGCCGACGCCAGCGAGGCCGCCAGCAGCGGGAGGAGCACGAGGGTTCGTCGCATGGAATGGGCCTCCGTTACACGCGGAAGAGGTAGCTGAACTTGAGGAAGAAGCCGTCGCCCTCGCGCCGCAGGCCGCGACGCAGCGGGTCGTCCTCCTCGACCAGGCGGCTGCCGTAGCCGGCGAAGATCACGGTGCCGGGCACCGGCTGGTAGGAGAAGAGGAAGTCGAGGCGCAGGCGCTTGCTCTCCTGGCCCAGCGCCCGCTCGTAGAGGCCCGTGACCGGGTCCCGGATCACGATCGGCAGCTCGGTGCGCCCGTCGTCGCGCAGGTCGTCCTGGCGGGCGATGTCGTACTCGCCCACGACGCGCAGGAAGGCCGCGCGGGTGAGCTGGTACTCGACCTTGAGGCGCGGGATGTGGCGGACGCCGACGGTGCTGTCGTCGCTGCGCCGGCCGAAGTACTGGAGCTGGTAGCGGCCCTCCACGCGCAGCTGCTCGGTCGGCCGGTAGTCGAGCGAGAAGTCGATGTAGTCGATGTCGGCCGGCGACCACTCGAAGAAGTTCTCGTCGCGGCCCCACACCCTCTGGAACGACGCGGTGAAGCCCGAGAACTGCGGCGTGCTGAAGGAGACCACCCAGTCCAGGTTGTTGATGTACGGCGTCCCCACGAAGGGCAGGATCTCCCCGTCCGGGCCCAGCAGCGCGTAGTCCTCGTACAGCTGGGGGTCGTAGTCGAAGCGCTCGATCAGCACCGACGCGCCGGCCCGCCAGCCGCCCCGGAACACGGCGTTGTTGTTGAGGTGCAGCTTGCGCTCCAGCGGCCCCCGGCCGTCCAGGAGGTCCTGCGTGCGCCAGACGCCGTTGAGGACGGCGTCGCTCGAGAGGCTCTCCAGCCTGGACGTGTCGCCGCCGAAGAACGTCCAGCGCTGGTCCAGGTTGACGTTCGTGACGCGCGGGCGTGCGATGAAGCCGCTCTCCGCGCGGAAGTCCTCGTCCAGGCTGGTCGCCCGCCAGGAGAGGCCGAAGCGCTTGCCGTTCCGCTCCAGCGCGGCCTGCAGCAGCGGGCCGGTCGCGACGCCGCTGGTGGTGCCGGTGCGGCTCAGCGCCGCCTGCGCCTGCACGTTCCAGATGTCGCCCCACGCGATGCGCGTGTCGGCCGCCATCACCGTGTTGAAGGCGGAGCCGTCCCTCTTGTCGGTCACCACCAGCGCCGCCCTGCTCTGGCCGAACAGGTCGCGCTGGACGCGCATGAGGTTGTAGTACGGATGTGAGCCGGTGCGCGACTGCAGCGCGCCGTCCACCGCCGACAGCAGCGCGAGTGACGTGCCGCCGATCTTTCCCGACAGCTTGGTGGCGCCGATGGGATCGACGATGCGGCGCGTGTAGATGAGCCGGTTGGGGGTCGTGAACTGCTCGAGCCCGTCCAGGAAGAACGGGCGCTTCTCCGGGTAGAAGATCGCGCTGCGCGGGTCGAACGTGAACTGGCTGGCGTCGGCCTCGATCTGCGAGAAGTCGGGGTTCACCGTGCCGTTGAGCGTGAGGTTCGAAGTGACGCCCCACCGCACGTTGCCGCCCAGCGAGGGCTTGTCGGTGTCGTAGGTCCAGCCGCGGTCGTCGGAGGCGCCGACCGTGGTGCCGGTCAGCTCCGGGTTGAGGTCCAGCACGAGACCGCGCTTGAGCTCGGCCAGGCCGTCGAGCGTGCCGCCCTGCGCCAGGAACGAGGCCGCCGCCCGCTTCGCCGGCGCCCACGAGTCCTCGTGCGCGTTCCACTGCAGCATGCGCGTGACGTGCAGGCCCCACGACTGGCGCTCGGCCGAGGGGAAGCGCAGGGTCTTGAAGGGAATGCGCACCTCCACCTCGTAGCCGCCCTCGGTCAGCCGCCCCTTCGAGTCGAAGACGAAGTCCGGCGCCAGGTCCGGCTCCTCGCGGCCGGTGGCCAGCCCTTCGAACCCGCCGCCGCGCGTGGCGGTGCCCTCGACCAGCACGCCGTCCGCCTGCACGCCCAGCGGGTTCACCGCGAAGTACAGGGCCTGGCGTCCGTCGTTGAACGTGGACAGGAAGAAACGGACCTGGTCCTCGGTGTCCAGGCGATCCCGGTTGGCCAGCGTCGCGCGCACCGTGCCCGGCGTGGCCTGGGCGCGCACGCTGAAGTGGATCGCGGTCGCCGAGTAGAAGACGAGGACCTCTGTCGGCTCGGTGCTGGGCGCGCCGTCCACGGGCGCATAGGCCGAGAAGTCGGTGAGGCGGGCGGCCAGCCGCCAGGGCGCGTCGTCCAGGACGCCGTCGATGCGCACCTCGTCCTCGAGGCGGGGGATCGCCACCTGCAGCCGGCCCTCGCGGCCGCTGTAGGCGACCGGCCCGGCAGCGTCGGGAGCGGCCACGGCCCCGGTCAGGGAGAGGCAGAGTGCGGCAGGCAGGAGCATGGGTGCTTGGTCTTGCGCGCGCGGGGCCCCACGCTTGTCCGCGACGCCAAACTGCGGAAGTATAGCGTCTCGGGGCCGAAGCCGATTCCGATCGATCGGCGCGCACGTCCAACCGATTGGAGCACGCATTGACGTCGTTCCTTCACCGCGTGCCTCTCGTGCTCGCGCTCTCGGGCGCCGCCCTGGCGCAGGCAGGGGACTGGGCCGAGTGGCGCGGACCGGATCGCGACGGGCGCTCGCCCGAGCGCGGCCTGCCGGGCTCGTGGTCGGTCGCGGGAAGGAACCTGGCCTGGAAGGCGCCGTACGGCGGGCGCTCGACGCCGATCGTGCTCGGCGATCGCCTCTACCTGCAGGGCGCCGCGACCGAGGGCGGGACGCGCCACGAGCGCGTGGTGTGCCTGGACGCCGACACCGGGACGCGGCTCTGGGAGCACCGCTTCAACCTCGACGACACCGAGTCGCCTCACGCCGGCGGGTCGTCGCCCGCGGGCGACCCCGCGACGGGCGACGTCTTCGCGCTCGGAGCCGGCGGGACGCTGCTGGCGCTGGACCCATGGGGAAAGGTGCGATGGGAGCGCTCGCTGGTCGAGGACTTCGGCCTGGTCACCACGGGCAGGATGGCCTCCCCCGTGGTCGACGGCGACCTGGTGATCGTGAGCGGCGTCGCCGCCGGCTGGGGCGCGCAGGCGCCCGCCAGCCACCGCTTCTTCGCGTTCGACAGGAAGACCGGCGCCACGGTCTACGTGGCCGCGACAGGCGGATCGCCGCGCGACACGAGCGACGCGCCGCCCGTCATCGGCAGCGTCGGCGGCGTGCGCCTGATGATCGCCGGCGGCGGGGACGGCGCGGTGCACGCGATCAAGCCGGCGACGGGCGAGCCGGTCTGGAGCTTCGCCATGGGCACGCGCGGCCCGAGCTCGGGCGCGCTGCTGGCCCCCGGCAACGTCGCCGTCGTGAGCCACGGCGGAGAGTCGGGCGAGCCCGGCCTGCTGGCCGCGATCGACGCGGCCGCGTCCGGCCCGCTCGGGAGGACGGACGTGAGGTGGTCGATCCCGGGCTTCCGTGCCGGGTCCAGCGCGCCCGTCCTCGACGGCAACCGCCTCTACCAGATCGACGCCGGCGGCCACCTGTTCGCCTTCGACGCCGCGTCCGGCCGGCAGCTCTGGGTGTTCAAGCTGGGGAGCGCCCGAGCGACGTCGCCGGTGCTCGCCGACGGCAAGCTCTACGTCGGCACCGACAACGGCCGGTTCCTCATCCTGAAGCCGGGGCCGGCGGGCGCGACGGTCCTCGACTCCGAGCCGCTCGGCACCGAGAGGAGCCCCGAGCCCATCCTGGCGTCGGTCGCGGTCTCGAGCGGCCGCGTGTACCTGACGACCGCGGTCGCCACGTACTGCATCGGCCGCAAGGTCGCCGCCGTCGAGGCGACGCGTGACCCGCTGCCCGCCGGCGCCGAGCCGGCCACCCACCTCCAGGTCTCGCCGACCGAGCTGTCGCTGACGCCAGGCGACCGCGTGCAGTTCGTCGTGCGCCTGTTCGACGCGCAGGGGCGCCTCATCCGCGAGGAGCCCAAGGCGGCCTGGGCGCTGGAGGGCCTGGAGGGCCGCATCGGCTCCTCCGGACAGTACTCGAGCGCGGGTCGCAGCCCCCAGGCGGGCGCGGTCAAGGCCACGTTCGGCGGCCTGTCCGGCGCCGCGCGGGTGCGCGTGATCCCCGCGTTGCCGTGGCGGTGGGACTTCGAGAACGGCGCGGTGCCGCCGCAATGGGTCAACGCCACCGGCCGGTTCGCCGCCAGGGAGACCGGCGGGGCGAAGGCGCTGGTCAAGCTGGCCGACAGCCCGCTGCCCGACCGGGCCCACGTGTTCATGGGCGGCGGGCACCTGGCCAACTACACCGTCGAGGCGGACGTGCTCGCGCGCGAGCGGCAGCGCCGGATGGGCGACGCGGGCGTCGTGGCCCAGCGCTACCAGCTGGTGCTGCTGGGCGACGCGCAGAAGATCGGGCTTCAGTCCTGGCAGCCGGCCACGGCTCCGTCCGGGCACGTGAGCTTCGCCTGGAAGCCGGAGACCTGGTACCGGCTGAAGCTGCGCGTCGAGAAGGAGGGCGCCGCCGTGCGCGCGCGCGGCAAGGCCTGGCCCACCGGCGATCCCGAGCCCGAGGCCTGGACGCTCGAACGCCTCGACCCCACGCCGAACCTGCACGGCAGCCCCGGGATCTACGCCGACGCGCCGGCCGAGGTCGTGTTCGACAACGTGAAGGTGACCGCGAACGGCGCGTCGCCCGTGGCGCCGTTTTCTCCCGCGCCGCAGCCCGCTGGACCCGGCGCGGCCTCGCTGTTCGAGTACGACCGCAGCCTGCCGCTCGACCTGCAGGAGACGAGCGCGTCGGCGCGCGACGGCGTCGATGTCCGGGACGTGACGTTCGCGAGCCTCTCGGGCCAGCGCACGGCCGCGTACGTGGTCGCGCCGGAAGGCCCCGGGCGGTCGCGGCCGGCCGTGCTGTTCGTGCACTGGTTCGCGCCCAAGGAGAAGGACTCGAACCGCACGCAGTTCCTGGAACAGGCGAGGGAGCTGGCGCGGCGCGGCGTCGTGTGCCTGCTCGTCGACGCCATGTGGTCGGACTCGTCGTGGTACTTCTCGCGCGACCCCGCCCAGGACCACGACCGCTCCATCGAGCAGGTGCGGGTCCTGCGCCGCGCGCTGGACGTGCTGCTGGCGCGGCCCGACGTCGATCCCGGGCGCGTGGCCTTCGTCGGTCACGATTTCGGGGCGATGTACGGGGCCGTGCTGGCGGGCGTCGACCCGCGGGTGAACGCCGGCCTGGCGCTGCAGGCGGGCACGACCTCGTTCGCGGACTGGTTCCTGCTGAGCGCGAAGCTGACGGGCGACGCGCGGCAGGAGTACATCGGGAAGCTGGCCCCGCTCGACCCCGTGCTCTACGTCGGGAAGTCGAAGGCGCCCGTGCTCTTCCAGTTCGCGAAGGAGGACCCGTACGTCCCGAAGGCCAACGCGGACGCGTTCTTCGCGGCGGCGGCGGAGCCGAAGCAGATCCACTGGTACGACGCGGGGCACGGGCTGTCGGAGCAGGCGGTCAGGGACCGGCAGGACTGGCTGGCGACGCGCCTGGGCCTGCCGGCGCAGTCGGCGGCCCCGTGAAGGGCACGCACCTGGCGGCTTTCGACTTCGTCCTGCGGACCCGACTCGTGTTCGGGCCCGGCTCGCTCGCGCGGCTGGGAGAGCTGGCCCGCGAGCTGGGCTTCCGGCGCGCGCTGCTGGTCGCGGACCCCGGGCTGGTCGCGACCGGCCACGTCGAGCGCGCGCGCGACTCCCTCGACGCCGCCGGCATCGCGGTCGAGACCTTCCACGCCTTCGACTCCAACCCCGACTCCGCGATGGTCGCGGCCGGGGCCGGCGTGGCGCGCGCGTTCGGCGCGGACTCCCTCGTGGGCCTGGGGGGCGGCAGCTCGCTCGACTGCGCGAAGGGCATCGCGTTCCTGGTCGCGAACGGCGGCGACATGTCGGAGTTCCGCGGCTACGGCAAGGCGCGCGTGCCGCTCCTGCCCATGATCGGCGTGCCCACCACCGCGGGCACCGGCAGCGAGGCGCAGAGCTACGCGCTCATCTCGGACGCGGCCACGCATCGCAAGATGGCGTGCGGCGACCCGAGCGCGGCCTTCCGCATCGCACTGCTCGATCCGGAGCTCACGGTGACGCAGCCCGCGGGCGTCACCGCGGTCGCGGGATACGACGCGCTCTCCCACGCCGTCGAGACCTCCGTGACCACGCGGCGCTCGCCGCTGTCGGCCTGCTTCTCGCGCGAGGCCTTCCGCCTGCTCGAGCGCTCCTACGAGCGCGTGCTGGAGGTGCCGGGGGACGTGGCCGCGCGCGGGGACATGCTGCTGGGCTCGTTCTTCGCGGGCCTCGCGGTCGAGGCCTCCATGCTGGGCGCGGCCCATGCCTGCGCGAACCCGCTCACGGCCCGCCACGGCACGACCCACGGCATCGCGGTGGGGATGATGCTGGCCTCGGTGACGCGCTGGAACGCGCCGGTCGCGGCCGATGGGTACGCGGGGCTGCTGGCGGCCTCGGGTCACGAGGCCGGGGACTCGGCGGCCCACACGCTGGCCAGACGATTGGACGTCCTGGCCGAGCGCGGAGGACTCCCGCGTCGCCTGGCCGAGATCGGCGTGCAGGACTCGGAGCTGCCGGCGCTCGCGTCCGATGCGGCACAGGAGTGGACCGGCACCTTCAACCCAAGGCCCTTCGACGCCGCCGCAGCCCTCGAGCTCTACCGCTCCGTCCTCTAGTCCCTCCGAAACACCGTAGGCTCTGTGGGTTGCCGATCCAAGCGCTCGTATGGGCAGCGGCTGCGCGGCGCCTGAGCCGGAGATGAGTTGCTGCAAGTGACTGTCTCGAAAGGGCTTGCGATCCAATGTGGTGGACCTCGGCACGGGAGCGAATGGCACGTCGCGTGCTTGTTCGGGAGCGGACCCCGGGAGGACGGGATGGGCGCTGAACCCAACCTACGCGCGCTTCGGCAGGCTCCGTTCCGCGGCTTGCGTTTCGGCCCGTTCGAGATCGACACGGAGAGTGCGGAGCTGTGGAAGGCCGGCGCGCGCGTCAAGCTCCAGCTGCAGCCGTTCCGCGTCCTGGCCCTGCTGGCCAGCCAGCCCGGCCGGCTGCTGACCCGCGAGGAGATCCAGCGCGAGGTCTGGTCGGACGGCACGTACGTCGACTTCGAGCAGGCGCTCAACTTCTGCATCCGCCAGATCCGCGCCGCGCTGGGGGACCAGGCCACCACACCTCGCTACATCGAGACGCTGCCGCGCCGGGGCTACCGCTTCCTGGGCGAGGTGGAGGTCATCGAGCCGCGGCCCGCCTCCGATGCCACGCCGGCGCAGGGCACGCCCGTCGCCGAGCCGGCCGCGGAGATCCCGACCGTCCGCCTGTTCCCGCGCCTGGCGCCGGTCGCGGCGCGGTCGTGGCTGGAGACGGTCGCCCGCCGGCTGGCGCCGTGGGTGGCGGGGCTGGTGCTGGGCGTGGCCGCGGCCACTGCGGTCCACTCGCTGCGGACGTCCGACGCGACCGCGCCCGCGTTCCATCGCCTGACCTTCGGACGCGGGTACCTGGGCGCGGCCCGCTTCGCGCCCGGCGGTGACGTGATCTACAGCGCCGCGTTCGAGGGCCGGCCGCTCTCGGTCTTCGCGGTGCGCGAGGAGCACCTGGACCCGCGGCCGATCGAGGTCGCCGGGCCGCGCCTGGTCGGCGTCTCCGCGACGGGCGAGGTGGCGTTCCTCGACGACACCAAGCCGTTCCGCGGGGAAGGGCCCACGCTCACGCGCGCGCCCATCGCGGGAGGGCCGGCCAGGGAGGTGCTCACGGACGTCCGGGCGGCGGACTGGGCGGCCGACACGGACGAGTTCGCGGTCGTGAGGGGCTCGGGCTCGCTGCGCCGCATCGAGTACCCGATCGGCACGGTGCTGTGCGAGGCCATCCGCCCGACGCACGTGCGCCTCTCGCCGCGGCGCGACCGCGTCGCGTTCCTCGAGCACCCGATGCGCGGGGACGACCGCGGCGACGTGGTCGTGGTCGACCGCAAGGGCGTGCGCACGACGCTGTCGTCCGACTGGGCCAGCGCCCAGGGGCTCGCCTGGTCGTCCGACGGGCGTGAGGTCTGGTTCACGGCCTCCAAGATGGGCGCCGACAACGCGCTGCACGCGGTCACGCTCGACCGGCAGGTGCGCATGATCGCGCCCGCGCTGGGGCGCCTCATCCTGCACGACATCGCGCCCGACGGGCGCGTGCTGGTCGAGCGCACCACGATGAGGCAGGAGACGTACTTCCGGCGGCTGGAGGACGAGGGCGAGCGGGACCTCTCGTGGCTGGACCTCTCGCGGCTCGTCCAGCTCACGCCGGATGCCCGGCAGCTGCTGTTCGTCGAGAGCGGCGAGGGCGGCGGGCCCGAGTACACGACGTACCTGCGCCGGACCGACGGCTCGGTGCCGGTGCGCATCGGGCCGGGCAACCCGACCGCGCTCTCGCCGGACGGCGCGTGGGTGCTGACGGTGCCGGTGGTGGCGCGCGACCGCCTGCAGCTGGTGCCGACCGGCGCGGGTGAGGTGCGCATCCTCCAGGACCCCGGCATCGTGGACTACGAGTGGGCCGGCTTCCTGCCCGGCGGCCGCGAGATCGTCTTCGCGGCGCGGGAGCGCGGACAGGACACCCGGATGTACGTGCGCCCCATCGGCAGCGGTCCCGCGCGCGCCTTCACGCCGCCCGGCGTCGCCGTCTGGCAGAACACCGTCTCGCCGGACGGCTCCGCGCTGGCCGCGCCGTGCGGCGAGCGCTGGTGCCTCTATCCGCTCGCAGGCGGAGAGCCGCGGCCCATCGCGGGCACGGAGGGGCGCTGGGTCCTCGGCTGGGGCGATGGAGACGTCCTCTACATGCGCGACACCCAGCGCCTGCCCGCGCGGCTGTTCCGCCTGCACGTGCCGACCGGGCGGGTCGAGCCCTGGCGCGAGATCGCGCCCGCCGACCGTTCGGGCGTCGTGGGCATCCACGGCGTCTCGGTCACGCCGGACGGCCGAGCGTACGCCTACAGCTTCTCGCGGCTGCTGTCCGATCTCTACGTCCTCACCGGCCTGAAGTAGCCGGCCGCGCGCTCCCGCGCGCTATCATCGAGCTCGAGGGGGACGAGGAGGCTCGTGCGCACGATCCTGCTGTCGATCGCCGTGCTGATGGCGGTGCCGACGCCGCCCGCGGGCTGGACGCACTTCCGCGGAACGCCGGCTCTCACCGGCGTCGCGGGCACCGCTCCGGCCGACACGCTGCGCGTGCAATGGTCGGTGGAGGCCGGCGAGTCCGTGGAGAGCTCCGCCGCCATCGACGGCGGCGTCGTGTTCGTGGCCGCGAAGGGCGCCGGCCTGCTGGCGCTCGACCTGGCGACGGGCCGGAAGCTCTGGACCTACGCGATCCCGGGGGAAGGGGTGGGGGAGTCCTCGCCGGCCGTGGCGGCCGGGCTCGTGTTCGTCGGCGACCTGAAGGGCACGGTGCACGCGGTGGACGCGGGCACCGGCCGCGCGCGCTGGACGTACAAGACCGGGAGCGAGATCAAGAGCTCGCCGGTGATCGCCGACGGCAAGGTCCTGATCGGCTCGTACGACGGGAACCTGTACGCGCTCGTGGCCGCGACCGGCACGCTCGCCTGGAAGGCGGTGACCGAGGGGCCCGTGCACGCGACGGCCTCCGTGGTGGACGGGATCGCCTACATCGCGGGCTGCGACGAGCACCTGCGGGGGATCCGCGTCAGCGACGGCCAGCAGGTGCTCGAGGTGGCGTCGGGCGCGTACACCGGCGCCTCGCCGGCCATCGTCGCGGGCCGCGCCTACTACGGCACGTTCGACAACGAGGTGCTCGCGGTCGACCTGGCGGGCAAGCGCGTCGTCTGGCGCTACCAGCACCCCGAGCGCAAGTTCCCCTTCTACGCGTCCGCGGCCGTTGCGGACGGCCGCGTCGTGGTGGGCGGGCGCGACAAGCTCGTCCACTGCCTGGACGCGAAGACCGGATCCGCGCTCTGGACGTTCGCCACGCAGGCGCGCATCGACTCGTCGCCGGCGGTCGCGGGCGGCCGCGTGTTCGCGGGGAGCAACGACGGCCGGCTCTACGTGCTGGACCTCAAGGACGGCGCGCGCAAGGGCGTCTTCGAGGCGGGCGCGCCGCTGTCCGCCTCGCCCGCGATCGCGGACGGCCGACTGGTGATCGGCACCCAGGACGGGCGGGTCTATTGCTTGCGCTAGCGTGAGTCGCGCCAAGAGGATGATCCGCGGAGCGGCAGCTCTGGGCGTGCTACTCACGCTGTCTTGGGACTCGGCAACCGCAACGCCAGATTGGGAGTACGCCTGGCCCCACGAAGCATCCGCATCGAACCGCCTCCACGCCCGCATCCCCCCGCCCGTGGGCTTCGTGCGGGACGACGCGCCGGCCGACAGCTTCACGGCCTGGCTGCGCGGGCTGCCGCTGAAGGCGGGCCGGCCGCCGGTGCGGCTCTTCGACGGGCGCCTCAAGGGGAACCAGGAGGCGCACCACGCGGTCGTGGACATCGACGTGGGCCCGCGGGACCTCCAGCAGTGCGCCGACGCGGTGATGCGCCTGCGCGCCGAGTACCTCTACTCGATCGGCGCGATCGAGCGCATCCGCTTCGACGTCACGACGGGCGCGCCGGCGTCGCTTCCGGGCTGGTTCGCGGGCGACCGGCCGGTGGTGCGGCGGGGTGTCCTCTCCTGGACGCGGACGGGCGAGCCCGACTCCTCGTACGCGAGCACGCGGCGGTTCCTGGACGTCGTGTTCATGTACGCGGGCTCCGCCTCGCTCGCGCGCCAGCTGCGGCCCGTGACGGACACGCGGGACGTGCAGCCCGGCGACGTCTTCATCAAGGGCGGCTTCCCTGGCCACGCCGTGATGGTGGCGGACGTGGCTCGCGGCGCCGGCGGGCGGCGCGCGTTCCTGCTCGTCCAGAGCTACATGCCGGCGCAGGAGATCCACGTGCTGCGGAACCCGGCGGGCGGCTCGCTGGCCCCGTGGTACGACGTCCCGTCCGGCGTGTCCCTGGTCACGCCTGAGTGGACGTTCGACCCGGGCGCGCACCGGCGCTTCCCGTGACATCTTTTTTCGGCCGTCCGGCCGGCCCCCTGCCGGACAATGGGGTATTCGCTCGACGGGGGGCGTCATCAAGCGGAGATCACTCATGAAGCGAGCCTGGACCGCCGTCGTCCTGTCGTTCGTCGTGGCCGCGCCCGCGACGCCGCAAGGAGCCGGAGCGCGCGCAACCGCGGACTGGCCCAGCTGGCGCGGCCCCAAGCGCGACGCGCTGTCGCCCGACACCGGGCTGCTCAAGAGCTGGAAGGCGGGCGGCCCGCCGCTGGCGTTCAAGGCCACCGGCCTGGGCACCGGCTACTCGAGCGTGTCTGTCGCCGGCGACCGCATCTACACGCTGGGCGACAAGGGCGGCACGCAGCACCTCTTCGCGCTGGACGCGAAGGACGGCAAGACGCTCTGGACCGCGAAGATCGGCGCGCCCTGGGTGGACCAGTTCGCCGGGCCGCGCGGCACCCCCACGGTGGACGGCGGCAGCGTGTACGCCGTCGGCACCGAAGGCGACCTGGTCTGCGTGGACGCGGCCACGGGCAAGCAGCGCTGGCGGAAGAGCCTGGCGACGGACTTCGGCGGCCAGGTCATGTCGAGCTGGAAGTACAGCGAGTCGCCGCTGATCGACGGCGACCGCGTGATCGTGACGCCGGGCGGCAGCAAGGCGCTGCTGGTGGCGCTCGACAAGAACACGGGCCAGGACGTCTGGCGCACGTACCCGGAGCGGGATCTGGGCCCGAAGGGCAAGGACGGCGCGGGCTACTCGTCCGTCGTGATCTCGAACGCGGCCGGCGTCAAGCAGTACGTGCAGCTCACGGGCCGCGGGCTGGTGGGGGTGCGCGCGTCGGACGGACGGCTCCTCTGGAACTACAACAAGGTGGCCAACGACGTCGCCAACATCTCGACTCCGGTCGTGAAGGGCGACTACGTCTTCGCGTCCACCGGGTACCAGACGGGCTCGGTGCTGCTCAAGCTGGAGGCGGCCGCGGGCGGCGTCGACGCGAACGAAGTCTACTTCCTCGATTCCAAGGTCTTCCAGAACCATCACGGCGGGTTCGTGCTGGTCGGCGACCACATCTACGGAGGCCACGGGCACAACAAGGGCTTCCCGATCTGCATCGAGATGGCCACGGGCAAGGTGGTGTGGGGTGGGGAGACGCGCAACGCGGGCACGGGCTCGGCCGCGGTCGTCTACGCGGACGGCAACCTCTACTTCCGCTACCAGAACGGCGTGATGGTGCTGATCGAGGCCACGCCGACCGGCTACAGCGAGAAGGGGTCGTTCACCATTCCGGACGTCGCGGGGCCCAGCTGGCCGCACCCGGTCGTGGTCGGTGGGCGCCTGTACCTGCGCGAGCAGGACAACCTGTTCGTCTACGACGTGAAGGCGTAGCCGAAGCGGCGTGGACGGCCGGCCGCGAGGCCGGCCGTCACGTCACGGCTGCGCGTTCTCGATCCTTCGCTGCGTGGCGGGCTTGCCGGTGGCGCCCTGCTGGAACGCGAACAGGCGGTTCCGCGTGAGCACGTACAGGACGCCGTCCTTGGCCACAGGCGTCGAGTACACCGAGACGCCCAGGTTGTAGGACCCGAGGACCTCCTTGGTCTTGCCCGCCTTCAGGACCTCGAGATCCCCGTCCTCGTCGCCCAGGTAGACGCGCCCGTCGGCCACGAAGGGCGAGCCCCAGACGGCGGCCAGCATGTCGTGGGTCCAGTGGTGCTGGCCCGTCCTGGCGTCCAGGGCGTACAGGAAGCCCGACAGGTCGGAGGCGTACACGATGCCGTCACTGACCGCCACCGTCGAGATGGTGCGGCGGAAGTCGTTGCCGCCGCGGTGCCAGACCTTGCCCTTCTCCGTGATGTCGCCCTCGAGCGTGGCGTCGATGCACCAGAAGTTGCCGACGCCCTCGCCGTGCTCGGGGTCCTGGCCCACGCCGAAGTAGAGGCGGTCCTCGTGGAGCACCGCGGTCGCGATCACCTCGTTGGCCGTGCCGCGGCCCCCCAGGATGTACTTGGCGCCCGGCGGGTTGGCGTTGAACTTCCAGATCAGCTTGCCTGTCTTGGGCTCGAGGCTGTAGATCCAGCCGTCCCCGCCGGGGAAGATGACCTGCGGCCGGCCCTTCACGATGCCGTACGTCGGGTTCGACCAGGTGCCGTGGAAGATCTTGTCGCCCGGCAGGTTGCTCTCCCACAGCAGCTCGCCCGTCTTCGCGTCGAGGGCGATGAAGCTGGGAGCCTTGGGCGAGGGGATGTTGATGTGGCCCTCGTCGACGCCGTTGCCGGTGGTGGCGAAGACGACGCCGTCCACGACCAGCGGCGAGCTGACCGCCAGGTTGTGCGGGAAGACGTCGAGGTCCTTGATCATGTCGTACTCCCAGACCACGTCGCCGTCGATCTCGGAGGCGTCCTTCTCCCCGGTGGTGGGACCGTCGTTCTCCCCGTCCTTGAACCCCTCCGTGTCGAGGCAGACGACGGTGGCGCGGTTGGAGGTGTAGTAGAGGCGGTTGCCCTCGACGTAGGGCGTCGAGCACACGCCCTGCTGCGGCCAGTCGTTGACGCGGCCCGCGGGCAGCTTCTCGTGGGTCATCTGCCAGAGGAAGCCCCCGTCCTTGGCGTCGAAGGCCATGACCACGCCCCGGTCCTTCGTCAGCTTGGGGTTCCTGAGCCCGTCGTTGTTGGTGCCGACGAAGATCCGGCCGCCCAGGATCACCGGGCCCGCGTAGGCCTGCGAGCCCACGTCCGCCCACCACTTCACGTTCTTCCCGGTCTTGACGTCGAACTCCGCGGGCAGGCCCTTCTCCGCGGAGACCATGTTGCGGTCGAAGGTGTTGCCGAACATGGCGCGGTCCACGCCCTGCGCGCGGGCGGAGGGCGCGAGAGCGGGCACACACACGGCGAGAACGGCCAGGATCGAGAAGCGCTTCATTCGCTCACCTTCACCACGAGGTTGTCCCAGTAGAGGTCGGTCGCGGAGTCGGCGTAGAGGCCCGGCGCCCCCTGCTGGACCGCGATCGGGTCGTCGAGCGTGAGGGTCCACTCGGAGGGCTCCGGGTCGGCCTTCTTCCAGACCTTGCCCCGCACCGTCGCCTTCTCGCCCGCCACGTCCACGCGCAGACGCATGTGGTACCAGGCGCCGGCCTCGGCGGGAAACGGGATCGTCTTCGACTTCTCGAGCTCGCTCGCCCAGACGCGGAGCTGCAGCTCCTCCTTCTTGCCCAGGAGGTCGAGCGTGTAGCCCTGGTTGATCAGGCCGATGTCGCCCACCCGTCGTCCCTGCTTCGTGGCCATCACGTCGGCCTCGACGGTGTAGCCGGAGAGGGTCGCGGGCCCGATGAAGACCGTGGCCCGCTGGAGGCCGGTCTCGACCGGCGGCTTGTGGAGCCGCTTGCTCCCCTCCAGGTCCGTCACCTTGAAGCGCGGCCCCGCTCCGAGCCAGTGCCGGGGCACGGCGCCCGACTCGAAGTCCAGGCTCCATGGCAGCGGCGCGAAGAAGCGGGCCTGCGTCGTCGCCGAGAGCTCGCCGAGCGTCGCCTTGACCTTGCCGGCCGTGGTGGCGTTCCCCGGCGTGGTGAGCTTGCCGTCCGCCGCGATCTCTCCCGCCAGGCCCTCGAGGCTCCAGGCGGCCTGCTCCTTGCGGAGGAACCGTCCTTTGTCGTCGAACGACCAGGCCTCGAAGGCGAACGGCTCGCCCGCCTTCGCGATCACCTCGCCCGGCACCACGAGCAGCCGTGCGGCCTTGGCGTCGGGAGCGGGCGCCGGCTCGGCGGCCGGCGTCAGCTTGCTGGTGGCCGTGGGCTTGAAGGGCGCGCCCTTCCTGCCGAGGCAGAACACGCCGGCCTCGGACGTGAAGTACACCCGCCCGTACGCGACCGCCACCGAGCCCCAGATCTCCGCGAAGCGGCCTTCGGGGACCTTGACCTCGTCCTCGTCGAGCGTCTTCGCCCCCGTGGCCGAGGGCTCGACGATCAGCACCTTGCCCACTTCCTCGGTGACGTACAGCTTGCCGTCGGCGGCCGTGGGCGCGGCACGCCCGATCGTGCCGAGATGATGCGAGTAGAGGTGCTTCCCGGTCTTGAGGTCGAGGGCGTGCATGTTGGCCGCGTTGTCGACGACGTAGAGGCGGCCGTCGGCGGCCGTGGGCGCGGCGAAGCCTATGCCCAGGTCCCCCGCGCGCCAAAGCTCCCCCGTCTTCGTGATGTCGCCCGTCCTGGTGCCGTCGATGGCGACGACGCGTCCCATGCTGCCGCCGTCGACGTTCTCCTCGGAGTGGGCCGCGTACACGACGTCTCCCACGATGAGGGGCGGGCTGTTGAGCCCGCGCACGCTCACCTGGAAACGCCAGACCGGCGCGCCCGTGCGGGCCTCCACGGCGTAGAGCCACCCGTCGGCCCCGCCGCCCACGATGAGCCGCTTGCCGCCGATGACGCCCACCGTGGGGCTGGCCTGGTTGTTGGCGTCGTCGAAGGGCCCCTGCGCGGGCGTCGAGATCCAGCGCACGGCTCCCGTCTTCTTGTCGAACGCCATGTAGCGCTGGCGAGGCGGGCCGTTGTCGCCCCAGCCCGCGCCGACGATGCCGACCACCACGCGGTCCTCGTCGACGAGCGGGATGAGGGTGCGGCCGCCGTAGCCCGAGCCGCGGCCGAACTCCTCGCCCAGCCGGCGCGACCAGACGGTGCCGCCCTTGGCGTCGAGGCAGACGAGCTGGCCGTCGACGTTCTGCGCGTAGACGTTGCCCGTCTCGGGATCGCCCGCGAGCGACGACCAGCCCACGCGGCTGAACGGGACCATCGTGTTGTGGACCGGGAAGCGGCGCTCCCAGAGCTTCTTGCCGGTTCCCGCGTCGAAGCAGGCGACCGCCTCCTGCCGGTCGAGCCCGCTTCCCGCGCGTCCGCTGGTGCAGACGCGCCCGCCGAGCACGATGGGCGTCGCCCGCGCCGTGAAGTCGGCGCGCCAGAGGACGTTCTCCCCCTCGGGCGACCAGCTCGAGACGAGGCCCTTCTCGTCCGAGACGCCGTTGCGATCGGGCCCGCGCCAGCTCGGCCAGTCGCTGGCCAGGGCCGCCGACGTCAGGCAGAACGATGCGTGGACCAGCAAGGCCACAGCCTTCAACTTTCCCTCCCTGGGCGTGAATGGCTCCTGGTGCGATCGGGACGTCGTTGCCGGCAGGGCAACCCTTCCATCCTAGGAGGCACCCTGGGGGCGCTGCAAGTCAAAGGAGGTGAAGGCCGTTAGCCCATCAGGCGCGTCACCGTCCAGAACAGCCCGACGGCTCCCACGGCCACCGACGCGGGCACCACGACCTGCCGCCGGGGCACGCCGAGCCGCTCGAGGCCCAGCAGCGCCAGGAACGCGGGCAGGATCACCGCCAGCTGGCCGAGCTCGACGCCGCCGTTGAACGCGAGCAGCGCGATCAGGCGGTCGCGCGAGGGCAGGCCCAGCTCCGCGAGCACGCCGGCGAAGCCCAGCCCGTGGAGCAGGCCGAACGCGAAGACCAGACCCACCCGGAAGGCTCCCAGCCGCGTCCGCACGACGTTCTCGACGGCCACGCACGTGATGGAGAGGGCGATGAGGGGCTCGACCACGCCGGACGGGAGCCGCACGACGCCGTAGGTCGAGAGGATCAGCGTGAGCGTGTGGGCCACCGTGAAGGCGGTGACCTGGACCAGCAGCGGACCCAGCCGCTGGCTGAAGAGCGCGAGCCCGAGCACGAAGAGCACGTGGTCGAGCCCCGCCGGGAGGATGTGCTCGAAGCCGAGCGCCAGGAAGCGGACGAAGGTGCGGCCGCGCGAGGCCTCCGTGGCCCCCCGGACCGGCGCCGGCGTGCTCTCCTCTCCGCGCTGGAGCACCTGCACGTGCAGGCGCGCGCCACCGCGCGCGATCGCGAGGCGGACCGGGGGGAAGCCACGCGAGGCGAAGAAGGAGACCTCGCGGGCGCTCGCGGGCACCGGGCCCTCCAGCCGGGCCAGGAGGCCGAGCGCGCTGGGGAGACGGCCGGCGGGCGGTGGCGATCCTCTTTCCGGCAGGGACACCTCGAACGGAGCCGGCTCGCCGTCGAAGCGGACGCGAAGGCGCCGCTTCAGCAGGTCCGCGAGGCGCGCCACCAACTCCTCGCGATCCGCCTCGGGCATGGCTTCGATGGTCGCCGCGAGCTCCGCGGAGTCGGCGGAGCTGTCGACGCCCAGGGCCAGGGCGTCGAGATCGCAGGCCACGTCCGCCCGGAACGTCCCGTCCTCGCGCAGCTCGAGCCGGACGTCGGTGAACTGGAGGTCGTGGGCGACGGCCGGGGGCGCCGCGAGGAGCAGCACGAAGGAGGCCGCCAGGAGTCGGATCATCTGTTGCGCTGTCCCCGGCTGATGCTACCAGCACGTCGACTTCCGCAGCGTATGATCCCGTCACGATGCGGATCTCGCGTCAGACTCAGGAAGCCGATCTTCTGGCCCTTCTCGGCTGGCTCCAGATCCGGCCGGAGGGTCTGAGACACCGACGGCTCGCGTACATCGCCCACTTCGCGATGACGAGCCTGGGCGTGTACCTGCTCCTGTTCGCCCTGTACATCAAGCGATTCCATTTCAACCCGTGGTGGGTACTGGCTCCTGCGGTCCCATTGGGGCTGGCCATCTGGCATCCGATGTGGATGTGGCTCGAGCGCCGCGCAGGTCGCGCGTTCGTCGACGCGAACCAGAAGGAACTCGGCCTTCAGGAGTTCTGGGTGGATGCCGACGGCTTCGGCAACGGCACGCCGGCCGGCACCACGTACCACCGCTGGCACACGGTCGGAGAGGTGCACGCGACGGGAGACTTCACGGCGGTCATAGCGGCGGCCCGGCTCTACACCATTCCCGCGGGCACGGACCGCGAGGAGTACGCGCGCTTCGTGGACGAGCTGC
>JAICEW010000034.1 GCA_025923995.1 Vicinamibacteria bacterium | reverse complement strand
GAGCGGACGGGAGGAGGCGCACATCTTCGTGGGCCTGCGCACGGCGTCCCGCGCCGACGCCACGGACGTCGCCGCGCGCCTGCGCGCGCGGGGCTATCCCACGAGCGACCTGTCCGACAACGAGATGGCCAAGCTCCACGTCCGGCACATGGTCGGCGGCCGCGCCACCGGCGCGCGGCACGAACGGCTGTTCCGCTACGAGTTCCCCGAGCGGCCGGGCGCGCTGCTCGGGTTCCTGGAGAAGCTGGGCGGCCGCTGGAACATCAGCCTGTTCCACTACCGCAACCACGGCGCCGACTTCGGGCGCGTGCTGGCGGCGTTCGAGGTGCCGCCCGCCGACGGCCGCGCGTTCGAGGCCTTCCTCGACGCCCTGGGCTACGCGTGGGTCGAGGAGACCTCGAACCCCGCGTTCGGCCTCTTCCTCTCCTAGGATCGGTCCGTCGCGGGGGAGCGCCTAGGCGATGCGGTCGAGAGCGTCCAGCTCCAGGATGGTGCCCAGCAGCACGTCGGCGCCCTGCGCGCAGTCCTCCCAGCGGGAGAGCTCGCGCGGCGAGTGGCTGATGCCGCCCACGCTCGGCACGAAGATCATGCCGATGGGTCCGAGGCGAGCCATCATCTGCGCGTCGTGGCCGGCGCCGCTGGGAAGCCGGACGGTGCGCAGGCCGCGCGCAGCGGCGGCCCCTGCGATCGCCTCCTGGATGCGTGGGTGCGTGCGCGCGCCCTCGTGGCGGCTGGAGTGCGTGATCTCGATCGCGGTCGAGGTCTCGGCTGCGATCTGGCCGACCCGCTGCTGGAGCGCCTGTCCCAGGCGCGTCACCCTGGCGCCGTCCAGGTCGCGGAACTCCACCGTCATCCGCACCTCGCCCGGGATCACGTTCGGCGCGCCGGGAACGAGCGAGAGCTGGCCGACGGTGCCCACCTGGGCTCCGGGCTCGGACGTCGCGACCGCGCGCACGGCCAGGACCACCTCCGACGCGGCCACCAGCGCGTCCTTCCGGCCCGCCATGGGAGTCGTGCCCGCGTGGTTCGCGAAACCGCGCACGACCACGTCGTAGTCGTCGATGGTCACGATGCCTTCGACGATGCCGATGGGCACGCCCTCGCGGTCCAGCCGGCCGCCCTGCTCGACGTGCAGCTCCAGGTACGCGTGGAAGGAGCCGGGCTCGCGGCGCGCTTCGGCGATGCGATCCGGGTCGCCGCCGATACGGCGCAGCGCGTCCGCCTTGCGCACGCCGTCCTGCACGCGGTCCCACTCGCCGGGCTCGAGCTGGCCCACGGCCATGCGGCTGCCGTGCAGGCCGCTCCCGTAGTTCGACTCTTCGGCCGCCCAGATCACGACCTCCAGCGGATGGCGCGTGGGGACGCGGTGCTCGGCCAGCGTCGCCACCACCTCGAGCGCGCTCATCGATCCGACGTCGCCGTCGAAGTTGCCGCCGCCGCGGACGGAGTCGATGTGGGAGCCGAACAGGATGGGCGGGAGCCCGGCCGATGCGCCCGCGCGGCGGCCGCGGATGTTGCCGGCCGCGTCGACGGCCGGCGCGAGCTCGAGCGTGCGCATTTGCGCGAGGACGTGCTCGCGGGCGGCCACGTCCGCCGCCGAGAAGCCGGTGCGGCTGACGCCGTCCGCGAAGGTGCCGCCCGCGGGGCGGCCGAACACGCTCAGCTCCTCGAGCCGCCGGCGAAGGCGTTCCGCGTTGACGCGCGGCAGCGGGTCCGCCGCGCCAGCGCGGTGCGCGCGCAGCGCCGCGAGAGCGGTCAGGCCCTCCAGGAAGCGCCGCCGTCGCACGGCCGGGAGGCTACCGTCCGCCAGGTCGCGCGGCGGCCGAGGACTCCGAGACGGCGACCCCGCCGCCGCGGCCGAGGGTCAGCAGGTACGCGCGCACGGCCTCGACCTGCTTGGCCTGGTCGCCGCCGAGGATCTCCGGGAACGCGTTCTCCTCGGCCTTCTCCGGGAAGTTGGACGGCATGCGCGTCCCGGGCTGGATGTGCGATGGGCTCTTGAGCCACAGTGTGAGCCAGTCCGGCCGCAGGCGCTCCGGGACCTTCGCCAGGTCCGGCGCCATGTCCGCGGGCTCCTGCCCGGGGGGCAGCTTGCCCGCCACCACGTGGCACTTCACGCACTGCCAGCGCGTGAACAGGTCCCGTCCGTGCGCGATCGTCTCCGCGTCGGCCGTGGGCCGCGGCGCGTAGGGGAAGGGGACCTTGTCGAGCGACGCGAACCCATGCGTGATCGCGTTGAGCTGCTCCTGGGTGAACTCGAAGGTGGGCATGCGCAGCTCCAGCCAGGGCCGCACGTGCTGGCTGGGGTCGTTCAGGAAGCCGTGCAGCCAGTCGGTGTGCACGCGCGATCCCTCACCGATCCTGGAGACCGCGTTGTAGAGCATCGGAGCCGAGAGCGCCTGCGCCTGCAGCACGTCGCCGTTGCTCTCCTCGAGCTGCGCCTCGATCACCTTGCGGATGCCGCCGCCCGACGTGCCCAGCTGGTGGCAGCCGCGGCAGTTGTAGTCGCGGACCAGGCGCAGGCCCTTCTCGGCGTAGCGCTCCTCGGCCGAGAGGACCTTCTGGGCGGCCGCCGGCACCTGCTCCTTGGTGAAGGACATGATGGCGGTGACGATCGCGTCCGCCTCGTCCTTGGCCAGGTGGAACTTGGGCATCCGCAGCAGCTCTTCCGGCCGCTTCACCTTGCCGCGGTCGAACACGCGCGGCTCCATGACCTTCCGATGCAGCCAGCCCGGGAGCGTGTGCGGGATCTGCCCATGCTCGTACCCGAAGTCGAGCCGCTCGACCAGCTTGCTGCCCTGCTCGGTGAGCTCGACGCCGATGGGGTTGGCCTTCTCGAAGCCCTTGATCTCGTGGCAGCCGAAGCAGCCGTAGCGGCCGATCGTCTTCTCACCCAGGAACAGCGTCCGCTGGTCGTCGCTCATGCCGGCGATCTGGGCGTCGGCCTGCTTGACGGGCACGCTGGCGGCCAGCAGGTGCTCCTTGATGGCGGCGTCGCGGATGGCGGCGTCCAGGGGCGGGGCCGGCTTGCGGAAGTCGTCGTGCTTGAGGCTCATCAGGTAGGCCGTGACGTTCGCGGCCTCCTTGTCGGTCAGGCGCAGGTTGGGCATGCGGGTCTGGTGCCAGTAGCCCTTCGGGTCCTTCACCCACGCGAAGAGCCAGCCCGCGTTGACCTTGCTGCCCGTGCCGTCCAGGTTCGGACCGTGCGTGCGGTACGACGCCGCCCAGAACTTGTCCATCCCGCGCTGGTCGTCGCCCACTCGGTGGCAGCCCAGGCAGCCGATGGTCTCGAACGTCTTGCGCCCGGCCGCCAGGTCGCCCGCGGGCGGCGCCGGGTACGCCGTCGCCTGCGCGTTCGCCGTGAGGTAGGCCACCACCGAGTTGATCTCGACGTCGTTGCGCTTCTTCTGCTCCTCCGTCTCGTCGATGCGCACGTCCCAGACCTGCGGCATGCGCGTCGGACGGAAAGACTTCGGATCCTTGATCCAGCGGAACATCCACTCGGGGTCGGTCTTGGCCGTGATGTGGTTCAGGTCCGGGCCCACCTTGCGCAGCCCCTCCCAGCCCTTGATCTTGTGGCAGCCGTTGCAGCCGTAGCGCTCGACCAGGAAGCGGCCCGCGTTGAGGTTCTGCGCCTGCGGGACCTCGACGACGCCCTGGTGGCACTTCGCGCACTGGGCCTCGGTCTGTCCCTTGGCCATCATGGGCAGGTCCCAGTAGTGCATGGCCTCGTACTTCTCGTGGCCGATGTACTTGCCCCAGGCGCTTTCCTGGTCGGTCGAGGAGGCCGTGTGCGCGGCCTTCTGGAAGCTGGTGGCGCGCCCGCGTCCCTGGTGGCAGACCGTGCAGCCGACGCGGTCGATCGGGTGCGGCCCCTGCAGGTACGTCTCCAGGTCCGGGTGTGTCGTGTACGGCTGCGGCGCCGTTTCGTAGCCCTTCTTGTCGATGGCCAGGTGGCACGTCGTGCAGCGGTCGACCTTGGGCGTGGGGGAGAAGATCACGTCGTCGTACAGGTTGGCCGGCATGATCTGGTTGATCCGCAGCGACGGGTTGGCCAGGTCCAGCACCGGCAGGTTGCGCACGTGGTAGACGAAGCCCTGCTGGATCGCGGCCAGCCGCTCCTCCAGCCGCTTGCTCTCCTTGTAGAGCTCCTTCTGCGCCTGCTCCCCCTCCAGCTTGTCCTTCTCCAGGTCGGCCACCTGCTTCTGGGCCGCCGCGCGCCGCGCGAGGACGTCCTCCAGCTGCAGGCGCAGGTCGTTCCAGCGCTGCTCGAGGTCCTGGAGCGTCTTCTGCTTCGAGCCCGCGTTCGACCGGCCCTGGTGGACGGCCTCCTCGGCCTCGAAGCGCGCCACGTCGATGCGGGCCTTGGTGAACCGGAAGTCCTGGTCCACGCGGTACCACTCGTCGTGGAGCTGGCGCACCTCGCCTTCGACCTTGCGGATCGCCTCGGCGTTCCGCGCCGCCTCCTGCTCGCCCCTGGCCAGCTGCGCCTCGACCTGCTGCTTGCGGGCCGCGTCCACACCGTTGACCGCCTGCTGGATCTGCTCTTCGGTGCGCTTCTGCTCGAGGGTCGTGAACTCCTTCTGGTACTTCTTCCAGGGCCGGTCGTAGTCCGCCCACACCATGAGCGACAGGACGACCAGCAGGCCGAGCGAGGTCAGGGCGAAGACGACGTTGAGCGCGCGCGTGCGCCCGACCATCTCGGGGTCGCGGCCTGGCTCGTTCTTGGCCATGGGATTCCTCTCCGACCCTCTAGATGTTGAAGAAGATTTCGGGCATCGCGATGATGTACTTCAGGTTGAGCGTCCAGCGCAGCACCATCTTGATGGGCAGCGCGATCATGCTCAGCAGCAGCATGACGAACACCGCGTAGCGCCAGGGACCGAGCCGGTCGTAGTACTTCTTGAGCCCGATGGGCAGCCCCAGGATCCGGTGGCGGAAGGCCAGCAGGCCCGGCAGCACGCCCACATAGAAGAGGACCGCGAGGATCCCGGGCAGCTCGCGCAGCAGCATGTTCCGGGGCAGACCCAGGTGCGTCCACTTCACGAACACGTACTCGGACAGGTTGACGTTGTTGAGCGCCTCCAGCTTGTGGAGGTCCCAGTACTCGTAGGGCCCGAAGAAGTTCCAGTTGGGGCCGCGCAGGAAGGTGCCCAGCAGGACCAGCAGCACCCACAGGATCAGGAACCCGAACAGGAAGAGCATGATCTCCACCTTGCGCTCCTTGAAGGTGAAGTAGCCGTTCCCTTTCGGGTTCACGTCGATGTAGGGGATGGCCATCAGGCCCACGATGATCAGGCTGGGGAACACGACGCCCGCCAGCCAGGGATCGAAGTAGACGAGCATCTCCTGCAGGCCCAGGAAGTACCAGGGCGCCTTGCTGGGGTTGGGCGTGCGGGCGGGGTTGGCGGGCTCCTCGATGGGCGCGGCCAGGGCCAGGCTCCAGACCACCAGCACGATCATCCCGATGACCATGCAGAGCATCTCGGTGTAGACCAGGTCCGGCCACACCCACGTCTTCTCGGCCTCGCGGGGCGTGCCCTCGACGGGCGGCTCCCCGGCCGCGATGCGCGCGTCGTTCTCGTGCGCCTGGCTGAGGCTCAGCCAGAGGAAGAAGCCGACCAGGAACAACATGGCCACGATGGGCACGTTGTCGGCCTTCTTCACGATCAGCGCGAAGTCGGGATCCAGCATGGAGACCCCGACGAACAGCGCGCCCAGGATCGTCCCCACCATCGCGACCCGCCGGGTCCAGAAGGCCCGGCGGGGGACCGCGATGAAGAAGAGGACCGCCGCCAGCGAGATGAAGATGGCGGGGGCGGTGAGGAAGTTGATCGCGTCCTTGACGGCGTTGATGGCGCCCATCAGCAGCCTCTCTCGAACTCTCTACAGCGGCCCGGAGATGCCTCCGTCCTTGCGCACCCTCCAGAAGTGGATCGCCATCAGGATGCCCGCCACCAGCGGGATGCCGACGCAGTGCAGGACGTAGAAGCGCAACAGCGCGCCCTCGCCGACGAACCGTCCGCCCAGCAGGGCGAACCGGGCGTCGGACCCGGCGTGCACCATCTTCACGTCGCCCAGCACCAGTAACTGGGCTCCTGGCCCTTCATGGCCCAGCAGGGGCGTCGCGCGCGCCATGTTGGAGCCGACCGTGATGGCCCAGATGGCCAGCTGGTCCCAGGGCAGGAGGTAGCCCGTGAACGAGAGCAGCAGCGTCAGCACCAGCAGGATGACGCCCACGTTCCAGTTGAACTCGCGCGGCGGCTTGTAGGAGCCGGTCATGAACACGCGGAACATGTGGAGCCACACCGTGATCACCATGGCGTGCGCGCCCCAGCGGTGGATCTCGCGCATGATGCCGAGCGGCACCTGCTCCGCCAGGTCCACGATGTCCATGTAGGCGTAGGCGACCGTGGGCCGGTAGTAGAACATCAGCAGCAGGCCGGTGAACGTCTCCACCAGGAACAGGAAGAACGTCAGCCCGCCCATGCACCAGGTGAACTTCAGGCGGATGCCGCTCTTGCGGATCTTCACCGGGTGCAGGTGCAGGAAGACGTTCGTCATCACCACCAGCACGCGGTTGCGGTTGGTGTCCGGCATGCCGTGCCGGAAGATCGACTTCCAGATCTGCGTCTCGGTGACGTAGTCCCAGGTGCGCGCGATGAACGGCTTGGGCTCCGGTGCGGTGGCCAAAGGACCTCCTCGGGACTTCGCTTAGCGCGGACCGCCTACGCCTTGAGGAACGACTCCGGGTTCTCCCACTCGCCCTTTTCCTGCTGGAACTTCACGGACTTGTCGACGAGGATCTGGCCGTCGTCCGCGAGCACGATGCGCGCGCGCTCCAGCGGGCGCGGGGCGGGCCCCTCGAAGTTGACGCCCGTCCGGTAGAACCCGCTGCCGTGGCACGGGCACTTGAACTTGTTCTCGGCGGCCAGCCAGTTGGGCGAGCAGCCCAGGTGCGTGCAGACCGCGATCAGGGCGTAGAAGCCGTCGGCCTCGCGCACGATCCACACGCCGAACGCGTCCTTCCAGCGCGTGTCCACCTCGCCCACGTTGTACTCGCCGGGGAAGCCGGCCTTGAAGGCCTGCGGCGGCTCGAACAGCACGTTGGGGAAGAGGAAGCGCGCCGTGGCCACCAGGCTGGAGGCGCACGCGGCGGAGAAGGCGACCCATCCGACCGGCAGCGCCACCTTCATGAAGGTGCGCCGGCTCTCGGCCGGCTCGGCGCCCGCGGGCTTCTTCTCCAGCGAGGCCCGGATGCCCGGCCCGATGGTGTTCGACTTGCCGGTGGGCAGGACGGTCGGGGCGGGGCCCGCCGGGTCGATCGGCGTCATCGGGGGCGAGCCGACGGGCGCCGCGGGCTTGGCTCCGGCGGCTGCGGCCGAAGCGTCGCCGGCCGCCGCGTCCTTCTCATCAGACATGCGAAGACCTCGCCAGGTTTCGAGTGTCGTCGTCCGTCCTGCGTGCGCCTGAGGGGCCGCATTCTATCGAGGGCCGGCGAGGAGTCAAACGTCAGCGGCCCCCGAGCGCGAGGCGCGCGCCTTCGCGCGCCTTCAGGCTGGGATCCGAGTCGCGCACGCGCTCGAGCGCCGGCCGCAGCGAGGGGTCCCCCAGCGCGGCCGCGGCCGCCACCGCCTGCAGCACCACCTCGTCGGCCTGGTCGGGCGTGAGGCCCGGGACCGTCGACAGCTCCGCGCGGTCGAGCATCCGGGCCACGACGGGCGCTGCGGCCGGCTCCCGGCGCCGGGCCAGCACCAGGGCCGCGTTCCAGCGGACGTCCGCCACCCCGTCCTCGAGCGCGCGCAGGAGCGCCGTCTTCGCCTCCGCCGTGTCGAACGAGCCCAGCGCGTGGGCGGCCGCCTTGCGCAGGCCCGCGTCCGTGTGCGCGGCGAGGCGCGCCAGCTCCGGCACGGCCGAGGCGTCGCCGATGGCGCCCAGGGCCAGGATGGCGTGGATCAGGGTCTCCGGGTCCTGCTCGGCCGCCGGGTCGCGCACGATCGCGAGCAGCGCGGGCACGGCCGCGGGATCGCGCAGGCGGCCCAGTGCGAGCGCCAGGTAGCGTCTCACGCGCGGGTCGTCGTCCTTGCTCTCCTCGAACAGCGCGACCGTCTCCTTGACCAGCTCCGGCTCGCGCCGGGCGGAGTCGGGTCCCTTGTCCGCCTCCAGCGCGCCGGCGAACGCGAACGCGGCCTGCCAGCGCTTGACGCCGAACATCCCGCCCCCGCGCCGCACGTCCGCCAGGTGGTCCCGCGCGGTCTTCGCGTCGGAGGAGATGAGGCCGAAGATCACGAAGACCGCCACGCAGGCGGCCACGATGGCCATGGGGAAGATGAAGAACTGCAGGACCAGGAACGGGGTGGTCTGGCGGGGCCCCTCCTCGGGGAGAGGCGACCCCTCGGGGGCCTCCTCGCTCGGGCTCGTCGTCATGGGTGACGAGTATGTCCCGCGGCGGGCGTGCGGTTCAAACGCGGCGCCTGCGCTCCAGGACCTCCTCGTAGATCGCGCCCGTCTTGCCCGCCAGCACGTCGGTCGCGAACTCGCGCTCCGCCCACGCGCGCGCCGCGAGCCCGAACCGCCGGCGCGCCTCGTCGTCGCGCAGCAGCGCCAGCAGGCACGCCGAGAGCGCCTCGGGGTCGCCCAGGGGGACGACGTGGCCGACCTCGCCCTCGGGGATGATGATCCGGTTGTCGGCCACGTCGGTGGCCACCACCGGCACGCCGCTGGCGAGCGACTCGAGCACCACGTTCGGCGTCCCCTCGAACAGCGACGGCAGCAGCGTCACGTCGCACGCCCGGTACAGCTCCGCCACGTCGCTGCGGTTGCCGAGGAACAGGCAGCGCTCGCGGATCCCCAGCTCGTCCACCAGCCGCTCCATGCGCTCCTTGTACGCGTCCGAGCCGTGCAGCCCCGCCCACAGCATGTCGCCCACGAACACGAACCGCGCGCGCGGCTCCGAGGCCAGCACGATCCGGGCGGCCGCGAACGCGAGCGGGTGGTTCTTCTGCTCCTTGAAGCTCGCGAACATCCCGACCACGCGCTCGTCAGGGGCCAGGCCCAGCGCGGCCCGCAGCGCGCGCGCGTCCCCGGGGCGGAAGCGCTCCGTGTCCACCCCGTTGTGCACCACGCGATAGAACGACGGCTCGTAGCCCAGCAGCCGCTCGTTGAACGCGGCGCCCGCGCGCGAGTTGGCGATGATGAGGTCGACCAGGCCGTGGGTCAGGCGGTACCCGACCCGCTGCTGGGGCCGCAGCGTGTAGTCGGTGTTGCGCTCCGCGCCGACCACGGCCGCCCCCGCCAGGCGGCCGGCGAGGCGCGCGGCCACGTCCGCGTCGAAGAGGTACGACTGCACCAGCTCGATGCGCAGGCGGCGCAGCAGGCGCGCCAGGCGCGGCACCACGGTGAGGTCGTACTTCCACCGCTTCTGCACCACGTGCACCGGGCAGCGCAGCCCGTCCGCCAGCGGCAGGTAGTCGGACAGCGAGCCCACGTGCACCTCGAAGCGCTCCGGGTCGAGGTGGTTGGCCAGCTCCACCACCTGCCGCTGGGCGCCGCCGAACTCGAGGTTGCTGATGAGCAGCATCACCCGGCGCGGCGCGCGCGGGTGTGCCGACGCAGGTGCGCTCATTCGCCGCAGATGATTGCCGAAACCGCGCCGTCCGTCACGCCCTAGAATGAAGCGTGCGCCCGCAGCTGCTGGACCTGTTCGCCGCGTATCGAGCCGGCCGAACGGACTTCCCGCTCGCGTCGCTCCACGCGGACCGGCTGGCGTGGGCCCTGAAGATGGGCCTGGGACCGATCCTGGCGCGCACCTGCCAGGCCGACGGGGGAGCGTCCCGCTCGCCCGAGTGGGACGCGATCCGAGCGGCGGACCTGGCGGCACGCGTCGTGATGGAGGAGCAGCGGGACGCCACCGTCGAGCTGATCGAGGCCTGCGCGGGGCGGGTGGGAGAGCTGACCCTGCTGAAGGGCATCTGGCTGAGCGACAGGCTCTACCCGCAGCCGCACCTGCGGCCGATGCGGGACGTCGACGTGATGGTCGAGCCGGAGCGCGTCGGCGAGGTGGAATCCATCCTGCTCGAGCTGGGGTACGAACCGAGGCCGGAGGGCAGCCCCGACCAGTATCGGACGCACCACCACGCCGTTCCCTACTGCCATCCCGCCACCGGCGTCTGGTTCGAGGTCCACCGCCGGCTGCTGCCGGCGCGCGGCCTGTACGGCACCGACGCGGTGTTCGAGAGCGACAGCGTGCGCGCCCACCTGCGGGGCGCGGAGTTCGAAGGGCTGCCCGTACGGCGCCTCTCGGACCCGCTGCAGGTCCTCTACCTGGCGGCGCACTGGGCGGGCAGCTTCAAGGCGATCAGCGGCGCCGGCGGCCTCCTGGTCCTGCTGGACCTGCTCGCGATCGCGCCCTCGGTCGACTGGGACGAGGCGGTGCGCTCCCTGCCCGGCACCGCCGTGGCCAGCGCGCTGCTGCTGTTGATGAGCTACCTGGAGGCGCGGGACCTGCTGCGGCCCGAGCCACGCGTGATGGACGCGCTGTGGCGCGCGCAGCGGTCGTTCGGACGGCTCAACCTGCGCGCGCTCCACGCGCTCATGGACCTGCGGCTGGCTGACGGACGCGCGTACGGCCGCTGGGTGCGCAGCCGCCGCAACCTGGAGATCGTGTGGACCACGCTGCTGCGGCGCCGTCCCGCCCTGGTCAACCTGATGTCGCTGCCCTGGGGCCTGGTGCCGGAGCGCTGGCGCGGCGTGCACGAGCGCTGACGCGCCCTGACGTCCTGCCTAGGAGTCGAGCGCGCTCGCCAGCAGCGCGCAGGTCTGGCGCAGGTCACCGCTGTGCAGCACGAAGGATGGGACGCGGTCGGAGAGGGCGATCGCCGCGTCCAGGCCGTCGCCCTGGTGCGCCAGCGGGTTCAGGCAGTGCGCGTAGAGGCGGACCGCGCCCTCCGCGGGGCTGATCGGCCGGATCAGCGGCCGTGGCGCGTCGGGGCGGTACGACACGAACACGAGCGCCGACAGCGGCAGGGGAACCGTCGAAGGAGAGGAGGGCAGGTACCGCGGGGCGACATAGTAACCGCCGGAGGTCTGCATGGTGCCCGCGGGCAGGACGTAGGGGTCGGGCGGCGGCGTCTTCAGGCACACCGCCCGCGTGTGCGGGTGGACCTCGAGCGATTCCGGATCGACCGGCGCCAGCTCGTCGCTCAGCAGCGCGAAGCCGTGATGGAGCGCGGCCCAGGAGGTGGTCGACTTGCCGCCGCCGCTCTCGGCGACGAGGAGGACCGCGCGCCCGTGCCGTCCGAGCGCGGCGGCGTGGACGAACAGCAGGTCGGTTCGCCGGTGCTGCGCGCCGACCGTGAGCTGGTCGTCGAGCCACGAGAGGATCGCGGCGCGGCTCGCGTGCTCCGCGGGCGGGGTGAACCCGCACTCGCCCCGCCAGGAGCCGTCGTCGGCGCCGCGCGTGAGAACGAACCGTTCCTCGACTTCGGTCTCGGCGGGTCGAAGCCCGCCGTACAGGGACTCCACGTACGGGAACAACTCTTCGTCCGGACAGTCCACCAGGACCGGCCAGCCGACCACGGACAGCCGAAGAGAAGCCAGACTGGAGTCCCTGTTGGGTGGCGGCGCGCGCCGGAACGCCGCCCTAGGGTTTAGCGCCGGCCGCCACCACCGTGGCCGTGGCCACCGCCGTTGTGTCCGCCACCGCCCTGGTGACCACCGCCGCCACGGCCACCATGATGGCCGCCGCCACCGCCACCACCGTGATGGCCGCCGCCACCGCCGCCACCGTGAGGGCCGCCGCCACCGCCGCCACCGTGATGGCCGCCGCCGCCCCCGCCGCCGTGGTGACCACCGCCACCGCCGCCGCCGTGATGGCCGCCGCCTCCTCCGTTGCCGCCGCCGCCTCCGTTACCGCCGCCGCCACCGCCACCCGAGCCGGACGCGGCCTGGGCGAAGGAAGGAGTCACCACCAGCGTCATCACCGCCGGAACGACGTAGGCGCCCTTCTTCAGTACCTCGCGGCGCGTCGTGTTGTCGCCCGCCTTGTCATCACTCACAGCGCTTCCTCGATTCAGATCCAGGGGAACCCGTGCTCGGGCCGGATCCTCCCGAGTCGACGATCGGACTCGAACGGACAGCCGCCGCTTCCCAAGCGAATGGACGACGGCCCATCCGGATGAGGCACCGCTGACTTCTGTTTGGTTCGGCCCGAAAGTCTGGAGGGGACGGGTGGATCGTATCGACCGCGATCCACCCGTGTCAAGGGAAAAAACCAGTAGAGGGGCGTGAGACGCCCCCGACGCGGCTACCCCTTCTGCGGTGGGCGGCGGCTCACGTTCACGGGCTTCGTCTTGGAGCCCCGCGGGTCCGTGGCGCCTCCTCCGCCCGATCCCGAGGCGGCGGTGGCGAAGGACGGCTTCACCGCGAGTGTGAGTACCGCGGGCACGACGTAGGACCCCTTCTTGAGGACCTCTCGCCGAGTCGCGTGCGTCTTGCTGGTCTTCTCTTTCATCGCATCCCCCGTTTCAATGCCCCGGGTTGCATTCATGTCGACGATTCCAGGAGACCCAGCTCCCGGAACTGACCGATCACGGCCCCCACGTCGGACACCGCCTGTGCCGGTTCGACGTCGAACTCGGCGGCCAGGTCGTCTGCGATCTCGGCCTCCGTCAACTGGCCGTCGCAACGACCCCACACGTAACTCGCCGTGGCGTTGAGCTGGTGCACCTTGCCTCCGTGCTTGTCCAGCACGACCATCTCGCCCCCGATGACACGGGCCGAAACGTCATCACGTGTTCTCGGGCGAGTCGCCACGGTTTTGAGGGAGCCATACACAATGTGACAGGGTGGCTCCTACCTGTCAAGGGTACGGGTGCAAAGGGTCACAAAGGACGGTGGGTCACGTGCCTTTCGTCACTCTGGGCCTCACGAGGACGACGTAGTCGCCGGGGGCCGGCGGCACCGCCACGCGCTCCCCCGACGACCCGGCGTGGCGGAACAACCGGCAGGGAACCAGGCGTAAGTCGTTGTTCCGCCAGGTGCAAGCGGCTTCCATCCGGACGAAGGGCGGACCGGGCCCCGCCTCCGTGGCCATCACGAAGACGTCCGCGTCCGCGCGCAGCTTGAAACCGATGCGGGTTCGGTGTCCCGGCTTGCCGAGCCGGGGGGTGCTGATCCAGTACGCCCCCTCGGTCCCGGCAGGCAGCCGGTCGAAGGTGTTGTCCGCGGTCCCGTCGAACTCGGAATAGAAGGGCCACTGCGCGCGGACCTCCTGGGCGATCAGCAGCGCCGGCACGCGGGGATTGCTGGAGCGCAGGTCCTCGATCGGCTCGTCGGGCGACGGCTGGGGCGGGGGTCGATCCGGCGCGTTGTAGTAGACGATGGCCGTGTCCTCGTGTCCCGCGCCGTCCGAGACGCGCACGACGTTGCGTCCCTCGCGGAGCGCGACGCGCCAGTGGAACACGTTGTCCACGCGGCGCCCGTTGCGATGGCGGAAGGCTCCGTTGTCCATCCGCACCGGCGGGCCGCCGTCGAGGGTCAGCGACAGCGACGGGCGGTTGGAGTAGACCTTGATGCCGTCGTCCGGCAGCCCGCGCCTGAGGAAGCGCGTCTTGCTCGTGATGTGCACGACGGGCTGGTCGGGCTTCAGGAAGGACTGGTACAGGACGTACGCGTCCTTCCTGAAGCCGGCCGCGGTCAGCAGGCCCTTGGTGTTCCGCCCCTTGTACTTGTCGATCGCGAAGTCGCGCAGGATCCACACCAGGTACAGCGGGACCTCCTGCGCGTGGTCGCGGAAGACGGTCTGGAAGTGGACCTCCGCCAGCTCCTGCCTGTACTCTTCCGGCTCGAACGAGTCGACCGCGTGCCGCGCAGCCAGGTGGTCCGTGTGGTTCGTGATCACGGAGCCGCCGCCCGACTCGGCCACGTAGCGCAGCGCGACCGCGCGCTCCTCGAAGTCCCAGGGCTCGCCGCGGTACCAGCCGCGATAGGTGTTGTGCGCGATCAGGTCCAGGTGGGGCTGCCGCTTCCTCCCCTGCACCCCGGTGTTGCTCGCGTAGACGACGAGCCGCTGCGGGTCGTCCGCCTTCGCGGCCGCGGCGAAGGGGTTGACGCGCACGAACGCCGTCTCGTTCCCGACCGACCACATGACGATGCTGGGATGGTTGTAGTGCTGCCGGACCATCTCGCGCGTGATCGTCTCGCCCACCCCCGGGTCCACCTTCCACGAGTTCGAGTGGCCGTTCTCGGCCCACACCAGGAGGCCCAGCTCGTCCGCCAGGTCGTACTCGAGACGCGCGTGCGGGTAGTGCGCGAGCCGCACGAAGTTGACGCCCAGGTCCTTCAAGCTCGCGAAGTCCTCGCGCAGCTCGTCGTCGGTGACCGCGGCCTGCCGGTACTCCGTCTCCTGGTGCTTGCCGACGCCGCGCAAGAGGATGGGCTCGCCGTTCAGGAGGAACCGGCCGTCGCTCATGCGGAAGTCGCGGAATCCGATGCGCTCGGTCAGCGCGTCCACCAGGTGGTCGCCGTCCCACAGCTCGGCCTGCAGCGTGTAGAGGGACGGCTTCGCGACGCTCCACAGCTGCGGCCGCGACACGCGGTGCTTCACCTCGGACTCGGCGACCTGGCCCGCCGGCACGTCCACCTGGCGCCACTCCCCCTCGCGGAGCTGCCCGTCACGGTCGAAGAGGCGGACGTCGAGCCGCAGCGACAGGGGACCGCGCGACGCGTTGCGCACGCGGGCGCGGACCGCGAGGTCCGCCGAGGCGGCCGTCACGTTCGAGGGGGTCGCGTACACGCCGGACGATCCATGGTCGAGCGGGTCGAAGTGGGCCGCGCGCGTCTTGATCAGCCAGGCCCGGCGATAGATCCCGCCGTACATCCGGTACAGCTGCTTGCCGGCGCCGGACGGGAGGGAGTCGACCGTGTCCTGCGGGTGGTTGCTGGCGCGCACGGCCAGGACGTTTTCGCCCCGCACGAGCGCGGGCGTCGCGTCGAACGTGAAGCCGGTAAAGGCGCCCATGTGCCGGCCGAGGTGCGTGCCGTTCACGTAGACGTCGGCCCGCGTCCCGACGCCCTCGAACGAGACGTACACGCGCTGATCCGGGTCGGGCGAGCCGATGGTGAAGCGCGTGCGGTACCACGCGCTGCGCCGCGGCTGCGGGCCCCAGGTGTGGGGGACCTCGACCGCCTCCCACGCCGCGTCGTCGAACGCGGGCGCTTCCGCGCCGGCCAGGTCGTCGCTCGCCTGGAAGCGCCAGCCCTCGGCGAGCGCGATCCTCTCGCGGGGAGACGCGGGCGCTCCCGAGGAGCGGACGGGCGGCGAGGCGGCCGGTCCGGAGCAGGCGCCCAGCAGGGCCAGCGCGCCCAGCGCCAGCGCCGTCCGGGCTGGACGCGTGGCGCTCAGGCCCGGACGCGGTCGCGGAGCCGGCGCAGCGTCAGCTCCACGTCGACGATCAGCGCCTCGGTCGTGTTGTCGAGCTGGTCGAGCACGCGGTGGAACTGGCCGTAGTCGGCCTTGTCCGGCTCGTCCGCCTCGGCCAGGATCTCGAGCCGCGCGGCCCACTCCATGAGGCTCTGCAGGCTGGCCTCGCCGTGCGAGTCCATGTGCGACGACTCGGTGTGGCCCAGGTCCAGGCCGCGCAGGAACGCGCCGATCTCACGGCGCCGGTGCTTCGCGCGCTCGACGACGCCCTGGAACGTGCGGCGGCTGGGCGGCCGGTTGGGCAGGAACGGCTCGATGGCGCCACCGCCGAAGCGCTCGCTCATGCCCTGTGCGAAGCGCATCATCTCGGCCCGCTCGGAGTCGGGCAGGCTCTGCTTGGTCACGATCTCGTTGACCCCTGCCTCGAGGTTGGCGCGCTCCGCCGCGACGGTGCCGCGCAGCAGGTACTGCACCTCGTCGAACCCCTGGGGGCCCGTGGGCAGCAGCAGGTCGCCGGGCACGAAGGGCTCGCCGTTGGGGCCGCGCCGCTGTGACAGCGAGCTCTTGCGGCCGCCCTTCTTGGGCGGCTTGGGGCCGGCGGGCTTGGCGGGCTTGGCGAGCTTCGCGTCCGCGACCACGGGCGCGGCGGCCTTGGCGGCGGGCGCGGCCGGCGGGGCGGTCCTGGCCGGCTTGCCCGGTGACTTGGGCGCCGCCGTCTTCGCCGGCGCCGCGGCCTTCTTCCCCTTGGCCGGCGCCGGCTTGCGGGCCGCGGCCCGGGCGGTCCGGGCGGGCTTGGCGTGTGCCGGCTTCTTCGCCTGGCTCTTCTTCTTCGGGGCTGGCTTCTTCTTCATGGCGTTCTCAAGAGGTCACGCCCTTGCGCGGGAGCGGGTGGGATGCTCCGCCGTGCCGGGTCGCATGCGGCCCTGTTTCGTTAAGTCTCTGATCAGACGTGAGATCAGTCGAGGGGTTGGGTATGGGTGCGCCGCTCACCCGACGTCAGTTTACCACACCCTGACGGGGTTCCCCGCTCCAGAGCCCGTGGACCGTCTCGCCGAGCGCCTTGCCGGCGACTTCGTGCGCGAAGGGAGTCCAGTGGCCGTGCGAGCGGAGCCAGTAGAGCTGCTGCTTGCCGACGTACGGGTCGAGCCGGTCCTTCCCCGAGACGAACGAGAAGCCGGGACGCTCGACCGGGAACTCGGCGAGCGGAAACGCTTCCGCCAGGCGCTCCGGCCGCTGCCGGTACCAGGGGATGCTCAGCACCACCAGCTCCAGCCCCCGCTCGCGCGTCGTCCGATACAGCTCCTCGAACAGCGCGGCGGTCAACCGGTGACCGTATTCGCCCTTGGCGTCCGCGTGCACGCCGGTCCCGGCGTCCGCCGCGTCCACGTTGCGCACGTTCTCCTCGACCATCCGGCGCCGCGCGAGCTGCGTGGACCGTTCCTTGAGGAGCACGAAGGCGTTCGACCGCTCGGCGAGGAAGCTGAAGAACCCGTTCGTGTTGAGGAAGTTCCCCAGCGCGCCGCCTGGAACGTAGCCGTCCTTCTTCTGGACGAGCTTGTCCCCTTCGAGCCGGAACAGCCCGGTGCGCACGTTGTCGACGATGTCGTTGCCGTAGAAGCCGATCACGACGACGTCGGGGTGGTAGGCGAGCATCTCGCGCGTGAGCCGGAGGTAGGCCTCGGCGGTGCTGTACCCGGAGACGCCGCCGTTCAGGACTTCGACCTGATCTCCCCTCGCTCGCAGATCGCGCTCCAGCACGCGCGCGTAGCACTGCGGCTCCGCCACCTCGTAGCCCATCGTGTACGAGTCGCCCAGCACGACCACCCTGCGCAGGCCCGGCGGCTTCTCCACGCTGTAGTCGTGGTCCGCGCGCATCCCCTGGGAGTTGATCCGGAAGTCCACCTCGACGTCGGCCGACTTGTGGCGGTAGTGGGCGTTGGGCTCGTTGATGCGGAAGCCCTGGGGCGAGCCCACGACGCGGCGCGGGAACTTGGGCTGCTCGCCGAAGACGAGGAGCACGAGGCCCTCGAAGAGCAGCCCCGCGATCACCCCTCCCACCGCCAGCAGCGCCAGCCGCTGTGCCGCCGATCGCAGGAGGGCGCTCAGGTTGACTCTGGGCAAGCGGCGGTTACGCTATCGTGGCCGGACGCTACCGTCAACCGAAAAGCAGCCACCACAACCGCCCTCGGAGAAGAGCGATCCCTTGCCCAGACGCGACGACATCCGCACCATCCTGGTGATCGGCTCGGGGCCGATCGTCATCGGACAGGCCTGCGAGTTCGACTACAGCGGCACCCAGGCGTGCAAGGCCTTGCGGGCCGAGGGCTACCGCGTGGTCCTGCTGAACTCCAACCCGGCCACGATCATGACCGACCCCGAGCTGGCCGACCGCACGTACGTCGAGCCCATCACGCCCGAGATCCTCGACCGCATCCTGGCCACCGAGGCGGAGAGGGGCCAGCGCGTCGACGCGGTGCTGCCGACCATCGGCGGACAGACCGGCCTCAACTGCGCGATGGAGGCGCACGAGCGGGGCATCCTGGAGCGGCACGGCGTGGTCCTGATCGGCGCCTCCCCGGAGGCCATCGCCAAGGCGGAGGACAGGCAGCTGTTCAAGGCCGCGATGCAGCGCATCGGGCTGGACGTGCCCCGCAGCGGCGTCGCGCACACGATGGACGAGGCGTGGGAAGTGCTCGACGGCGTGGGCCTGCCCTGCGTGATCCGCGCGGCGTACACGCTGGGTGGCGAGGGCAGCGGCTACTGCGAGACGCGCGAGGACTTCGAGCGGACCGTCTCGCGCGGGCTGAAGCTCTCGCGCATCAGCGAGGTGCTGATCGAGGAGGGCCTCTTCGGCTGGAAGGAGTTCGAGCTCGAGGTCATCCGCGACCGCGTGGACAACGTGGTCATCGTCTGCTCGATCGAGAACGTGGACGCCATGGGCGTCCACACCGGCGACTCCATCACGGTGGCGCCGGCGCAGACCCTGACCGACCGCGAGTACCAGCAGATGCGGGACGCGGCCAAGGCGATCATGCGCGAGATCGGCGTGGACACCGGCGGCAGCAACGTGCAGTTCGCCGTCGACCCGCGCACCGGCCGCCAGGTGGTGATCGAGATGAACCCGCGGGTGTCGCGCTCGTCGGCGCTGGCCAGCAAGGCCACCGGCTATCCGATCGCGAAGGTGGCGGCGCGGCTGGCGGTGGGCTACACGCTGGACGAGATCCCGAACGACATCACCGGGGACACGCCGGCCAGCTTCGAGCCCGCGATCGACTACTGCGTGGTCAAGATCCCGCGGTTCGCGTTCGAGAAGTTCCCCGAGGCGGACGAGACGCTGACCACGCACATGAAGAGCGTGGGCGAGGCGATGGCGATCGGGCGGACCTTCAAGGAGGCGTTCCAGAAGTGCGTCCGCAGCATGGAGATCCAGCGCTCGGGCTACGGGCTCGACCGGAACGACCGCTGGCTGGCCGCCGCGCACGAGCGGCACGCCGCGGGGGAGCGCGACGCGTACCGGGCCCTGGCCGACCGGGGCGAGCTGGTCCTGCAGGGCAGCCGCCAGGGCGAGGCGCCTCCCGACACCGACGAGTCCACCGCCACGTCGTGGCCGATCGATCCCCACGCGCTGGAGGACAAGCTGCGCCGTCCCTGCCAGGGACGCCCCTACTACATCCGCTACGCGTTCAAGCTGGGCTGGTCCGTGGAGCAGGTGCACCAGCTGACCCACATCGATCCCTGGTTCCTCCAGCAGATGGCCGAGCTGGTCGAGTTCGAGGGAGAGCTGCTGTCCCGGGCCCCGGAGGCGCGGGACGCGCTGGCGGGGAGCGCTCCGAACAGCGAGCTGATGCGCCGTGCGCGCCTCTTCGGCTACAGCCGCGCCCAGCTCGCGCACGCGCTGCAGGTCGCGGAGCCCGAAGGCGGCCAGTCGGACCCGGGGAGCTGCTTCAAGCTGGTCGATACCTGCGCCGCGGAGTTCGCGGCGGCGACGCCCTACTACTACTCCACCCACGAGAACCCGTACCTGGTGGAGGAGAACGGCCACTGGGTGGCCCGGACGGAGGACGAGCTGGCGGTGGGCACCGCGCCCCACGTGGTGGTGGTGGGCGGCGGCCCCAACCGGATCGGGCAGGGGATCGAGTTCGACTACTGCTGCGTACACGCCGCGCAGGAGGCGCGCCGCCTCGGGTTCCGGACGGTCATGATCAACTCGAACCCGGAGACGGTCAGCACCGACTACGACACCTCGGACCTGCTGTTCTTCGAGCCCCTGACGCTGGAGGACGTGGAGCGCATCCTGGCCGCGCTGGCGCGCCGGGGCGAGGTGCGCGGCGTGATCGTGCAGTTCGGCGGGCAGACGTCGTTGAACCTGGCCGAGGGGCTGCAGCGGGCGGGCGCGCCCATCATCGGGACGCCGCCCTCGTCGATCGACCTGGCCGAGGACAGGGACGAGTTCCAGAAGATCCTGCGCGAGCTGGGCCTGCGCCAGCCGGAGAGCGGCGCCGCGCGCGACCCGGAGTCGGCCGCCCGCATCGCGCGCGAGCTGGGCTATCCCGTCCTCATCCGGCCCAGCTACGTGCTGGGGGGCCGCGCCATGCAGCTGTGCAACAACGAGGCCGACCTGGAGCGCTATCTCAAGCCCGCGTTCGCCGCCTCCGACCGCGCGCATCCGGAGGCGGGCGCGCACCCGGTGCTCATCGACAAGTTCCTGCTGGACGCGACAGAGATCGACGTCGACGCGGTCGCCGACTTCCGCCGGCCGGGCGACCCCGACGGCGAGTGCGTCGTCGCGGGCATCATGGAGCACATCGAGCAGGCCGGCATCCACAGCGGCGACAGCGCGTGCGCGATCCCGCCCCACTCGCTCTCCCCGGAGCTGGTGCAGGAGCTGCGGCGGCAGACCGCGCAGCTGGCGCGGCGGCTGGGCGTGTGCGGCCTCATGAACATCCAGTTCGCGGTCTGCGAGGGCGTCCTCTACGTGCTGGAGGTGAACCCGCGCGCCTCGCGCACGGTCCCGTTCGTGAGCAAGGCCACCGGCGTCCCCTGGGCCAAGGTGGCCACCGCCGTCATGCTGGGCCGATCGCTGCGCGACGTGCTGTGGGAGCGGGGCGTGGCCCGCGTGCCCCGGCCGCTCATGACGTCGATCAAGCTCCCCGTCTTCCCCTTCAACCGCTTCCCCGGCACGGACGCGGTGCTGGGCCCGGAGATGAGGAGCACCGGGGAAGTCATGGGCATCGACGACTCCTTCGGCCCCGCCTACGCCAAGGCCGCGCTGGCGGCCGGGATGCGGCTGCCCACGTCCGGGAACGCGCTCGTGAGCGTGAACGACCCGGACAAGCCGCGCATCGTGCCCGCGGCCCGCGAGCTGCACGAGATGGGCTTCAAGCTGTTCTCGACGCGCGGGACGCACGAGGTGCTGCTCGAGCACGGCATCGACTCCGTGGTGGTCTCCAAGCAGGCGGGCAGCCCCGACGGGTTCCTGCTGGACCTCATCCTGCACGGCGTGCTCGACCTGCTCATCAACACCCCGGTCCACTACGGGGCGGCGTGGGAGGAGGGACGGTGGCGGGCCGCGGCGGTGGCGCGCAAGCTGCCGCTCATCACCACGGTGGCGGGCGCGCACGCGGCGGTGGCCGCCATCCGTGCCCTGCGCGTGGCCCGCGAGCGCGGGTCGCTGGACGTCCGCGCGCTGCAGGACTACGCCGCCGGCCTGCGCTGATGCCTTCCCGCACGCACTTCCGCACCTGCAACCTGTGCGAAGCGATGTGCGGGATCGCCATCGGGCTCGAACGCGACCGCATCGTGTCGATCCGCGGCGACCAGGACGACCCCTTCAGCCGCGGCCACGTCTGTCCCAAGGCGGTCGCGCTCCAGGACGTGCACGAGGACCCCGACCGGCTGCGGCGACCCCTGCGGCGCCGCGGGACCGGCTGGGAGGAGGTGTCCTGGGACGAGGCGATCGCGGAGGCCGCGGAGCGGCTCGCCGCGATCCAGAAGGCGCATGGCCGGGAGGCGGTCGCCGTCTACCAGGGCAACCCGACGGTCCACAACTACGGGTCGGCGCTCTTCGGGCAGGTGTTCCTGCGCAGCCTCGGGTCGCGGAGCCGTTTCTCCGCGACGTCGGTCGACCAGCTGCCGCAGATGCTGGCGTCGCTGCTGATGTTCGGCCACCAGCTCCTGCTGCCGGTGCCGGACGTGGACCGCGCGCGGCTGTTCGTGGCGTTCGGCGCCAACCCGCTCGTGTCGAACGGGAGCCTGATGACGGCGCCCGGGATCGAGCGGCGGCTGAAGGAGCTGAAGGCGCGGGGCGGACGCCTGGTCGTCGTCGACCCGCGGCGGACGGAGACCGCGGCGCTGGCGGACCTCCACGTGGCCATCCGCCCGGGCACCGACGCCCTGCTGCTGCTGGCGATGCTGCAGACCCTGTCCGCCGAGCGCCTCTTCCGCCCCGGGCGGCTGGCCGCCTTCACCGACGGCCTCGAGGCGATCGAGTCGCTGGCGGCGCCGTACACGCCCGAGGCGGTCGCGGTCCCCACGGGGGTCCCCGCCGAGACCACGCGGGCCCTGGCGCGCGAGCTGGCCGGCACGGAGCCGGCGGTGGTGTACGGACGCGTGGGCGTCTCCATGCAGGAGTTCGGCGGGCTGGCCTCCTGGCTCATCAACGTGCTGAACGTGGTCACCGGCAACCTGGACCGTCCGGGCGGCGCGATGTTCACGCTGCCGGCGGTGGACCTCGTCGCGCTGGCGGCGCGCGCGGGCCAGCGGGGCCACTTCGACAAGGGCCGGACGCGCGTGCGCGGCCTGCCGGAGTTCGGCGGCGAGTATCCGGTCGCCGCGCTGGCGGAGGAGATCGAGACGGAGGGCCCAGGTCAGATCCGCGGGCTGGTGACGTCGGCGGGAAACCCGGTGCTGTCGACCCCGAACGGCGGGCGCCTGGAGCGCGCCCTCCCACGTCTCGACTTCATGCTCTCGATCGACATCTACCTGAACGAGACCACCCGGCACGCGCACCTGATCCTGCCCCCGACCGACGCATTGGAGCACGACGGCTACGACGTGATCTTCCACGCGCTGGCGGTGCGGAACACGGCGAAGTACTCGCCCGCCCTGTACGCGCCCGCGGCGGACGCGCGCCACGACTGGCAGATCCTGCAGGCGCTTACGGAGCGTCTCGACGCGCTCAAGGGCCGCCTGGGCTGGAAGCGGCGCTTCACGCATTGGGTCCTGCGGCGGCTGGGTCCGCGGGGGCTGGTCGACGTCCTGCTGCGGCTGGGACCCCATGGCGTCCTGCGCCGGGGCCTGCGCGGCTTGAGCGTCCGGCGCCTGCGCGCGGCGGTCCACGGCGTCGATCTCGGTCCGCTGGAGCCCTGCCTGCCCAAGCGGCTCTACACGCGCGACCGGAGGATCGCGCTGGCGCCCGGACGCTTCGTGAAGGACCTCGAGCGCCTGCATCCGCTCCTGGCCCGGACCCCCGACGGGGAGCTGCGGCTCATCGGCCGCCGCGACCTGCGGTCCAACAACTCCTGGATGCACAACAGCGAGCGACTCGTGAAGGGGCGGGACCGGTGCACGCTCCTGATGCACCCGGACGACGCCGCGCCCCGCGGCCTGCGCGACGGCCAGCGCGTGCGCGTCTCGTCCCGCGTCGCCTCCGTGGAGACGGCGGTGGAGGTGACGCCCGACGTGATGCGCGGGGTGGTGTGCCTGCCCCACGGCTGGGGCCACCATCGCGGCGGGGCACGCCTGCGCGTCGCGGAGGCCCACGCCGGGGCCAGCCTGAACGACCTCACGGACGACCAGGCGGTGGACGACCTCTGCGGGACCGCCCGCTTCAGCGGCACGCCGGTCGAGGTCGTCCCGGCCTGAGCTCCCCGCCGCACTCGCCTGCGGCGGCTTCGTCCGCTAGTCCTCGTTCAGGATGGTTCCCACCCCCTGGGAGTCCGCGATCGTCAGGTTGACGGGGGTGTGCAGGTTCACGAAGAAGGTCTCGTCCGGCTCGGGGACGGTGTCGCCGGTGACAGGGACCGACACCGTCCGCGTCGTCACGCCGGGCGAGAAGGCCGCCTCGCCGCTGCGTGTCGCGTAGTCGGGGCCAGCCACCGCGGTGCCGTCCGCGGTCTCGTAGCGCACCCGGGTGGTGAGCGCGCTGGGGCCGGAGAGCGTCAGCGTGAACACGAACGTCTTGGTGCCCGACTGGCCCTCCGTGAGCGTGACGTCGGAGATGACCACCGAGGGCGGGTCGTCGTCGTCCAGGATGGTGGCTCGCGCCAGCGCGCGCGTGAGCGTCGCGTGCACCGGGCTCGACAGCTGCATCGAGAACGCCTCGTTGGGCTCGTCCATCGTGTCGCCCAGCACGTCGACCGTCACCAGGTGCGGCGTCGTGCTGCCGGCAGGGAACGTGAGCGATCCGGACTGGGGCAGGTAGTCGGTGCCCGTCGCGGCCCCACCGCTCACGGGCACGGTCGTGTAGGCCACGGTGACGTCGTAGGCGCTCGGAGTCGAGAGCGTCACCGTGAAGGTGGCCGTCACCGTGCCGGCGTGGCCCTCGGTGACCGAGATGTCCTGGACGCTGAGGCCGGCCGTGTCGTTGTCCAGGATCGTGCCCACGCCCACGCCGTCCTCGATGACGGCGCCCACGGGCGAGCCCAGGACGAGCGAAAACGTCTCGTCGTCCTCGTCGATGACGTCGGCCACCGTGTTCACCTTGACGGTGCGGCTCGTGACCCCCGGAGCGAACGTCACGGTCCCGCTCACGGCGCCGTAGTCCGTCGCCGCCAGCGCGGTGCCGTCGACCGTCTGGTAGGCCGCGGTCACGGTCTGCGTCGACGGGCTGTTGAGGCTGATCGTGAACACGACGCCCGCGGCGCTTCCCTCGCCCCGGTTCGCGTCGCTCACGCTGAGCCGCACGCCGGGACGCACGATCGTCACCACGAAGACGTCCTCGACGAAGGCCGACGCCGGGTCGGTCGCGCGGACGGTCACGGTCGCCGTGCCGCCCAGCCCGGGGGCCAGCGCCAGGTTCAGCGAGCCGCCGACGATCGTGGGCGACACGAGCGTGGGGTTGCTGGAGGTCGCCGTCAGCACGAGGCCGGCCGCTCCGGACTCGACGTCGTCGAACACGCCCGCGAGACCGACCGTCGCCGACGTGTCGTCGCCGTTGATGGCCAGGTCGGCGATCGGGCTCACGACGACCGGCGGGTCGTTCTGCGCCTGGATGGTCACCAGCACCGTCGCGGGGGCCGTGGTCACCTGGCCGTCGGAAACGACGAACGTGAAGCTGTCCGATCCCGAGACGTTGGCCTGGGGCACGTACGTCCGCGCCGCGCCCGCGCCCGTCAGCGTGCCCAAGCCCGGCGCGGTCACGATCGTGAAGGTGAGGGGATCGCCGTCCGCGTCGAATGCGCCCAGCGTCAGGGCGACCGACACGTCCTCGTTGGTCGTGAGCGACTGACCGAAGGCGACCGGCGGGTCGTTCACCGGCGTCACCGCGATCGAGACGGTCGCGGTCACGGTCAGGATGCCGTCGCTGGCGCTGAACGTGAAGCTGTCGGGCCCCGCGTAGTTCGCGTTCGGCGTGTAGAGCAGGTTGGGGACGGTCCCTGTCAGCACGCCGTGGGTCGGCGCCGTCGCCACGGCCAGCGTCAGCGGATCGCCGTCCGGGTCCGACGCGGTCAGGGTGATGGCCACCGACCCATCCTCGGTCACCGTGACCGACTGCGGGTTGGGGACGGGCGGAGCGTCGCCCAGCAGCGCGGTCGTGTCCGTCGCCGAGTCGTTCGCGGGCACCGGGTCGACGATGTCCGACGGGGCCTGGACCGACGCGGTCACGGACAGCGTGCCCGTGGCGGCGTTCGGATCGACCGTGGCGTCGAGCGCCCAGGTGACCTGGCCGCCGGCCGGCAGGTCGACGAGGGCGGAGACCGCACCCGAGCCGGACGGCGCGCAGGACGCGCCTCCCGTGGCGACGCAGGTCCAGGTGGAGCCGAGCAGGGCGGCCGGCACCGGCACCGCGACGCCGGCGCCCACCACGTCCGTGGGGCCGAGGTTGGACACCACCACCGTGTAGGTCGTGGGATCGCCGGCCGAGACGGTTGCGAGCCCGTCCGTGACGGAGACGGCCAGGTCGGCCTCGCCCCGGATCACGGGGTCGGCATCGCTCGCCGAGTTGTTGGCGGCGACCGGATCGAGCGAGCCCTCACCCGCCGAGACGTGACCCTCGACCGTCAGGGTCCCGCTGGCGCCCGCCGACACCGTCGCGGAGACCGTCAACGTGGCCTCGTCGCCGGGGCCCAGGGCCAGGCCCGTCCAGGCTCCCGTGGCCTCGTCGAAGACGCCATCCGAAGCCAGGTAGCTCACGCTCTCCAGCGTGGCCGGCAGGTCGAGGTCCAGCGTCAACGACTCCGCGCTCGACGGCCCGATGTTGGTCACGCCCACCGTGTAGGTGACGGCGGCGCCCGCCTGCACCGAGGAGGCGCCGTTGCTGATCGCGAGGGCCAGATCCGTGAGCGACCCGCTGCGGTTCAGCACGATCCACGCATCGTTCGTGGTCTGGTTGGCCACGGCCAGGTCGTCGCGGCCGTCGCCGTCGAAGTCGCCCGCGGCCACCGCCCGCGAGAACCAGCCCGCCTCGAGCGTCACCGCGGGGTCGAACGTCCCGTCCCCGCGGCCCGCCGCGACCGACACGGTGTTCGTGGTCGCGCACGCCACCGCCAGGTCCGGGAAGTCGTCGCCCGTCAGCTCGTGCACGATGACCGAAAACGGCCGCACGCCCACCGGCACCGCGCCGCCCGCCACGAAGCCGCCCGTGCCGTTGCCGAGCAGGATCGAGACGTCGTTGGACGTCTCGTTGGCGACCGCGAGGTCGGCCAGGCCGTCGCCGTCCAGGTCTCCCGCCGCGACGGCCGAGGGCTTCACGCCCGCCGCGAAGGCCGTGGCCGCGGCGAAGGTGCCGGGGCCGGTCGCCAGGAGGACCGAGACGTTGTTGGTCGTGGCGTTCGCCGTGGCCAGGTCCAGCCGGCCGTCGCCGTTCAGGTCCACCGCCGCGATCCCACTCGGCCCCGTGCCGGTGGCCAGCGGCACCGGCGCCGCGAAGGCGCCCGTGCCCGTGCCCAGCAGGAGGCCGACCGTGTTGGCGTTGAAGTTGGCGGTGGCGACGTCGAGCCGGCCGTCCGCGTTGAAGTCGCCGCTCACGAGCGCCCGCGGTCCGGACCCCGCGCTCGAGTTCACGGCGGCCAGGAATCCCCCGCTGCCGTTGCCGCGCAGGACCGACACCCGGTTGGCGCTCGAGCTGGCCGAGGCCAGGTCGGGCACGCCGTCGCCGTTGAAGTCGCCGATCACGACCGCGTAGGGGGCGGTCTGGACCGCATAGCTGACCTTGGGCAGGACCGTGCCCAGGCCGGTGCCTTTCGAGACCGACACCGTGTTCCCGGCGGTGTCCGCCGTGACCAGGTCCGCGTGGCCGTCGCCGTCGACGTCGCCGACCGCGACGCCGCGCGGGCCGGAGCCGACCGGGAACGCGCGCGCCGCCTCCAGCGTGCCGCCCGCCAGGCCGCGCACGACCGTGATGGAGAAGCCGTCGCGGTTGGGGGTCACGACGTCGAGCCGGCCGTCCCCGTCGAAGTCGGCGGCGGCGAGGTGGAACGGCCCCGAGCCCGTGCCGAAGTTGCCGGCGGAGCCGAAGGCGCCGGTGCCGTCGTTCAGGAGGAGGCTGATCGTGTTGCCGTCCCGGTTCGCGACCGCGAGGTCGGCGTCGCCGTCGCCGTCGAAGTCGCCGCCGATGGCGGCGCGCGGGCTGAGGCCGGTGGGCACCGTGGTGAGCAGGAAGTGGCCCGCGCCGTCGTTGCGCATGACGGTGACCGAAGCGCTGCCGAAGTTCGGCACCGCCAGGTCGGCCCAGCCGTCGCCGTTCACGTCGGTCACGCCCAGCGTGAACGGGCTGGTGCCGACCGCGTACGTGTCGGGCGTGCCGAAGCCGCCCGCGCCGTCGCCGCGGAAGATCCAGACGTCGTTGGAGCCGAAGTTGGAGACGGCCAGGTCGGGCTTGCCGTCGTGGTCGAAGTCCGCGATCGCGGTGGCGCGCGGTCCGGTGCCGACGGAGAGCGTGCCCGCGGGGGCGAACGCGCCTGTCCCGTCGCCCAGGGCCACCGACACGGTCGTCGTGCCCGAGTTGGCGGCCGCCAGGTCCGGCTTGCCGTCCAGGTTGAAGTCACCCACGCTCACGTGGTGCGCGACCGATCCCACCGGCACGCGCGGCCGCGCGACCAGGCCGCCCGTGCCGTTGTTGAGCAGCACGGCCACGTCGTTGGAGGTCGAGTTCGCCGTCAGGACGTCGGGATGGCCGTCGCCGTTGACGTCCACCGTCACGCCGAAGCGTGGCCCGCTGCCCGTGGAGAAGTTGAGCGGCGGCGCGAAGCCTCCCGCTCCGTCACCGCGGTAGATGGCGACGAGGTTGGGGCTCCAGCTGGGCACCACCACGTCCAGGTGCCCGTCTCCGTCCATGTCCGCGACCGCCGCGGAGTTCGGATGCAGGGCCGCGGCGAAGATGCGGCCGGACGCGAAGGTCTGGGCATCCGCAACGGCGGGCAGGGCCACCAGGAGAGTCAGCGCGGCGACGGTAGAGCGCACGTATGCCTTTCTTTGCAAGCCGGCCAATGACTTCCGGGAGCGCCACGCTCTCCGTGCCGCGTGCGCAACCGCACACGCGCCCGTTGAGGTCGCCTCGGGCAGCCACGCCGAGTTGATTTGTTCTGAAGGAGGGAAACGGAGTATAGCAGGGAAGCGCCGTGACCGCGATCACCGCCCCGGCGGGCCGTCAGTTGTCGCGGTCGGCGTCGGTCAGGTACCACTGGCCGGGGCGCAGCAGGTCCGGGCCGGCCCGGTTCGTGTCGATCACCACGTTCTTGGCCGCGTTGCGGTAGCTGAAGCCGACGTCGCGGAGCAGCCCGTCGATGCGCCCGGCGCCCAGGAAGAACGTGGTGGCCTGGGCGAACCCCCGGGCCCGCAGCGCGGGGAACAGGAGACGGAAGAGGCTCTCCAGGGCCTCGTCGCTCTCGGCCAGGAAGTCGGCGACGAGCGCCGTGCCCTTCACCTTCTCCACCACGGCCGCGTAGGCCCGCAGCGCGCCCGTCTCGGAGTCGACGAGCGCGGCCAGCTCGCCCGGGAGGCCGGGCCGCTGGGTGAACCGCCAGCGCAGGAAGTCGGCCGAGCGCTCGCCCATGAAGGCGTGGCTCGTGCGGGCCTTCGCCCACAGCGCGTCGAATCGCGCGTCCGGCTCACGCAGCCATTCGATGCGCGGCCGGCCAGGCAGCGTCGAGGCCTTGGCCGAGTCGGTCCACCGCAGGAGCGCGTTGGGCACGGCCGCGACCAGCCGAGCCAGGGCCCGGGACTTCAGGAGCCGGCGCAGGAAGGGGTCCAGGACGAGCGGGCGGACGTACCGGCCCGTCCGGCCCAGCAGGCGGTACCCGATCCGCGAGAGGATTCCGAGCGCGGCGTTGTTGGGGAAGGCGTAGGTGAAGTCGAACTGCTCGCGGGCGCTGGCGGCGAGCGCGCGCTGGAGCATGAGGCCCGGCATCACCGTGCGATGGGCCGGCGCCAGGGCGAAGTCGGCCAGCAACCCGGCGCGCCGTGGGCGCCCGTCCTGCAGGAGCGTCCTCGCGCCCAGGCCGCAGGTGCCCACGATGGCGCTCGGGCCCGGCCCGGAGGCCTCGACCAGGAAGGCTCGAGCCGCGCCGAGGGGGTTGCCCACGTAGAACCAGCGGTACTTGTCGCGCGGGTCACCCCCCATGTGGAGGTTGGCGGTCCACAACGCGACCAGCTCCGCCTCGACGTCGGCGGGGGAGGCCTCACGGACGGAGTAGCGCATGTCGCCCTGCTCGCGGAGACGACCGCGGTCCGCGACGTCTGGACCGCAGCCGCCCCGTAGCGACAGGTCTCCTAGAACAGGGTGTAGATGAACGGCGCGACCGCCGAGCCCTGGGTGAACACCACCAGCAGGCCCAGCAGGGCGAGCATCAGCACGATCGGTCCCAGCCACCACTTCTTGCGGACCTTCATGAAGAGCCAGAGCTCGCCCAGGATCCCGATCTTCTCTCTCGCGTTGTCGAGTGCCATGGTCCTTCCTAGTCCGGTTCGAACAGGGTGCGCCAGTCCACGTCCTCGCGCAGGGCCGGCTGGTCCTTCTTGTCCAGCAGGTGATGGCCCAGCACCAGGTGGTCCATGTTCGTGCGCATGAAACAGATGTAGGCGTCGTGCGGCGAGCAGACGATGGGCTCGCTGCGCACGTTGAAGGAGGTGTTGATGATCACGGGCACGCCGGTGATCTTCCCGAACTCCGCGATCAGCTCGTAGTAGAGCGGGCTGCTCTCGCGGGTGACGGTCTGGATGCGCGCCGAATAGTCGACGTGCGTGACCGACGGGATCACCCGTTTGGCCTCGCGCACCGGCGCCACCAGCAGCATGTAGGGGCTCTCGCAGTCCAGCTCGAACCACTCCGAGGCCTTGTCGGCCAGCACCGAGGGGGCGAACGGACGGAAGCCCTCGCGGAACTTGATCTTCATGTTGAGCGTGTCGCGCATCCCCGGGTCGCGCGGGTCGGCCAGGATGCTGCGGCCGCCCAGCGCGCGCGGGCCGAACTCCATGCGGCCCTGGAACCAGCCGATCACGTTCTTCTCGGAGAGCAGCTGGGCGGTGCGCTTCACCAGCTCTTCGTCCGAGAGCGTCACGTACTTGGCTCCCGCGCCGTCCAGATAGGACGCGATCTCGGCGTCCGAGTAGGCGGGGCCCAGGTACGCGTGCGTCCAAGCGGGGCCGCGCGGCTTCTCGTCCACCGTGTTGTAGAGGTAGTGCGCGACGCCCACGGCGCCCCCCGCGTCGCCGGCCGCGGGCTGCACGAACAGGTTCTTCATCGCCGTCTCGCGGATGACGCGCCCGTTGGCCACGCAGTTGAGCGCGACGCCGCCCGCCATGCACAGGTTGGTGAGCTTCGTCTCCTTGTGGATGAAGCGCGCCATCTGCAGCACGACCTCCTCGCACACCTTCTGCACGGAGGCCGCGATGTCGAACTCGCGCTCAGCCATCCAGCTCTCGGCCTGGCGCGGCGGGCCGCCGAAGAAGTCGTCGAACGCGCCGTTGGTCATGCGCAGGCCGTAGTCGTAGCTGAAGTACTTCATGTTCAGCTTGAACGACCCGTCCTCCTGCAGGTGGATCATCTCCTTCATGATCCGGTCGAAGTGCACCGGCTTGCCGTACGGCGCCAGGCCCATGACCTTGTACTCGGCGCTGTTCACCTTGAAGCCCAGGTAGTAGGTGAACGCGCTGTAGAGCAGGCCCAGGCTGTGCGGGAAGCGGATCTCCTTGAAGAGCTTGATGTCGCTTCCCTTGCCGACGCCGAACGACGCGGTCGCCCACTCCCCGACGCCGTCCACGGTGAGGATGGCGGCCTCCTCGAACGGCGAGGGCAGGAAGGCCGAGGCCGCGTGGCTCATGTGGTGCTCGGCGAAGTAGATGGGCCCCTTGTAGGTCTTGAGCTCCTTGCGGATCACCGACGGCACCCACAGCTTCTCGTGGAGCCAGATCGGCATGGCCTTGCGGAAGGAGTTGAAGGAGCGCGGGAAGGTCGCGACGTACGTGGAGAGCATCCGCTCGAACTTGAGCAGCGGCTTGTCGTAGAAGCCGACCGCGTCGAGCTGGTCCGCCGTGATGCCGCCCTCCTTCAGCACGTAGCGCACCGCGTGGGCGGGGAAGTCCGAGTCGTGCTTCTTGCGGGAGAGACGCTCCTCCTGGCAGGCGGCCACCACCACGCCGTCCCTCAGCAGGGCGGCGGCGGAGTCGTGGTAGAAACACGACAGGCCGAGGATGTGCTTCGGCATCAGAACTGGTGCCGCACGGAAGCGATCGGACCCAGGGGGTTCGGCTCGTGCTCGCGCCAGAAGCTGGGCTCCGCATCCAGCTTCCGGTCCAGCGGGTCCTTGCCCAGCAGGCGCATGATGGCGCCGATCGGTCCAACGGAGCCCACGTAGACGATCGACAGGATGACCACGGTCCAGACCTTCCCGATGGCCTGGAAGAACTTCGTCCAGTTCTTGTAGGCCTGCGAGTCG
>JAICEW010000033.1 GCA_025923995.1 Vicinamibacteria bacterium | reverse complement strand
CGCCGCCGGATGGTCGAAGCGCACGGCGCCGCAGACCAGGCTGGTGTGCTCCCCGCTGCCGCCGTGGCGGAGGACCTCGTACCGCTCGCTCACCTGCTCGCGCGGCAGGTCGAAGAGCGGCACCGCCGTCACGTCCCTGTCGCTCACCAGCCGGTGTCCGTTGCCGTGCGGCACCAGCGCCAGGTCGCCCGTCTGCAGGAAACGGCTCTCGCCGGTCGTCGTCTCCAGCAGGCAGCGGCCGGCGGTCACGACGTGGAACATGAGGCAGCCCTCGAACGGAGGCAGCTCCAGGCCCCAGGGCGCGCTGAACTCGGAGCGCGCGTAGAAGGTGCCGCTCATGCGGAGGAAGTGGAGCGCCTCGCCGAGCGGATCGACCGGATTCCAGGCCGCCTGGGGCTTCACGCGACCAGTATCCGACGGCGCTGCGACTTCGTCCAGACGCCTGGACGATCGGGCATGAGATCGAGCGCTCTGGTCATTGATGATCCGCCAGGAACGGCCGACCTTGGACGCTGAGCAGGGGCGAAGGAGGTCGTGATGATCAGCGTGATGGGAGCGACGGGGCATGTCGGGGGCGAGATCGCGCGCCGCCTGGTGAAGGCGGGGCAGAAGGTGCGCACGCTGGGCCGGTCGCGCGAGAAGCTCGCCGCGATCCAGGGGGGCGAGGCGCACGCGGGCGACGCGGCCGATGCGTCGTACCTCGCCAGCGCGTTCCGCGGCGCGGATGCCGTGTTCACGCTCCTGCCGCCGGACCTGCACGCGGCGGACTATCGGGCGCTCCAGGACCGGCAGGGCGAGGCGGTCGCGCGAGCGGTGCGGGAGGCCGGCGTGCGGCACGTCGTCCTGCTCAGCAGCGTCGGTGCGGACCAGCCGTCCGGTACCGGCCCCATCGCCGGCCTGCACGCGCAGGAGGAGCGGCTGCGCGCCCTGCCGGACACGAACGTGCTGGCGCTCCGGCCGGGCTTCTTCTTCGAGAACTTCTACGCGAGCCTCCCGGTCGTGAAGCACCAGGGCGTGGTGGGCGATGCGGTCAAGCCCGATGTCGCGCTGCCGATGATCGCGACGCGCGACATCGCGGCCGCGGCCACCGAGGCGCTCCTCGCGCGCGACTTCCGCGGCTTCGTTGTGCGCGAGCTGCTGGGCCCGCGCGACCTGACCCACGCGGAAGCCACGCGGATCATCGGCAGCGCGATCGGGCGGCCCGACCTGCCGTACGTGCCGCTGCCGTACGAGGACATGGTCGGCGCGCTGGTGGCAGCCGGCCTGTCCCCGAACGTGTCGTCGCAGTATGTCGAGATGTCGCGCGCGTTCAACGAAGGGCGCGTCCGCTCGCTCGAGGGGCGCAACGCGTCGAACACGACGCCCACGCGCTTCGAGGACTTCGCGCTCGAGCTGGCCCAGGCGTTCCGCGCGATGTGACGGGCCCTGCGTGCCGACCACTCAACACGTTGCACAACGTGTTGAGTGGTCGCGACTCAACCGGCCGCGCGGCCGATCAGTTGATCGCTTCGAGGACCAGGATGCCGGCCAGCACGCCGGCCAGGATCTTGACCGTATTGGAGCTCTCGTCGCGATACCCATACTGGTAGCGCGAGTTGTACCCGTCCGCGTACCCCCGATCGAAGCCCTGCCGGAAGTAGTGCGTGTACTGACGCTGGTCCACGTAGAGCCCTCGGTACCCGTAGCTCGCGTCTTCGTAGATGTAGGAGTCGCGGTAGTCGCCGCGCCAGCGGTCCTCGCGGTCGGCCTGCCCGGCCAGGAAGCCCTCCTCGTAGCCGCGGTTCACCGCGTCGCGCAGCAGGTCGGCGCCGTAGTCGTTGATCTGGTAGTAGCTGCCCCCGTAGCGGTACCGGTAGGCCGGCGGCGAGTAGAAGTACGGGTCGTTCCGGTAGTCGTATCGCCGCCAGTCGTTGGCGCGCCAGTACGAGTCCATGCGGTTCCAGTAGCTCTGCTGGTACCGGTAGTAGTTGTACCGCCGCTGCTGCTGGAGCTGCGCCGCGCGCTGGCGGGCCAGCCGCTGGCGGTCGCTCCACTCGCGGGCGACGCGCTCCGAGCGCACCTGGTTCTCACGGATGATGTCGTTGCGCTGCTGCTCGGTGATCCAGTTCCCGCGGCCGACCGCGCCGGTCCCGCCCGGGATGGGCTGCCGCGAGCGGGCGTTGGTCCCGCGCGAACGCTCGATCGCCTCCCGCTGGGCCTGCTGCGCGCGCTCGTTCGCGCGCGCCTGCTCCGCCGCGCGGGCCTGCTCGGCGATCCGCGCCTGCTCGGCGGCGCGGGCCTCCGCCTCGAGTCGGGCCTGCTCGGCGCGGCGCTGCCTCCGCTCCAGGTCGCGCTGGGCCTGGTCGGTCCGCTCCCGCTCGGCCTGCTGCTGTCGTCGCGCCTCCTCGGCCTGCTGCTGGCGCTGGGCCTGCGCCTCGCGCTGGTCCTGCCGGGCGCGCTGCTGATCGGCCTGCCGGTCCTGCTGCTGCTGCGCGCGCTGCTCGCGCTCCCGCTGGCGCTGCTCCTGCTCCTGCTGGGCGCGCTCCTGCTGCCGGGCGGCCCGCTCCTCGCGCTCCCGCTGGCGCTGGGCCTGCTCCTGCTCGCGCTCCTGCTGCTTCTGCTGCTGCTTCTCCGCCTGCTGCTGCCGGCGCGCCTTCTTCTCCTCCTGGCTCTCACCCTGCTCCTGGGCGGAGAGCAGCGCAACGCTCGGCCCGGCCAGCGTGACCGCCAGACCTAGAGCCATCGTCTTGCGAGCCCAGATCCACACGCTCATGGTTCCCTCCGTCCGCCCGCCCCTGCGGGTGGCGCCCGTATTCAGTGCAAGCGACGGGCCACGTCGGACGAACGGACACAAGGATTGACGATCGCTGCAAGCCCCGGCAGCGCACGCAGATCCGGTGAGGGCCCCACGGACGGTCCGGGAGCGTGCGCTCCCGGACTGTCCCCCGCCGCGGTCAGTGGCCGCGCAGGCGCGCGGGCGGCAGGAACGGGTTCGTGAGCGGCATCACCTCGAGGCGTCGTCGGCCGGCTGACGGCGTCCGCCCGTCACCACCAGCGCGAACACCGCGTCCGCCACGGGCGTCGTGGGGTAGGCGTCCACGTTGATCTCCGCGGCGCGGACCTCCACCGTCCAGATGCCGACCTGCGCGTTCGGTACGAGCACGTTCTCCACGGTGTCGATGGTGTTGGGGCTGCCGCCAGGAGCCGAGAAGTTCGCGGCCAGCAGGCCGTTGTTGCCGTGGTACACGGTCCCGGACGGCGAGACGACGCGCAGGCTGAGGTCGTTGATGCGGTGCAGCGTGGCCGACGTGGTGCCCGGCGGATCCGGATAGGCGAGCGTCACGCGCAGCTCCTCGTTCCGGTTGCCGTTGACCGTTCCGCAGCCCGTGCCCGAGCTGCAGACCACCTCGATCGAGTAGGTCGCGAGCTGTCCGACCTGCAGGGGCGTCGTCTCGTTCACGACGAAGCTGCGCTCGGCGCGCTGGCGCGCCACGCGGGCGTTCGGCCGGCCCCAGCCCTGGTGCACGCGCGTGAGGTCGTGCGCGGTGCCGGCGAACGGGTACTGGAACGTGTTGTTGATCATCAGCGCCTTGATGGTCGACGCGTGCGGCTGGCGCTCGAACACCGTGGTGCCGGTGGGGTTGGTGCCCCAGACGTTGTCGGACCACATCTGCACCATGAGCCCCAGCACGCCCGCGCTCTCGGGCGTCGCCGCCGACGTGCCACCGAAGCCGCTGGTGTAGCCGCTGCCGGTCGTGGTGGTGAAGATGCCGTCGTACCAGTAGCTGATGTCGGGCTTGATGCGGCCGTCGTCGGCGGGGCCGATCGACGCGCCGTTGGTCCAGGAGTCGTCCAGCGTCGACAGCGTGTTGAAGTGGCGGACGCCGCCCACCGAGATGATGTTCTTGGCCCAGGCCTGGGGCCGCGAGAGGCGGTTGCCGGTGTTGGACTGGCTCTGCGTGATCGCGATGTCGAGGCGCCAGATGATGTCGTCCATCTGCTGCGAGATGCTGGTGTAGGCGGTGGTCAGCGAGTTGCCCCAGGAGTTGCTCTGGAACGACGCGAAGTAGGGCGCCTGCTTGAGCTGCTGCGTGTGCGCGAAGCGGTCGGCCACGTTGTCGTAGTCGGCGAAGATGCCCTGCGAGGCGCAGCCGGTGGAGCTGGGCAGGTGTCCCGTGGCCTGCGCGTTGCCGTCGCCGTCGCGGAAGCCGTTGCCGAAGATGATGCCGTAGGTGTTGGTGCCGTGGTCGATCACGTCGGCGGCCGTGTGCATCATGATGCCGTCGAAGTCGGGGTGGTTCTGCTGCACGCCGCCGTCCATGACCTCCCCCCGCACGCCCTGGCCGCAGATCCCGTGCGTCGTCTCCAGCCAGTTGGCGCCGGACTCGGTGCGCACCAGGTCCATGTCCATCTCGGCTGGCGTCCAGGCGTCGACCCACATCACCTCGTCGTGCGCGGCCAGGCGCAGCAGCTGCTCCGGCGTCACCCACAGCTCCAGGATGTGGCCGCTGGGGGCCCAGGCCGCCAGCCGCGCGCCCAACGGCCGCGCGGCGGCCAGGATGCGCTCCTTGCCCGCGGCTCCCCATTCGAAGGCGACCACGTTCACGCGCCGGACCGATCGGTCCTGCGGCGCGAGCGCCCAGTCGCGCAGCGCGGGCTCCAGCCGGTAGGCCGGATGGTAGGGCTCGACCCGCTCGACGAAGTCGAGCTGCTCGAGGGACGGGACGAGCGACGGGTCCAGGCTCACGACGTGCGCGTTGTGCGGGAAGAAGCTCAGCAGGGTCGCGCCGGCGTCCGCGAGCGCCTGGCGCCACTCGGGCAGGCCGATCGTCCGGAACTGCACGAGGAAGAGCCGGCCGGCGGCGGGAAGCTGCAGGGCGGGCGAGACCGCCGGCAACGGGCGGTCCGGCTCGGTCGCGCCGTCCCGCAGCTTGAGGTCCGTGCCGAACGCCTGCGGGGCCGACCAGCTCCGGCCCCCGTCGCGGCTCCACGAGCCCCAGCGCGCGGTGCCCTTCTCGGTCCAGGTCACGAACGCCGCGGTGCCCGCCGGATCCCATCCCGCGGCGACGGGCCTCACGATGCCCACGTCGGCCTTGAGGACCTGCCGCACGCTGGGGCCTTCGGCCGTCGCGGCCTCGACCACGAGCACGCGGGCGGCGCCCTGGCGCTCGACCAGCAGTCGCGGGGGAGCAGGGACCGCCAGGGCCGTTCCCGCGGCGCCGAACGCCGACACGAACACGACGAGCTTGCGCAGCTGCATCTTGGACCTCCAGGCCGGACGCATGCGAAAAAAGGTGAAGCGGAGTATGCGCCAGGGCGCGCCGGCTTGCCAAGACCCGCCTGGGTCTCCCACCGGCGATCGTGAGGATGGCGCAGCAAGGTGGGCAAGAACCTACAAGCCCGCGTCTGCCGCCCCACCTAGCTTGAGAAAGGGGATTCGCGGAGGCGCGCATGAGCGATGTGGAACGGATCGTGGAACAGCTGAGGCAGGTGCACGAGGGCGAAGCGTGGCACGGCCCCTCGGTGCGCGAGGTGCTGGACGGCGTGGGCGCGTCGGCGGCGGCGGCGCGTCCGCTGCGCGGCGCCCATACCATCTGGGAGATCGTCCACCACGTGCGGGTCACGAGCGACGGCGTCCGCGCGCACCTCACGGGCGGGGAGGCTCCCGAGGAGCCGGAATGGGCGACGCTCACGGACACCGGAGACGCGGCCTGGCGTGCGGCGCGGGCACGGCTCGAGACCGCCCAGCGCGAGCTGCGCGAGGCCGTCGGTCGGCTGCCCGCGGCGCGGCTGCACGACGCCGTGCCCGGCAAGGGACACTCGTACTGGCACGAGCTGCTCGGGGTGATGCACCACGACCTCTATCACGCGGGGCAGATCGCCCTGCTCAGGAAGGGGCTCTGACATGGAAGCACTCTTCGCGAAGGGACGGGCGTCGGACATCCCGGAGTCGTTCGACCTCTACGGCTGGCTCATCGGCGGCTGGGACCTCGACATCCGGAACTACTGGAAGGACGTCTCGGCGCTGGGCCTCAAGGGCGAGGCACACTTCGCCTGGGTGCTGGAGGGGCGCGCCGTGCAGGACGTCTGGATCACGCCGCGTCGCTCGGACCGGGGCGGCACGTACGAGCACGGCGTCAACTCCTACGGGACCACGCTGCGCGTCTGGGATCCCGGAATACAGGCCTGGCGCGTCACCTGGATCAACCCCGCGCAGGGGGCGCGCTGCGAGCTGGTCGGCCGCAGGATCGGCGCGGACATCGTGCAGGTGGGCCAGTTCCCGGACGGCACGCCCATCCGCTGGATGTTCACCGAGATCACGAAGGACTCGTTCCGCTGGACGGGCGAAGCGCTCGACGCCGACGGCCAGACGTGGAAGCTGCAGGGAGACTTCCGCGCGCGCCGCCAGCGCTGAGCTTCGCCGTCTTCAGCGAACGGCCAGCGCGCCCAGTCCCTCGAGGATCCCGATCGCCTCCGCGACCGAGGTCCTGACCACGTCCCCCGCGGCCGGGATGCCATCGATGGCGCCGACGCCCTGGCCGGCGTACATGGGATAGAGGCTCGGGTCGCCGTTCTTCGCCGCCGCTTCCACGATGTCGCGAGCGGCCAGCTGCTGCGCGACGGCCGGGAACACCGGCGCGCCGGAGCTGCGGTACTCGTCGAGGAACCGGTTGCGCAGGAAGCGCGCGTAGTGCCCGGTGAAGGCGTCGCTCAGCGTCGTCTCGTCGCTGTCCCCGTTCTGCAGCGCGTCCTTGTAGAACGGGGGCGCGCCGGACTCGAGCGTGGCGATGAAGCGCGTTCCCATGAGGACGCCGACCGCGCCCAGCGCGAGAGCGGCCGCGAGGCCGCGACCGTCCATCATCGCGCCCGCGGCGACGACGGGCACCCGCACCTTCCTCACCACCTGCGGGACAAGCGCCAGCCCGCCGATCGCGGCTCGTTCGGGTGACGGCGGCTTCACCCCCACCGACCGATGCCCTCCCGCTTCGGAGCCCTGGGCCGCGATCACGTCCGCTCCCAGGCGTTCCGCCTCCACCGCATCGGTCACCGTGGCCACCATCGACAGGACCTTCATGCCGGACTGGTGACACCGCGTCACCATGTCCGCGGTGGGCAGGCCCACGCCGGTGCTGAACACGGGCGCGCGCTCGCGGACGATGACCTCGAAGAGCGCGGGCAGCACGTCGGGCAGCGTCGCCGGCGCTTCGTTCCGCTCCGGCAGGCCCAGCCGCGCCCGGAAGCGGTTCAGCACCGACGTGATGGCGCGCGTCGTCTCGGAGGGAAAGGTACTCATGTCGACCGGCGGCCGCAGTGCGGAATGCAGGATGAGGTTGACGCCGAACGGGCGCCGCGTGAGACGGCGGACCTCCTGGATGTTCGCGCGCAGCTGGTCCGGAGGGAGCCCGATGCCGGGCAGGATGCCGAGCCCGCCCGCTTCGCACACCGCCGCCACCAGGGCCGGCGTGGCGATGAACTGCATCGGTGCCTGCAGTACGGGGTGCTCGATCCCCAGGAGCGTGCAGACCGGCGTGCGCAGGCGAGAGGGTGCTTTCGGGGCGGCGGACGCGGAAGCGGCCTGGGCGAGCCCGGCGAAGCCGGCCAGCCGTAGCGTGTCTCGACGTGTCGGCATGGAACGTCCTCCTCGGCCGCAAATGGTACCCGCGGGCCCGCGGCCTGCGAACCGCGATTTCTCTCGCCCGGCGTGGCGGGCCGACCTGCCCTGTGGTGTGATCGGGCGAGTCGAAGGAGGAGGATCCGATGGGAGTCAGCAAGGCCAGCGCGGAGTGGACGGGCGGACTGAAGGACGGCAAGGGCAGCATGAAGCCGGCGCACGCGGGCGACGTGGGCTTCTCGCTCGGCTCACGCTTCGAGGGGCAGCCGGCCAGCAACCCCGAGGAGATGATCGGCGCCGCCCTCGCCGGCTGCTATTCGATGGCGCTCACGGCCGCGCTGGAGCGCGGCGGCCTCACGCCGCAGTCGGTGCGCACCTCGGCCGACGTGACGCTGGAGAAGCTGGCCGACGGCTTCTCGATCACCGGCATCGCGCTCACGACGCAGGCGAGCGTGTCCGGCGTGGACGCCGCGAAGTTCCAGCAGATCGCCGAAGAGACGAAGAAGACCTGCCCCGTCTCGAAGGCCCTGGCCGCGACGCCGATCACGCTGAGCGCCAGCCTGGGCTGACGCCCGTTCAGCCGCGCGGAGGGCCTCCGACCAGGCCCGGCGGGCCCTCCTGCGTGTTGGCGCGCGCGAACGCCGCCAGCAGGCCGAGCAGGAGCAGCACCACCGCACTGCAGGCCAGCGCACCGTAGAGCACGTCCAGGGGCGCCTTGCGTCCGAACGCGACGTAGGCCCACGGCACGATCGAGACCAGGCCCAGCGCGAACCACAAGGCGGCGCGCTGGTCTTCCACGTCGCTCCAGGGCTTCGGGATGACGACGCGCCCGGCCGCGCCGACGGGCGTGCCGCGGCGCATCCACTGCTCGAGCACGGCGGCATAGAGCGTCGCCAGCGCCAGGAAGAACGCCTGCGCGAGGACGAGGATCCACGCGACGACACCGCCCAGCGGCTCCCACAGCGCCTCGATCCAGATCAGGACCGACACGGCGAGCGCCCAGCGCAGGTTGGTCCAGGCCAGGCCGCGCATCTGCTGCGCGTGTTCCCGCGCATCGAGCGCGTCCTGGTCCGTGACGGTCCGCTCCGGCGCCCGGTCCGGATGCCCGCTCAAGGCCGACGCGATCACGCCGCAGGCGGTGAGGCCGAGGAACGCGACCACGTCGTGCTTGTCCTCGATCGCGAGGCGGAAGTAGGGCCGCGTGAGGAAGAAGTCGAGGCTGATGGCCGAGGCGACGGCGGTCGCGATGCCGACGGTGCGCCCGCCGAACTGCGCCACCACGATGGTGAGCGCGACGAACGCGAAGGTCAGGTTGCCGGTGGGCGTCAGGTCCCGCAGCGGAATCAGGCAGGCGCCCAGCACGAGGGCCGCGAGCGGCCCACCCACCCAGTAGACGAGGTCGCCGCGCATCCGCTTCACGATCCCAAGGTCGTCCCGGCCGTCTCAAATCGGCGGCGGAAAGCGCCCGCGCCGCGTCAAGGGAGCGTCAAGGGCGGCCGCGGCGACGCTTCCGGGACCTTGATGCCGTCTTGATGCGGCGCCCCGCCCTCTTGTCCCCCAACTGAGGGGCGACGCCCCAGATTGCGAGGGTATGAAGGACCTCCTGTTCGTGGGTCTGACGCTGCTGTTCTTCGTCCTCTCCTGGCTCTACGTGCGCGCCTGCGAGCGCGCCTGACGGGCGGAAAGCGATGGGCTGGGAATACCTGGTCGGGCTGCTGCTCGCCATCCTGCTGCTCGGGTATCTGGTGTACGCGCTGCTGCGTCCCGAGAGCTTCTAGTAGACCGCCATGACCGCGAACGGCTGGATCCAGATCCTGTTCTTCTTCGGCGCCATCGCGCTGTGCGCGAAGCCGCTTGGCGTCTTCCTCCACCGCGTGATGGAGGGTGAGCGCCACTTCCTCGCCGGGCCGCTGGGCTGGCTGGAACGGCTCGTCTACCGGCTGGGCGGTGTGAGTGGCGAGGAGCAGTCCTGGCGCGCGTATGCGGGCGGGATGCTGGCCTTCAGCGCGTTCACGCTGCTCGTGACCTACCTGATCCAGCGGCTTCAGCACGTCCTGCCCTTCAATCCGCAGGGCCTGGGTGCGGTCGAGGCGGGATCGGCCTTCAACACGGCGGCCAGCTTCACGACCAACACCAACTGGCAGGGCTACGTGGGCGAAGCCACCATGAGCTACCTGAGCCAGATGGCCGGACTGGCCTGGCACAACTTCATCTCGGCCGCGGCCGGGATCGCGATCGCGACCGCCCTCGCGCGCGGTCTCACCCGGAAGGGTGACGGCTCGCGCTGGGGCACGATCGGCAACTTCTGGGTGGACCTCACGCGCGCCACCGTCTACGTGCTGCTCCCGCTCTGCCTGGTGATCGCGCTGCTCTTTGTCTCGCAGGGCATGATCCAGAACCTGGCTCCGTACCAGGAAGTGGCCACGCTCGAGGGGGGCAAGCAGGTCATCGCCATGGGGCCGGTGGCCTCGCAGGAGGCGATCAAGCAGCTGGGCACGAACGGCGGGGGCTTCTTCAACGCGAACGCCGCGCATCCCTTCGAGAACCCGAACGCGCTGACCAACTTCCTCTCGATGTTCCTCATCTTCCTGATCCCAGGCGCGCTCACCTGCACGTTCGGCCGCATGGCGAAGGACCCGAAGCAGGGCTGGGCGCTCTTCGGGGCCATGAGCCTCTTGTTCCTGGTCGGCGCGGGTGTCACCTATTGGGCGGAGGCGGACGGCAACCCCATCCTGGCGGGGCTGCCGGTCTCGCAGCCGATCGGCAACATGGAAGGCAAGGAGTCCCGCTTCGGCGTCGCCAACTCGGCCCTCTACGCGACCGTCACCACCGACGCCTCCTGCGGTGCCGTCAACTCCATGCACGACAGCTTCACGCCGCTGGGCGGCCTGGTGCCGCTGTTCAACATCCAGCTGGGCGAGGTCGTCTTCGGCGGCGTGGGCGCCGGCCTCTACGGCATCCTGGTGATGGCGATCCTGTCCGTCTTCATCGCAGGCCTGATGGTCGGCCGCACACCCGAGTACCTGGGCAAGAAGATCGAGACGCGCGAGGTGAAGCTCGCGATGCTGTACGCCCTCGTCTTCCCCCTGGTGATCCTGGCCTTCACCGCCTGGGCCTCGGTGGCGCCGTACGGCCTCTCGTCGCGCAACAACGAGGGCCCGCACGGCCTGTCCGAGATCCTCTACGCGTTCACGAGCGCGACCGGCAACAACGGCTCCGCCTTCGCGGGCATCAGCGCCAACACGCCCTTCTACAACACCGCGCTGGGCCTGGCCATGCTCATGGGCCGCTTCTGGATGATCGTGCCCGTGCTCGCCATCGCGGGCGCGCTCTCCGGCAAGAAGGCGGCGCCCCCGGGCCTCGGCACGCTGCCCACCGGCGGGCCGCTCTTCGTCGTGCTGCTCATCGGCGTGACCGTGATCGTGGGCGCACTGACGTTCTTCCCGGCACTGGCCCTGGGGCCGATCGTCGAGCACTTCCTGGCCCAGGCCGGAAAGGTCCTCTAGTCATGGCCCATCCGCAGGCCGTCTCCATCTTCCACGGGCCGCTCATGCGGCAGGCGGCGCTCGACAGCGTCAAGAAGCTGTCGCCCCGGCTCATGGTCCGCAACCCCGTGATGTTCGTGGTCGAGGTGGGCAGCGTCCTCACCACGCTGCTCTGGCTCCGCGACCTGCTGGCGCCCGCGGCCGGATCGGCGGCCTGGTTCAGCGGCGCGGTCACCCTCTGGCTGTGGTTCACGGTCCTCTTCGCGAACTTCGCGGAAGCGCTGGCGGAAGGCCGCGGCAAGGCGCAGGCGGCCGCCCTGCGCGGGCTGCGCAAGGAGACGATGGCGCGCAAACTCGTGGATGGACGCGAGGTGGCGACGCCCGCGTCCGACCTGCGCAAGGACGACGTGGTGGTCGTGGAGGCAGGCCAGCTCATCCCGGGCGACGGCGAGGTCATCGAAGGCATCGCGTCGGTGGACGAGTCCGCCATCACCGGCGAGTCCGCGCCCGTGATCCGCGAGAGCGGGGGCGACCGCTCCGCCGTGACCGGCGGCACCAAGGTGCTCTCGGACCGGCTGGTCATCCGCATCGGCGTGAACCCCGGCGAGTCGTTCCTCGACCGCATGATCGGCCTGGTCGAGGGGGCCAGGCGACAGAAGACGCCCAACGAGATCGCGCTGCACGTGCTGCTCTGCGGCATGACGATCATCTTCCTGATCGCCTGCGTGACCCTGGTGCCGTTCGGGATCTACTCCGGCCTGCGCATCTCCGTGACCGTGATCGTCGCGCTCCTGGTCTGCCTCATCCCGACCACCATCGGCGGGCTGCTGTCTGCCATCGGGATCGCCGGCATGGATCGCCTGATCCGCCACAACATCATCCCCATGAGCGGCCGCGCCGTGGAGGCGGCCGGCGACGTCGACACCATCCTGCTCGACAAGACGGGCACCATCACGCTCGGGAACCGCATGGCCAGCGAGCTGGTCCCGGCGCCGGGCGTGACCGCGGAGGCGTTGGCCGAGGCGGCGCAGCTGGCCAGCCTGGCCGACGAGACCCCGGAGGGCCGTTCGGTGGTGGTGCTGGCCAAGGAGAAGTTCGGCCTGCGGGGGCGTGACCTCGCCCACGTGCCGGCGACCTTCGTGCCGTTCACGGCGCAGACGCGGATGAGCGGCGCGGACCTGGACGGTCGCAGCATCCGCAAGGGCGCGGCGGACGCGATCCACAAGCACGTGAGCGCGCTGGGCGGCGTGATGCCGATCGAGGTGGAGCAGCACGTCACGCGCATCGCGCAGTCGGGTGGCACGCCGCTCGCGGTCAGTGAGGGCGCGCGCGTCCTGGGCGTCATCCACTTGAAGGACACGGTCAAGGGCGGGCTGAAGGAGCGCTTCGACAAGTTCCGGTCCATGGGCCTGCGCACGGTGATGATCACCGGCGACAACCCGCTGACCGCGGCGGCGATCGCAGCCGAGGCGGGCGTGGACGACTTCCTGGCCCAGGCGACGCCCGAGGACAAGCTCCGCCTCATCCGCAACGAACAGGGCAAGGGCAAGCTGGTCGCGATGACGGGGGACGGCACCAACGATGCGCCGGCGCTGGCGCAGGCCGACGTGGCCATCGCCATGAACACCGGCACCCAGGCCGCCAAGGAAGCCGGCAACATGGTCGACCTCGACAGCAACCCCACCAAGCTGCTCGAGGTGGTGGAGGTCGGCAAGCAGCTCCTGATGACGCGCGGCTGCCTCACCACCTTCTCGATCGCGAACGACGTCGCGAAGTACTTTGCGATCATCCCCGCCCTGTTCCTGGCCGTGTTCCCCGAGATCGCGCCGCTCGACATCATGCGGCTCGCGTCGCCCGAGAGCGCGATCCTGTCGGCCGTCATCTTCAACGCGCTCGTCATCGTCGCGCTCATCCCGCTCGCCCTGCGTGGCGTGCGGTACCGTCCGCTGGGCGCGGCCGCGCTGCTGCGCCGCTCGCTGCTCGTCTTCGGGCTGGGCGGCGTGGTCGCGCCGTTCGTGGGCATCAAGGCCATCGACGTGGTGCTGGCCGGCCTGGGCCTGACGTAGGAGGAAGGTGCCTTGTCCGAGATCAAGATCGCGCTGCGCATGACGATCGTCACCCTGGTCCTGACCGGGCTCGTGTACCCGCTGGCCACGACCGCTCTGGCGCAGGTGATGTTCCCGCGCGGGGCCGGCGGGAGCCTGGTTCATGGGGGCGACGGACGGGTCGTCGGTTCCGAGCTGATCGGGCAGCCGTTCGCGAGCCCGCGGTACTTCCAGCCGCGCCCCTCGGCAGCGGGGAGCGGATACGACGCCAGCGCCTCGTCGGGATCGAACCTGGGGCCCACGTCGAAGAAGCTGCGCGACCGCATCGTCGCGGACGTCGAGCGGCTGCGGAAGGAGAACCCGCAGGCCGCCGGGCCGATTCCGTCCGACCTGGTGACCGCCTCCGCCAGCGGCCTCGATCCACACCTCTCGCCCGCGGCCGCGCTGTGGCAGGTCCCTCGCGTCGCCGCGGCGCGCGGTGCTTCCGCCGACGAGGTCCGCGGCCTGGTCGAGTCACGGATCGAGCCGCGGTTCCTGGGCTTCCTGGGCGAGCCCACCGTGAACGTGCTGCTCCTGAACCTCGACCTCGACCGCCGCTTCGGGCGCAGAATGGCGGCGGATTGAGCGAGGACGGACGGCCGGACCCCGACGCGCTGCTCCACCGCGTCCGCGCGGAGGCGGAGAGCCGTGCGCGCGGCCGGCTCAAGGTGTTCTTCGGCGCGTCGCCGGGCGTGGGCAAGACCTACGCCATGCTGGGCGACGCGCGACGCAAGCAGGCCGAGGGCAAGGACGTCGTGGTCGGCTGGGTCGAGACGCACGGGCGAGCGGAGACGGCGGCGCTGCTGGAGGGGCTTCCACGTCTGGGGCCGCTCGAGGTCGAGTACCGCGGCGCCGTCCTGAAGGAGGTCGACCTCGACCACGCCCTCCGGCGCCTCCCGGCGGTGCTGCTGCTCGACGAGCTGGCCCACACCAACGCGCCCGGGGCGCGCCATCCCAAGCGATGGCAGGACGTCGAGGAGCTCCTCGGCGCCGGCATCGACGTGTGGACCACGCTCAACGTCCAGCACCTGGAGAGCCTCAACGACGTGGTCGCGCGCATCACCGACGTCTCGGTGCGCGAGACGGTGCCCGACCGGCTGCTGGAGCGCGCGGACGAGGTCGAGTTCATCGACCTGCCTCCCGACGAGCTGCTGGAGCGGATGCGCGAGGGCAAGGTCTACGTGCCCGAGCAGGCCCAGCGCGCCATGCGCAGCTTCTTCCGGCGCGGGAACCTGGCCGCACTGCGCGAGCTGGCCCTGCGCCGCACGGCGGACCACGTGGACGCGGGCGTCCGCGACTACCGGCGGCACCACGAGATCGAGCACACCTGGCCGGTCGCGGAGCGCCTGCTGGTGTGCGTGCGCCCGAACCCCGAGAGCGGACGGCTGATCCGTGCCGCGCGCCGGCTGGCCGGCCGCCTGCAGGCGGAATGGATCGTGGCCTTCGTCGAGAGCCCATCGCAGCCGGCCCTGTCCGCGGCCGAGCGCGAGTCGCTGGCGGCCGCGTTCAAGCTGGCCGAGGAGCTGGGCGCGGACACCGCCGTGCTCTCGGGCGAGGTGGGCCCGGCGCTCCTGGACTACGCACGGCAGCACAACGTGAGCGCGGTCGTGGTGGGCAAGCCCACGCACGGGGGCTGGCGGGCGCGGCTGGGCGGCACGCCCATCGACGCCATCGTGGGCTCCTCGGGCGAGATCGACGTCTACGTGATCTCCAGCAACAGGGACGACGAGCCGGTGGCCCGCGCCGCCGGGCCGCCTCCGCGCCGACGAGCCGAGCCGGCTTCGTCGTATGCGTGGACCGCGGGCGTCGTCGTCCTCTCGACCCTGGTGGCCTGGGCCATGCACGGCCGCTTCGACAACAGCAACGTCATCATGGTGTACCTGCTGGGGGTGGCCTTCGCGGCGGCGCGCTTCGGCCGCTGGCCCTCGGTGGTGGCGGCCACGCTGTCCGTCGCCGCGTTCGACTTCTTCTTCGTGGCGCCGCACCTCACGTTCGCGGTGAGCGACTCGCAGCACCTGGTGACGTTCGCCATCATGATGATGGTGGCGCTGCTCATCAGCACGCTGGCCGTGCGCCTGCGCGGGCAGGTCGAGCGCGCCCGCCGGCGAGAGCACCGCACGCGCCTGCTCTATCGGACGAGCCGGGAGCTGGCTGCGCTCCGCGTGCCGGACGCGATCGCGGAGGCCGGGACGCGGCACGTGGCCGACGTCTTCCACGGGCCGGCGCAGGTCCTGCTGCCCGACCCCGAGGGCAAGCTGCGCGCCGTGCCGTCGCCGACCGCGGGCTTCCCGGCCGATGCGCGCGAGCGCGCCGTGGCCGACTGGGCCTTCACGCACGGCCGCCAGGCCGGCCTGGGCACGGACACGCTGCCCGGCGCCGCCGCGATCTACGTCCCGCTTCCGGGTGGCGAGGCCCCCCTGGGCGTCCTGGGCGTGGTTCCGCACCGGGACCTCCTCCCGCTCTCGCCCGACCAGGTCGACCTGCTGGAGACCCTCGCGCGCCAGATCGCCGCGCCGCTCGAGGCGGCCCGGCTGGAGGACGAGGCGCAGCGCGCGCGGCTGGAGGCGGAGCAGGAGCGCCTGCGCGGCACGCTGCTGAGCTCGGTCTCGCACGACCTGCGCACGCCGCTCGCGGCCATCACCGGTGCGGCCAGCAGCCTGCTGAGTGGCGCGGGGCTGGAGGCGGGGCCCAGGCGCGAGCTGACGCAGACCATCTTCGAGGAGGCGGAACGGCTCAACCGGCTGGTGGGCAACCTGCTGGACATGACGCGCCTGGAGGCGGCGCGGGTGGAGCTCAAGCGCGAGTGGCACTCGCTGGAGGAGGTCGTCGGTGCGGCGCTCGCGCGCATCGAGACGCGGCTCGGGGGCCGGCGCCTCCTGACCGCGATCCCGGAGACGCTGCCGCTGGTCCCCGTGGACGGCCTGCTGATCCAGCAGCTGCTCGTCAACCTGCTGGAGAACGCGGTCAAGTACACCCCCGCCGATGCGACGCTGCGCGTCGCCGCCAGCACACGCCCGGGCGAGGCCGAGATCGTGGTGGAGGACGACGGGCCCGGGTTGCCCGCCGGCGCGGAAGAGCGCGTGTTCGAGAAGTTCTACCGGTCGGCGGACGGGCACGACGGGTTCGGCCTGGGGCTCGCGATCGCGCGCGCCATCGCGGAGGCGCACGGCGGGCGCATCCAGGCGGAGAACCGGGCGCCCCACGGCGCGGCGTTCCGTGTCACGCTGCCCATCGTGGGTGCGCCTCCCGCCGGACGCGAGGCCGAGGACGATGACGGCCGCGACTGATCCGCTCGTGCTCGTCGTCGACGACGAGCCGCAGGTGCGCCGCTTCCTCCGCGCGTCGCTGCCGCACCAGGGATACCGGCTGATCGAGGCCGAGACGGGAGAGCAGGCCCTGCGGGACGCCTCGACCCGCGGGCCAGACGCCGTCCTGCTGGACCTGGGCCTGCCCGACATGGACGGCGTCGAGGTCACGCGGCGCATCCGCGAATGGAGCGCCGTCCCCATCGTGGTGCTCTCGGCCCGCGGCCAGGAGGGCGACAAGATCGAGGCGCTGGACGCGGGGGCGGACGACTACCTGACGAAGCCGTTCGGCATCGGCGAGCTGCTCGCGCGCCTGCGTGTGGCGCTGCGGCACGCGAACCGGGCGGCCGGCAGCGAGGAGCCCGTCTTCGAGCACGGCGACCTGCGCGTCGACCTCTCGACCCAGCGCGTGTTCTCGCGCGGCCAGGAGGTCCGCCTCACGCGCACCGAGTACCGGCTGCTGGCGCTGCTCGTGAAGCACGCCGGGAAGGTGCTGACGCACCGCCAGCTCCTGAAGGACGTGTGGGGGCCGGGCTCGGTCAACGAGAGCCACTACCTGCGCGTCTACATGGGCCAGCTCCGCCACAAGCTGGAGGAGGACCCGGCGCGCCCGCGCCACCTCGTGACCGAGATCGGCGTGGGCTATCGGCTGAAGGTGGACTGAGGCGGCTCCTATCCGTCCCGGGGCCGGTTGAGTCTCGGCGACTCAACCGGCCGCGCGGCCGGTTGGAATCAGCCCACGCGGATCGACGCCCGGTTCTCGCGGATCCACTCGAACAGGCGGTCCGCGATCGCCTCGGTGTTCGCGAAGTAGCGGTCGTCGCAACCGCCGAGGGCGGCCGCAACGCTCTCGTTGCCGGAAGTGACCACCTCCTCGACCGCGGCCCCGGTGAGCGGACCGACGACCGCGAGGGCGACGATGGCGTCCCGCGTGATGTCCGCGGTCTTCGGGCATCCGATGGCCCGCAAGGCGTCCTCGATCACGTCCACGAACTCGTGGGAGGAGTTGAGGAAGAACTGGTCGTACCCGCCGTTGTTGACCTCACGCTCCAGCGCTTCCACCGCCAGCACGTAGCGCTCCTGCGTCGTCATCGGCGCCTGCGGATCGCGCATCTGGATCGCCTGCTCGAACGCGAGGACGAGCGAGTCGATGCGGTAGTCCGCCTCCATCGCCAGGAGCTGCTCGGTCGTCTGCCCGCCGTAGGACTCGAGAAAGCGGTCGCCTGCCATGGTTCCTCCCGCGCAGCGTTCCTCAGGACGGCACGTCGAGCAGCCTCGCCACCTCGTCCGCGATGGCCAGGCAAGCGGTGAGCCCCGGCGACTCGATGCCGACCAGGTTCACCAGGCCGGGCAGGCCGCGCGCGCTCTCCTCGGCGATCACGAAGTCGCGCATGGGCTCGCCCGCGCGCTGCAGCTTGGCGCGGATGCCGGCCGTGTCCGGCGTCAGGTCCTCGTCCGCGATGGCGGGCACCAGCCGGCGCACGGCCTCGCCGAACGTCGCGCGCTTGCCCGCGTCCACGTCGTATCGGAGCGCGCGTCCCTCCAGGTACTCCACATCGGGACCGAATCGCAGGCGGCCGTCCAGCCCCACGATCGCATGGACGCCCAGGCTGACCTGGCCCGGGACGGGATACACCAGGCGCTGCACCAGGCCCGCCTTGCGCGGCACGACCGCGAAGTAGTCGCCCTTGCAGCAGTGCAGACGGTAGCCCGCCGCGTCGACGTCGATGCCGGCCCGCGCGGCCACCTCGTCGCTGCCCAGCCCGGCCGCGTTCACGACCGCCTCCGAGGTGAACGACTCCGCCGTGGCGCCCCGGCCGACCGTGACGCGCCAGCCGGCGCTCGTCCGCTCGAGCGCGGTCACCTCGGAGCGGAATCGCGTCACCGCACCCGCCGCCCGCGCCTGGGCGAGCAGCGCGTCCATGAGGCCGTGCGCGCTGACGATGCCGGTGTTGGGAGAGAGCAGGGCGCCCACCGAGCGCACGTGGGGCTCCAGGCGCGCCATCTCCGCCGGCCCCAGGAAGCGCAGCTCGACGCCGTTCGCCAGCCCGCGCGCGAGCAGGGCCTCGAGCGGGCCCAGCTCGTCGTCCTCGACCGCCGTGATGACCTTGCCGATGCGCCGGTGCGGCACGTCGTGCCGGGCGCAGAACTCGTACAGCTGGCGGTTGCCCTCGACGCAAAGGCGCGCCTTCCACGAGCCGGGCGGGTAGTACATCCCGCCGTGGATCACCTCGCTGTTGCGCGCGGACTGCTCGGTGCCGTGCCGCTCGCGGCGGTCGAGCAGCACGAGGTCCCTCGCGTGCGGCGCCAGGCGGGCGGCCACCGCCAGCCCCACGACGCCCGCGCCGATCACCGTGAGGGGCGTGTCGGCCACGGCCGCATCCTACCAGCCGTTGCCCGGGCGAACGCCCACGTTTACAGTGCCGCCATGCGTGCCGCGGCCGCGCTCCTCGCCATCGCCTCCCTGGGGTGCCAGCCGGCGCCGTCGACGCCGGACCCCGCCGGCACCAGCGCCACGACCGGCACCTCCGGCGGCGCGCGCGTGCTGTTCATCGGCAACAGCCTGACCCAGTTCAACGGGCTGACCGGGATGGTGCGGGCCCTGGCCCGCCAGGCGGGCGAGCCGCTCTCGGTCGAGGAGATCACGTTCCCCGGGTTCAGCCTCGAGGACCACTGGAACGAGGGCAGCGCGCGCCGGGCCATCGGCCGCGGAGGCTGGCGGTACGTGATCCTCCAGCAGGGGCCGTCGTCGCTGCCGGAGTCGCGCGAGAACCTGTTGCTGTGGGCCGGCCGCTTCAACCAGGCGATCCGCGGCGCCGGCGCGCGTCCCGCTTTCTACAGCGTCTGGCCCGACATCACGCGCACCGCGTTCTTCGACGATGTCAGCGAGTCGTACCGGCAGGCGGCCGCGGCCACCGACGGGCTCCTGCTCCCGGCCGGCGAGGCGTGGCGCGCGGCGTGGCGTCGCCAGCCCGACCTGCCGCTGTACGGGTCGGACGACTTCCACCCCAGCGTGCGCGGAAGCTACCTGGCCGCGCTCGTGATCTGCGCGCAGGTGCTGGGCCGCTCGCCCTCCGGGCTGGCGACACCCCTCGCTCGCCAGGAGGGGACGATGCCGGCGTTCACGCCGACCGCGGCCGAAGCGGCCATCCTGCAGGACGCCGCGGCCGAAGCCATCCGGGAGCACGGCCGTCCCTGACATCCTGTCGGAAGCTGTTGACAGCGCGCGCCGGACGGCGCGATCCTCGCGTCACATGAACAAGGTCGTGGCGCGCTTCCAGGACGGGCGCGTCCTGAAGGGGCATACCGCGGACTTCGTGGCCGCCTCCGAGACGTTCCACATCGCGCGGGCCGACGCTCCCACCTCGCCCCCGCACCGGGTCTCGGTCTCCGAGCTGAAGGCCGTCTTCTTCGTGAAGGACTTCGCGGGCAACCCGCTCCACGACGAGCGCAAGCAGTTCGAGGGACGCGCGGCCTCCGGCCGCAAGCTGCGCATCGAGTTCAAGGACGGCGAGGTGATGGTGGGCACGACGCAGACCTACGAGCCGGGCACGCACGGGTTCTTCCTGGTGCCCGCCGACTCGGCGTCCAACATCGAGCGCTGCTTCGTGGTGGCCGCCGCCACCGAGCAGGTCATCCTTCTCTAAGGGCGCGGATCTCCTTCCAGGCCGTCCGGCCGGACCACACCCACGACACCACGAAGGAGACGCTCCCCGCCACGCCGGCCGGGAACAGCGGTCCGCGGTCGAGGGGGAAGTGGCCCAGGCGCGCCCACGCCCGCAGGAACCAGACGAGCCATACGGTCGCGCACAGGGCGCCGCCCGCGGACAACAGGAGCTGGACGGCGCCCGCGGCCCAGCGGCGCAGCAGCAAGGTGCCCAGGCCCGGGAGCACGGCCAGGTTGAGCGACAGGCCCAGCCAGGCGCGCGTCTCGTCCCGGCTCACGCGGTCGAGTCGGCCCGCGGTGCGTCCCGGCCCGCCCGGTAGAGGAAGAGGCTGAGCGCGACCACGAGCGCGAGGCCGACCACGACCGCCGCCGGACCCGCAATGCGGGAGAACGACTCGTCGGCGAAGCGGATGCGCTCGAGGAAGAGGCTGAGCGGACGGTCCTGGTAGTACGCCTTGTAGCCCAGGACGAAGGCGATCACGACTCCGGCGAGCCCTTCACCCGCGATCATGCCCGAAGAGGCCAGCACGCCCGGATCGCTCTCGGGCGCCGGCCCCGACCGTCGCGCCTCGACCACGCGGCGGATGAGGCCGCCCACGAAGATCGGCGTGAGGCTGCCCAGCGGCAGGTAGATCCCGACCGCGAACGCGAGGCCCGGAAGCCCCGCGATCATGGCGCTGATCGAGAACGCGGCGCCCGTTCCCACCAGTCCCCACGGCAGCGCCCCGGAGAGCACGCCCTCGATCACGGTCTTCATCAGCGTGGCCTGCGGCGCCGGCAGCTCCGACGACCCGAAGGTGTAGGCCTTGCCCAGCACCAGCACGGTCGCGGCCACGCCCCAGCACGCGACCGCGGCGGCGATGAACTGCCCCAGCTGCTGCCGCGCCGGCGTGGCGCCGACCAGCTGGCCCGTCTTCAGGTCCTGCGAGATGTCGCCCGCCTTGGAGGCCGCGACGCACACGACGGTGCCGACGGTGAGGATGGCGGCGCGCGCGGAGGGGTCGGTCCATCCCAGCGCCACGAACACGACCGACACGCCCAGCAGCGTCACCAGCGCCATGCCGGACGTCGGGTTGGACGAGACGCCGATCAGCCCGACGATGCGCGAGGACACCACCACGAACGCGACGCCGAACACCGCGACCCCCAGCGACGCCACCAGCCGCGGCAGCGGCCCCATGTCGCCCGCCAGCAGCCCCGGCACCGAGAACAGCGTGATCACCACCAGCGCGGGCACCGCCAGCACCACCCAGCCCGGGACGTCCCGGTCGGTCCGCGGCGCCGAGGCGGCGCCCGCGACCGCGCCGTCGCTCTGCCGCAGCCCCGCGATCACGGCCACCAGCGAGCGGTACATCGTCGGCAGCGAGCGGAAGACGGTCACGATGCCCGCCGCCGCCACCGCGCCCGCGCCGATGTAGCGCACGTACCGCCCCCAGATCTGGGGCGCGGTGAGCTCGCTGATCGTCTTCGTGCTCTCGGGGAAGAGCGGAGCGGTCAGGCCCTGCCCCACGAGCGCGATCAGCGGGATGAGCACGACCCACGAGATCAGGCTGCCCGCGACCATGATCGCGGACTGCCGGTATCCCAGGATGTAGCCGACGCCCAGCAGCGCGGGGGCCAGCTCGAGCGAGAGCTCGGCCTTGGGGAGGACGGGCAGGTGCGCCTGCAGGTCCGAGGGGATCAGCGAGGCGGCCCCCAGCGCCAGCTTGACCGCGGCGCCGATCAGGAGGCCCAGGAAGATCCACCGCCCACCGCCGCCGTGAGCGGTGGTGGCCTTGAGCACCTGCGCGCACGCGGTGCCCTCGGGGTAGGGCAGCTCGTCCGCGCTGCGCACGATCAGCAGCCGCCGCAGCGGCACCATGGCCGCGATGCCGAGCCAGGCCCCCATCAGCCCCAGCATCGCGACCTGGGCGAGGGGCGGCACGAAGCCCCACATGAAGAGCGCGGGGATGGTGAAGATCGTCCCCGACGCGAGCGAGGAGCTGGCGGACCCGATCGTCTGCGACATGTTGGCTTCGAGCAGCACCGAGCGCTGGTCGCGCCAGACGGGCAGGCGCAACAGCGCGACCGTGAGCACCGCGATCGGGATCGAGGTGGAGACGGTCAGGCCGACGCGCAGCCCCAGGTACGCGTTCGCCGCGCCGAACAGCAGGCCCAGGACGAGGCCGGCCGCGACGGCGCGCAGCGTGAACTCGACCGGCGACTCGTCGGCATACGACGGCGTCGTGCTCGCCACTTGTCCTCCGCCCTTGTCGAAGGGCGCATCATACAATTCCGCCATCCATGAAGCTCCTGCTCCCGTGCCTCGTCGCGCTGGCGGCGGTGCCGCTGCCGTCCCCGCCCGTCGACCGCGTCTTCGTGAACGGCCCGCACGCGCGCTGACGGCCCATGTCGGAGCTGGGAGGGATCGCGCGGTTGTTCCTCCGCCTGGGCGCGACCGCGTTCGGCGGACCGGCCGTCCACATCGCGATGCTGGAGGACGAGGTCGTGCGGCGGCGCGCCTGGCTGAGCCGGGAGGAGTTCCTGGACCTGCTGGCCGCCACCAACCTGATCCCCGGGCCCAACTCGACCGAGATGGCGATCCACGTCGGCTACCGGCGCGCCGGCTGGCCCGGGTTCCTGGTGGCCGGCGCGTGCTTCATCCTTCCGGCCGCGCTCATCGTCTGCGCCCTGGCCGCCGCGTACGTGCGGTTCGGCCGGCTGCCGGCGGCCGAAGGGCTCCTGTGGGGCGTGCGGCCGGTGATCGTGGTGATCGTCGCGCAGGCGCTGTGGGTGCTGGGCCGATCGGCCCTCCGCAGCCGCCCGCTCGTCGTCCTGGCGGGCGCGGCGCTGGCGCTGGCGGCCGCCGGCGTGCACGAGCTGATGCTGCTGCTCGGCGCCGGCCTGGCCGCGGCGCTGCTGGCGGGCACGATCCGTCCGCGCGCGGCCGCGATGCTCCTCCCGCTCCCGCTGGTCGCGGCGCCGTCCGCGACGCTGCCGGGCCTGTTCCTCATCTTCCTCAAGATCGGGTCCGTGCTGTTCGGCAGCGGCTACGTCCTGCTGGCGTTCCTGCGGGCCGAGCTGGTCGTGCGTCTGGGATGGCTGAGCGAGGCGCAGCTGCTCGACGCGGTGGCCGCGGGCCAGATCACGCCGGGCCCGCTGTCCACGACCGCGACGTTCGTCGGGTTCCTGCTGCGCGGCGTGCCCGGCGCCGCGGTGGCCACCGCGGGGATCTTCCTGCCGGCGTTCGTGTTCGTGGCGCTGAGCGGCCCGCTGGTGCCGCGCCTGCGCCGCTCGGCGGCGGCGGGGGCGTTCCTGGACGGCGTGCAGGTCGCGTCGCTCGCGCTGATGGCGGTGGTCACCTGGCAGCTCGCGGCCTCTGGCGTGCGCGACCTCCCCGCGGCGCTCGTCGCGGTGGCCGCGGCCGTGCTCCTGCTGCGCTTCCGCGTCAACGCCAGCTGGCTGATCCTGGGCGGCGCCGGGCTGGGCATCCTGCGCGCGCTCCTGTCCTAGGAGGGAAGGTCATGAGCTACGAGGGCCGGACCATCGTCGTGACCGGCGCGTCGGTCGGCATCGGGCGCGCGCTGTGCCGGGCGCTCGCCCCCCGGCGGCCGAAGCTGGTGCTGGCCGCGCGCGACGAGACGAACCTGCAGGAGGTGGCCGGAGAGTGCCGCGCGCTGGGAGCGGAGGCGCTCGTGGTCCCGACCGACGTGGGCGTGGAAGCGCAGTGCCGGGCGCTGGTGGAGCGCGCGGTCGCACACTTCGGCGCCCTGGACGTCCTCGTCAACAACGCGGGCCTGAGCATGTGGGCCCGCTTCGACGAGCTCACCGACCTGTCCATCTACGAGCGCATCATGCGGGTCAACTACCTGGGCTGCGTGTGGCTCACGCACGCCGCGCTGCCGCACCTCAAGCGCTCCCGCGGGCAGATCGTCGTGATCGGGAGCCTGCTGGGCCTGACCGGCGGCCCCACCCGCACCGGCTACTCCGCCAGCAAGCACGCCCTCATGGGCTTCTACGACTCGCTGCGCATCGAGCTCATGGGCACGGGGGTGGACATCACGATGATCGCGCCGGATTTCGTCGTGAGCGAGATCCACCGCCGCTCGGAGGGCCCCGACGGGCGGCCCCTGGGGGAGACGCCCATGCAGGAGTCGAAGATCATGACGGCCGAGGCCTGCGCCGCCATGATCCTGGGCGGCATGCAGGGGCGGAAGCGCCTCGTGATCGGATCGTTGCGCGGCAAGCTGGGCCGGGTGGTGCGGATCTTCGCCCCGGGTCTCATCGACCGCGTGGCCAAGCGGGCCATCGAGCGCGGCCGCTGACGCCCGTCGCGCCCGCCTTCAGCTCTCGTTGCTGCGCGAGCCGGACCGCGTCGCCTCGCCCGTAGCCTTCTCGCCGCGGCCGCGTCGCGTCCCGGTGTCCACCGTGCTGCCCCGCCCCGACTTGTCGAGGCGCGGCGTGCTCCCGGTCGCGCGCGACTCCTGCTGGTCCGGCTTGCCCCGCAGGCCGGACCGCTTCTGCGGCCGTGCCCATGGGCTGTCGGTGTCCTGGATGCGCTCGCCCTGGCGGTCCCGGTCGTCGCCGCCGACCCCCGAGCTGCTCTGGTCCCCGTCCCGCGTGTCACGCCCTCGTCGGCCCATGGTGCGCTCCTCCTGGGAGGGGACGAGCAAACCTCGTACCAGCCAAGCCCTTCGCCGGGCTCAGGCAAGCGGACGGGACTCGTGAGACAGTATGGCCCCACGAAGCGGAAATAGCGGCCCGCTGGAGTGGTCGGCGGGAGCGCGGAGGAGGGAGCTCATGAGCCTCGGTGCTCGGTCGCGTCGGCTTCAGTCGGTCGTCCTCGCGGTGGTCCTGATCGCTTCGCCCGCCGGAGCGCGAGCCGAGCGGGAGACACCGGCCGGCAACGGCCTGTTCCCGTCCGCGGTCCTGATCGACGACTCCAGCGGCAACAGCAACGGGCGCATCGACCCGAACGAATGCGTGGCGCTCGCCATCCAGCTCGTCAACCAGGATCCCACCACCACGGAGACGGGCATCTCGGCCACGCTCTCGTCGGTCACGCCCGGCGTCACGGTGGTCACGGCGACCTCCGCCTACCCGGACCTCCCGCCGTTCGCCGTCTCGTTCAACGTGACCTCGTACCGGATCAGCGTCGGTCCCGGCGCGGTCAACACCACCATCGAGCTGGCCCTGACCATCACCTCCAACCAGGGCACGGCGCCGCCTCGACAGGTCTTCGTCGATGCCGGCCAGCTGTTCCCGTCGAGCGGCACCGCCGCCATCCCCGACAACAACCCCACGGGCGCGTTCCTGCCGCTCAACGTGACGGGGCTCAGCGGCGCCCTCACCAAGGTGGAGGTGACGGTGCATATCCTGCACTCCGCCACCGACCAGCTGGACCTGACCCTCGAGAGCCCGGGCGGCACGATCATCGACCTGTCCTCGGACAACGGCCTGGGGGCCAACTACGGCGCCAACTGCGGGGCGGTGACCACCTTCGACGACGATTCCCCCACGCCGATCACGGCGGGCACGCCGCCGTTCCTCGGAGTCTGGCGGCCCGAGCAGCCCTTGTCCGCCCTCGCGGGCCTCACCGGCGCCAACCTGAACGGGCAATGGCGGGTGCGCGTGGCGGACGATACCGCGGGCGTGACCGGCACCATCCAGTGCGTCACGCTGCGCATCCAGACCGACGCCCAGGGCCCCGGCACCTGCCGCACGATCTCGATCGGCGACAGGTCCGTCATCGAGGGAAACCAGGGGACGCAGACCGTGCTCTTCCCGGTGACCATGGACGCGCCCTCCACCGAGCTGGTGGACGTCCAGTTCCTCACGGCGGACGGGACGGCCCTGGCGGGGTCCGACTACCTGGCGTCCTCCGGCATCTTGACGTTCTCGCCGGGCGAAGTCTCCAAGGTCATTCCGGTCGGCGTGGTGGGGGACCTGGCCGACGAGCTCGACGAGCTGTTCGGGGTCTTCCTGCTCGAGGGGCACGGCGCCTTCGTCCAGGACGGCACGGCGCTCGGGATCATCCATGACGACGACGGCGCCGCCTCCTCCGACCGCGTGGGCTGGGTATCGCACGGCTACGAGATCTACACCCACCTCGCGCCCGTGAACCCCACCGTCCCCGACCTCGACGCGTATCCCCTCTGGGAAGACCCGCACTCGTCCTACGAGGTGGTGGTCGACGCCCTCTCCGGCGACGTGCAGCCGCTCTCGCTGCAGCTCGCGAACACGACCACGGTTCCGATCGACAGCGTTCCCGTGGGCTCGGGCCCGGCCCGCAGCCTCAGGTGGATCTACGACGGTTCGACCATGCCCCAGGAGCCGGTGGTGGCGCGCGTGGCCAGCGGCGGCTGCGGCACCAGCTGCGGAGCGGACGACACCTACCGCCTGCGCGTGTACGAGACGACGCTGAGCATCTCCCGCTTCAACAACGCCAACTCGCAGGTCTCGGTGGTCCTGCTGCAGGCGCCGGCCTACGCCGTCCAGGCGACCCTGCTGTTCTGGAGCCCGGCGGGGACGCTGCTGCACCGGGAGCAGCGCGCGCTCGCGCCCCGGAGCACGCTCATCCTCCCGACGCAGACCATCCCGGCGCTCCAGGGCGCGGGCGGCTCCATCACCGTCATCCACGACGCCCGCTACGGCGAGCTGGTGGGCAAGGTCGTGACCATCGACGCCGCGTCGGGCTTCGCCTTCGACACCCCGATGAGCCAGCGGACGCGCTGAGGTCCGGCTAGAACGCGATGCGCACGCCGCCCCGGAAGGTTCGGGGCGGCTGCAGGAACGTCGGCGTCCGGTACTCGGGGCCGGTCGTGATGTCCTCTTCCGTCTCGTTCACGTTGTCGAGCAGGTTGAAGACCTCGAGCACGGCCGAGAGCTGCGAGCGGCCGACGCGAAAGACCTTCTCCAGGCGCGCGTCCCAGGTGATCGCGAAGGTGTAGCGCGCGCGACCGCGCGGGATGGCCATCACGAAGTCCGCGCCCTGGCGCAGGTCGGGCACGACCACGACGCGCGCGAACGGCTGCCCGTCCTGGTAGCGCGCCACCGTGCCCAGGCGCACGTCGCCGGGCGCGTGCCAGGCGCCCGCGATCTTGATGGTGAACGCGCGGTCGGAGAACAGCCGGCCGCGATCGTAGGTGTTGGCGTTGGGGTCGTCGTACCGCTCGCCGACCAGGCCCTGGTCGTTCTCGGCCGGGCGGAAGCTGCGGTTGCCGCCCGCCCCGACCGAGCGGTGTGCGGTCCCGCTCACCCAGATGCGCGCGCGCGGCGGGCCGGCCATGAACTGCAGCTCGACGCCCTCGTACAGCGAATCCTCCGCCACGCCCGTGAGCAGCAGCTCGTCGCGCCCGAAGCTGGCCGGCCGCCGGTCGTAGACGGGCAGGAGCTGGTCGTCGCTGCTGCCCACGATGTCGCCCGAGGGATCGAACACGAGCCGCTGGTCGTACGCGGCGACGCCGACGGAGTTGATCGACTCCCAGAGCCCGTGCGACTCGCGCGCGACGCCCTCCAGGCGCACGCGCAGCGTGGGGCTGAACGCGGCCTCGAGGCCGACACGCCATTCGTCGGTGCGTGGGCGCGGAAGCGACGAGTCGATGCTGCCGACCGGCGCGCCCGGACCCGTCCGCGAGATCAGGATCCCGCGCTCGGACGGCGTGAAGCGCCGGTCGTCGTCCCGGTCGTTCCAGCGATAGGACGCCCCGCGCATGGCGTCGGGGTCGCCGAACGCGAACAGCGCGAGCGGCAGCCGGTGCGCGTCGCGCGAGAACGACCCGAACGCGGTGAGCGGGCCGGCCACGTGCGCGTACACGTCGAGGCGGGGCGCGAGCGTCGTCCACGAGAGGCCAGAGGCCCAGGTCAGGTGCAGCGGGAGCGCCGCCTCCAGCCGCAGCCACGAGGCGGCCTGCCACGAGTCGGCCAGGTGCAGCGTCACCTCGTCGATGTCGGGCCGCCACTGCGCGTCCTGCGCGAACTCCCAGACGCGGCCGGGCAGGCCGTCCACCGTTTCCGCCACCGTCCACGACGGCGACAGCGGGCGGACCACGACGGCGCCGCGCGAGGCCCGCAGGCCAGCCTGGAGGGAGTGCGCGCCCAGCGGCGCCGGCGAGAAGGTGCCCGCGAGCTCGACGCGCGAGCGCTCGGTCTGGCCGGGCACGACCAGCAGCGCCGCGGGGCCGTCGACCAGCCGCTCGATCGTGCGTACGGCCGTGCCCACGTCCCCTTCGGCCCGGGCGCGCGTGAGCCCGCCAGCGAGCGTCCAGGACGCGCCCGACCCCGAGCGCCGCTCCCACGCCGCGCCGACGTGGAACGCGTCCTCGTCCTCGACCAGGCCCCCCTCGCCGAACGCCGAGCGGTCGCTGTACGGGATCTCCGTCTTCTGCCCGGCCGCCCGGAGGATGAAGCGGTCGCGCTCGCCCGCCTTCCAGTGCAGGCCGAGCAGCAGGGCGTGCGCGCTCGAGGGCACCGCCTCGGCGCGCCCGCGCACGAAGCGGGCCGAGGAGCCGGTCTGCCCCGCGGCCAGCAGGCCGACGCGGTCGCTCAGGGGGCCGGCCGCCGTGAGCGCGCCGCGCCGCCAGTGATCGAAGCGCGCGATGGCCGGCGGGGCGGGCTCGCCGCTCCCGCCCAGGCGGCCGTCCAGAGCGAGCACGCCCTTCCACGCGTCCTGCGGCCGCACGGTGGTGAGCGAGACGAGAGGTCCGGGGCCGGTCGCCTCGCGGCGTGCGCCGCCGATCGCGAAGTCCATCGTCTCGAGGGCCTCGTGCCAGGGGTGCACGAGCGGCCGTCCGCCCACCAGCGGGTCCGAGAGGTCGAGGCCGTCGAGCTGGAACACGGTCTGCGTCCAGGACGCGCCCCGCGCCGTGAGCCGCCCCGCCTCGCCCAGGTAGAGCCCGCCGCCGTCCCAGCGGTCCGCCATCGTGAGCGGCTCGGACGTCTCCAGCAGCGAGAAAACGTCGCGGCTGCCCGGCAGGTCGCGCAGGTAGTCGGCGTCGTAGACGCTCGTGTGCGAGGGACGCGACTGGGCGAGCGAGACCTGAGGCACGAGGGCGGCCGCGCCGGCCAGGAGGACGACGACGCTCCGTCGCACCGCTACTGGATGACTTTCTTGCGCGGAGGAGCGCTGGGCGGCGGGGGGGTCGCGGACGGGGCGCGCAGCGGCGGCGCCGCCGGCCGCGCCGGCGTCTCGGCCTGGAGCTCGGAGTCCAGGTCCTCGACGCCCGACCCCAGGAGGCCCTCCGGGTCGAGCGAGAGCAGCTCCTCCATGTCCCGCACCCCGCGCTCGGTCTCCTCGGCGGAGGAGACGAGCCCGTCGAGCTGCTCCGTGATGCTGCGCGGGTCGCGCATCGAGTAGCTCTGGTCGCGCAGCAGCTGCAGCACCTCCTGCACGGTCTCGGTCTGCGCGTCGATGAGCTGCTTGTTCTCCAGCGCCTTGCCGTACCGCTCCATGCGCTTCTCGAGCACCTGCTTGGTCCGCGTCTTCACCTCCTTGACGCGTGCGGAGCCGGTCGCGATCTCGTGGTCGAGCATGGCGATGCGCTCCTGCATGCGCTCGGGGTCGGTGGTCGAGAAGTAGCGGTCGTACCGGGACAGAGAGTGGCGCATCCGCAGGTAGAAGCTCAGCAGGAAGCCGAGCTTGCCCTCCAGCTCGTCGACCAGCAGGCGCGAGGTGGCGTCCAGCCCGGCGTAGTTGTTGCGGATCTCCTGGGCCTGGTGCTCGAGCTGGCGGTAGCGGACGCGCTCCACGTCGGCCAGGAAGCGCAGCATCTCGGAGGCCTCCAGCTGCGCGCGCTGCTCCTTGGCCTGCACCTTCTCCTCGGACTCGCGCGCCTTCACCAGCCGCTGGAAGCGTCCGTTGCCGGAGACGAGAGGCAGCGCGATCATCTCGACGCCCGCCGCCACCAGCAGGGGCAGCCAGGTCCCCGACACCACCGCGAAGCCCAGGGCCGTGGCCAGGCCGATCAGGTTGTACTGGCTCTTGAAGGCGTGGGCGAGATAGTTGGGCTCCTCGGGCAACGACCGCCTCCCTCGCGTGATCCTTTGAGGCCCGCCAAACCGCGTCGGAACCCATAAACTACCATCGTTCCCTGGACTTCCCTAGGCACCGGCGTGCGACCCGCGAAGGCCCGCGGCCACGGCTTCGGACGAACCCCCTTGACAGCCGGTCGATATTTCGATAGTTTTGGAATTATGGAAATGGCAGCGGCCCTCGAAGCGCTGGGCGCCCTGGCCCAGGAGTCCCGCCTCGCGGCCTTCCGGCTGCTGGTGCAGCGCGGGCCCGACGGCCTGGCGGCGGGGCAGATCGCCGAGCGGCTGGACATCCCCCCGGCGACGCTGTCCTTCCACCTGGGCCAGCTCGGACAGGCGGGCCTGGTGACGTCGACGCGCAGCGGACGGTCCATCGTCTACGCCGCGGACTACAAGGGCATGGACCGCCTGATGGGATTCCTCTACGACAACTGCTGTCAGGGGGCGTGCGTGCCCGCCAGCGGCGTCCGCCGCGCGCGGAAGAAGGGCGAGCGATGAGCGAAGAGCGGCTGGTCGACCAGGTACGGGAGAGGTACGAACGGATCGCCAGGGGCGAGGACTCCGGGTGTTGCGGACCGCAGGCGACCGCGTGCGCCCCCATCGGGCAGGCCGTCTCGCTGGGCATCGGCTACAGCGCGGACCAGCTGGCGCAGGTCCCGACCGAGGCCAACCTGGGGCTGGGCTGCGGCGCGCCGCTCACGTTCCTCGCCCTGCAGGAGGGCGAGACGGTGCTCGACCTGGGCTCGGGCGGCGGCATCGACGCGCTGCTGGCCGCGCGCCAGGTGGGCCCGCGGGGGCACGTGATCGGCGTCGACATGACGCCGGCCATGCTGGAGCGCGCGCGGGAGAGCGCGGCGCGCGCGGGCGCCTCGAACGTCGAGTTCCGCGAGGGACGGCTGGAGGCGCTGCCGGTCGAGGACGGCTCGATGTGCGCCGTCACCAGCAACTGCGTGATCAACCTGGTGCCCGACAAGGCGCGGGTCTTCGCGGAGGTCGCGCGCGTCCTGCGGCCGGGCGGACGCCTGGTCGTCTCGGACATCGTGCTGGACGGACCGCTGCCCGAGAGCGTGGCCGCGGACGTCTTCGCGTACGTCGGCTGCGTGTCGGGAGCGATGGAGCGCCGGCCCTACTTCGCGCTGCTCTCGGAGGCCGGGCTCGGCGCGATCGAGGTCCTGCGCGACGTCGACTATCTCGCGGGGGTCGCCCAGACGGATCCCGCCTGGATCGCGGAGCTGACGGAGCGGACGAAGGTCTCTCCCGCCGAGATCGTGGGACGCGTCCGCTCGGTCACGTATCGCGCGCGCAAGCCGCCCTCGGGCGAGCGCTGCTGCGACTCCAGCTGCTGCGCCTGACGGCCTCCCGTCAGCCCGAGCGCCGCAGCACGACGTAGCGGAACAGCCCCCGCGCGGCGGCGGGCACGTCCT
>JAICEW010000032.1 GCA_025923995.1 Vicinamibacteria bacterium | reverse complement strand
TCGCCGCGTTCGGGCCGGCGGTGATGGCGGCCCGGATGCGCCCGGCCGACTCCCTGCGGTACGTCTGACGCCGGCATGACGCCGCTGCTCGCCATCGCGTTCCGGAACCTGCTGCGCGCCAAGCGGCGCACGCTGCTCTCGGGCGGCCCCATGGTGCTGGGCAGCGGCGCGCTGGTCCTGGGCAGCGGGCTCTCGGACGGGATCGCGCGGCAGCTCACGGACTCGCTGGTGGCCGTACAGACCGGGCACCTGCAGGTGGTCGCGCGTCCGCTCGACTTCCAGCCGCAGAACAGCCCGTTCGACGCGTATGGCCTCGACCGCATTCCCGGTGCCACGGAGCTGGCCCGCCGCATCGAGCGCGAAGGAAAGGAGCACGGCGTCGTGCGCGCGGTGCCGTTCCTCTACGGCCGCGGCACGGCCATCGCGGGCAACCGCACCAGCCTGGCCAGCGTGATCGGCATCGATCCTGCGCGCGAGCCGGAGCTGCAGCGCGCCCAGGTCGTGCAGGAGGGCACGTTCCTCCCGCCCGGCGACGACACCGCCGTGTACATCGCGGCGCCGATGGCGCGGAAGCTGCGCCTTTCGGTCGGCGACAGCGTCAGCTTCGTCGTGCAGACGCCCCAGGGCGCCGTGAACTCGCTGGACGCGATCGTGTGCGGCGTCTTCCGCAAGGGCGCGCCCTGGCACGACAACGGCTTCTACGTGAGCCTCACGGCCGCGCAGACCCTGTTCGACTGGCCCGGCGACGGGACGAACGTGAAGGTCACGCTCGCGGACGGCAGTGCCAGCCGCGCGCGCCGCCTCCGGCCGCTGCTGGAGCGGATCGCGGCCGAAGGACCCGCGCCCGACCCCAAGACGACGCTGCGCGTCGAGACCTTCGAGGAGGCCGGACGCTTCTCCTTCTCGATCATCCAGGCCAACCGGACCGCCCTCGCCATCCTCTCCTCGTTCCTCTTCGCGGCCGCGGCGGTCGGCATCGTGAACGCGCTGCTCATGAGCGTGCACGAGCGCACGCGCGAGATCGGGACCATCCGCGCGCTCGGCATGCGGCAGCGCAGCGTGGTCCGCCTGTTCGTGCTGGAGGGATTCGCGCTGGGGATCGTGTCGGCCGTCGTCGGCGTGGCGCTGGGCGGCGCCGGCGTCGTGTACCTGGGCTGGCGTGGCATCCCCATGAACACGATCACCCTCGCCTGGATGGCGGGCGGGGACCACCTGTACCCGATCCTGCGCGCGACGAACGTGCTGAGCGCGGGGGGCGCGATCGCGCTCCTCTCGACGCTCGCCGCCCTGTATCCCGCCCACGTCGCCAGCCGCCTGGAGCCGCGGGAGGCGCTCCATCATGTCTAGCCTGGTCCTCCTCGCGCTCCTCGCCGCTCCGCCCGGCGCCGACGAGATCCTGAAGCGCGCCCAGGTGGCGGTGCTGGGCGAGACCGCGACCTACACGCTGCGCATGACCGTGAGCCGGCCGGGCAAGAGCGAGCGGGTGGTGGAGATGAAGGGCTGGAAGAAGGGCGACGACCTGGGCCTCGTCCGCTACACCAGCCCGCCCAAGGAGCGTGGCACCGCGTACCTGCGCAACGGCGGCAGCACCTGGCTCTACCTGCCCGCGGCCGAGAAGGTGGTGCGCGTGGGCGCCAAGCAGAACTTCGGCGGCGGCGACTTCAGCAACGGCGACGTCTTCCGCCTCTCGCTCACCAAGGACTACGCGGCCACGCTCGCCGGCGAGGAGACGGTCGACGGGCAGGCCTGCTGGAAGCTGGAGCTGAAGGCGCGCGACCGCTCGGTCGCCTACGACCGCGTCGTCTACTGGGTGCGCACGGACGGAACGTTCTTCCCCGTCCGCGCCGACTACTACACGCTCTCGGGCCGACGCCTGAAGTGGCTCACCTCGGCCGAGGTGGGCCGGATCGGCGGGCGGCAGCGGCCCACGCTGCTCACGATGGAGAGCGCGCTCGAGACCGGCGCGCGCACGCTGCTGAAGTTCCTGACGATCGACGACGGCGTCCCGCTGGACGACCGCCTGTTCACCCCCAGCGCGCTGGAGAAGGGGGAGTGAGGGCGGCCGCCGGTGCGGTGGCCGGCCTGCTCCTGGCCGGGCCGGCCGGCGCCGGTTCGCGCGAGGTCCAGGTCGGGTTCGAGGAGTTCCACTACCGCACCGGTGAGACCGCGCTCAACCGCGACAACGTGCTCGGCCTGGACGACCACGAGGACCTGCTGCGGGCGACACTCGGCTACAAGGAGAGCCTGGGCTCGCTGCGTCTGGTCTTCCGCGGCTTCGTCGAGAAACGACTGGGCTCCGACGCCGACACGACGTGGACCGCGCGCGAGGCCTACGGGCAGTACGCGTTCGGGGACGGCTTCTCCGTGCGCATCGGGAAGCAGCGCGTGAGCTGGGGCTCGGGCTTCGCCTGGAACCCCACAAGCCGGTTGGAGCCGCCCAAGAACCCGCTGAACCCGAGCCTGGAGCAGCAGGGTGCCCTGGCCGTCCGCACCGACTGGATCCCGAGCGCCTGGGCCGGCGTGATCCTGGTCGGGGCCGAGAGCGAGGTGGTGGCGACGGACCAGCCGCTCGCCGCTCCCAGCCGGACCCGGCGCACCGCGGCCGTGCGCGCGCGCTTCCTCGTCCGCGACACGGACCTCGCGGTCGTCTTCTCGGGCGGCCGCGGCCAGCGCACGCTGGTGGGGCTCGACGTCGGCCGCACGTTCGGCTCCGTCAGCGCGCACGCGGAGGCCACGGCCTACCGCGGCGCCGAGCTGCCGCCGGCCCGCGACGACGAGCGCTTCGCGCGCCTGGCGGCAGGCCTGCTCTGGACGCGCGACCAGACGTCCGTCTCGGTCGAGTACTTCTGGAATGGCGAGGGCTACACGCAGGACGCGCTCGACGCGTACCTGGGCGACCTCGACGCCGCCTACGCGCGCAGCATCGATCCCGCGGTGCCGCCCGCGCTGCAGGCCGCCGAGCGGCAGCGCTACCTGGCGCTGGCCGCCGTGCCGTACTCGGGCGGCCTCGGCCTGCGCCAGCACTACCTGCAGGCCGCCTGGTCACGCGGGACGTCGAGCGGCGCCTGGACGGCCGCGCTGCGCGGCGTGCTCGCCCTCTCGGATGGCGGGACCGCGCTGACCCCGGGCCTGACCTGGTCGCCGACGGGCCATCTCACGGCGAACCTGGACGCGATCCTGCTCTTCGGCCCCGACGACAGCGAGTACGGGATGTCGCCGCTGCGCAGCGCGCTGCAGACCAGGGTGAAGGTGGTCTGGTGAGCACGGTCCGGGTGGAGGACGTCGCGAAGGAGTACGACCTGGGGCGCACCAAGGTACCCGCGCTGCGCGGCGTCACGCTGGCGGTCGAGAAGGGCGAGTTCATGGCGGTCGCGGGACCCTCCGGCTCGGGCAAGTCGACGCTGCTGAACCTCATCGGCTGCCTGGACCGTCCCACCTCGGGGCGTGTCTTGATCGGCGAGCAGGACGTGGCGGCCCTGGGCGACGACGCGCTGTCCGACCTGCGCGCGCGCACGATCGGCTTCATCTTCCAGACCTTCAACCTGATCCCTGTGCTCTCCGCGCTCGAGAACGTCGAGTTCCCACTGCTGTTCCGCGGGGGGCGCCACGGCGGACGTGCGCGCGCGCTCGCGGCCCTGGAAGCGGTCGGCCTGCGCGACTTCGGGAGCCACCGCCCCGACGAGCTCTCGGGCGGGCAGCGCCAGCGCGTGGCCGTGGCGCGCGCGCTGGTCACGGATCCGTCGCTGGTGCTGGCCGACGAGCCCACCGCCAACCTGGACTCGCAGACGGGCGAGGCCATCATCGACCTGATGCTCGACATCAACCGCCGCGCGGGCACCACCTTCATCTTCTCCACCCACGACCCGAAGGTGATGGCCCACGCGCAGCGGGTGGTGCGGCTGGCGGACGGGCGGGTGGTGGACGCTACATGAAGCCCAGGGAAGCCAGCTCGTCCTGCGCGACAGACAGGGCATCCGCGAGGTTGTCGAGCCACTCCAGCAGGTCGGCCGACGCGTCGCCGACGGTCTCGTCGGCGGCCTGCAGTGTGCGGCTGCACTCCATCACGTCCTTCAGCAGCTGGACGTAGGCCGTCTCGCACATGCCCTGGACGACCGTGGTCGCTTCGCCCACGTGCGTGCGCGCGTGCTCGGCGCCGGCCGTGCACGCTTCGCCGAAGGCCTTCTCGAAATCGTCCCGGAGCATCGCCAGGCCTTCCTCGACCTGCTTGGCCTCGGTGTCGCGGACCACGGTCTCCCATCCGGCCACGGCGGCGTCGAGGCGGGGGCCCTCCGTCTCCTCGACCTCGCGCGCTGCCTCCTCGGCCTGTTGCCGCAGCTCGGAGGCGAGCGACTCGAGCCCGGACGTCATCTCGTCCTGCATCGCCCGGCTCTGGGCGAAGGCCTGCTCCCACTGGGACTCCGCATCCGCAGCGGCCGTCGCCAGGTCGCGGCCCTCGGTCTCCAGGTTCGAGACCGCTTCCAGCAGACCCGGCTCCAGCCCGGTCACGTGGGCCGCCAGCTCCTTGGCGCCGCCAGCGGCCTCGCCCAGGTCGGCCTCCAGCGCATCCTCCGCCTCCTCGACCGCCTGCGTGAGCGTCCGCAAGGCCTGCTCGACTTCGTCGGCTTCGCGTTCGAGGGACGCTTGCTCCTCGGCCACGGCGGCCAGCAGCTCCTTCGCCTGCGTCTCGAGCGCGGCGAAATCGGCGTCGATCTGGTCCTGGAGCGCGGCCGCTCGGTCGCGGAGCGTCCCCAGGGCCTCCGTCGCCTCGCGGATGTCCTCGTCCAGCGCGCCCAGCTTCGCGGAGAGGTCGTCGGCTGCGTCCTCGAGCGTCATGCCCATGGGTGTCTCCTGTCCAGGAACGGGCTCACGGCCAGTCCACGCCCACCTGGCCCGCCGCGATGCGCACGGCCTCGATGCCATCCGTGAGGGCGGGGATTCGCTCGGCCAGGGCCGCGATCGCCTGCGGAACGGCCTCCGCGCGCGAGGCCGCCGTCTCGACCATCCGCCGGGCGGTCCGGCCCAGGCCGCCGTCTGCCAGCTCGATCTGCTTCAGCGCCGCCTGGTGCGGCTCCTTGGCCTCGCTCTCCACGCGCTCGCCCAGCTCGCCTGCGAGCTCCGGCACGCCTTCCTGCCCGAAGGTCTCGATCGGCTGCACGAGCTCCTCGAGGTGCGAAGGGGCGGTCTCGAGCAGCCGCGCCTCCCAGACCGCCAGCGTGCCCCGCATGCGCTGGCCCACCTCGGCCAGGTGCGTCTCGAAGCCCGCTGTCGTGTCCTCGAGTCCGGACTCGACCTCGGCGATGCGCACCTCGACCGCGTCCGCGGCGGCACGCGAGCGGCCGACGGCCTCCTCGACGGTCGCGTAGCCGGAGTCGAGCTCCTGCGAGAGGTCGCCGAGCGCCCTCGCCACGTCCGTGCGAAGGGCGATCGATCGCGACGTCGCCTCGATCACGCGGTCCTGCAGGGCGGAGAGCGCGCTGCCAGCCGCGGCCAGCCCGTCCTGGACCGTGTCCGCTCCGGCCTCCAGCCGCTCGTGGGCCTGGCCGAGCGCGGCCTGTACGGCCGTCAACGCCGTCTTGATGCCCGTCGTGGCGCCGTCGGTCGCCGTCTCCAGCCCGCCCAGCGCGGTCGTCACCGAGGCGAGCAGCTCGGACGCCCGCGCCCGCTTCTCCTGGAGGTGCTCGAGCAACGCTCGCACGGCCTCTTCCGCGGTCGCGGCGGCGTCCGCCGCGGCCTGCAGCTTGGGCCCGAAGGCCGGCACAGCCTTGTCCAGGATGGGCAGGGTCTCGTGCAGGCTCGTCATGAGTTGAGCGCCTCCAGCAGCTCCGACACCGTGGCCTCCACCTGGCGGGCCTTGCCCAGCTCGATCGACATGTCGAGCAGCCGCCCGACCGTGTCCCGATCTCCCGCCAGCAGCGACCGCAGCTCCTCAAGGCCGGCCGCGGCCGCGTCCACGTGATCCTCGATGGTGGTCATCACCGCCGGCTGGACGTCGTTCTCGAACGACCACTCGAGCTCTTCACCCAGCCCATCGACCACGAGCACGCGCACCTGCTCCACCACCAGGGCGGCCGCGTCCCGCGCCCTGGTCTCGACCGTGGCGTAGCCGGCGGCCAGCTCCTTCGCGAGCGTCTCGCACTGCTCGTCCCACTCGCGACCGGCGTTCTCGCGCTCGTCTTCCGCCGTCTCCTGGGCCGCGGCGATGCGGTCCCGCCGGCGGCCGGAACCCTCCGTCGAGGCTTCCAGCCGCTCCTCGATGCCGTGCACCTCCGATTCCACCTGCTCCTCGAGGCCGCGCAGGCCCGCCTCCACGACCGTGAACGACGACTCCACGGAGCGACGACCCTCGTCGAGGGCTTCCTGGGCGGTGTCGAGCTCCTCGTCCAGCCTCTCGAAGCCGCCGTCGCCGAGCTCCGCGAGCTCCTGGTCGAGGTCGGCCACGGACGCCTTGACGTCCTCGACGAACGCCGCGCCGTCCGTCTTCGTCGCCCCGGCGGCGGCGGGCAGGTGCGTCCCCGCCAGGTCGCGCGCCTCGGCGCGCAGCGCGTCCAGCGATTCGGCCGTGTCCTTCCGCGCGCCCTCGTGCGCGGTGCGGGCCGCATCGAGGTCGGCGTCCGCCCGCTCCAGCTGCGCGTTCGCGTCGGACGTGAGCGAGGTGAGCGCCGTCCCGTGCGCTTCCAGGTCGCTGGTGGCCTCTCCGAACACCGTGAGCGCTTCCCCCAGCACGCCGATGAACGCCTCCAGGTTCTGGAGGCTGATGTCAGCCATGGATCCTCCTCGCGCCTCAGGAGCCGAGGCCCGAGCGCGCGGCCTTCACGAGCTCGGCCAGCTCCGCGGCCTGCTCCGCCGCCGCCGCCGCCTTTTCCTCCACCGTCGCGTCGCTCGACTCGACAGTCCCGTAGACCTGGGAGATCTCACCGTTGAGCGTGCCGATCTTCTCGAAGTACGGCTTGAGCGCCGTCTCCAGCGCTTCCGCGACGTCTTCGCCCAGGGCCGCGCGCACCTGCTTCTCGGCTTCGTCGCTCCGGGTGTCGGTCTGTTCGAGCAGCGCCCCGGCCCGCGTCTCGATCGCCTCGCCCAGCGTGGCGAGCCCCTTTTCCCAGTCGTCGGCGGCCGCGGAGGCCGCGGCGACGATCGCCTCCACGGCGCTGGTCCACTTTTCCTGGGCCGTCTCCAGCGTCCTCCGCCCCGTCTCGCGCGCCTCCTTGAATGAGAGGGCCGCCTCGTTGGCCGCGCGGAAGTGCGTGGATGCGCTCTCGCTGGCCGCGTCGTACGCTTCCCCGACGCGCTGGAGTTCCGCGCGTGCGTCCGCGGAGGCCGCGTCGACCGCCTCCCGGACCTGCGTCCGCTTCTGCGCGACGGTGTCCAGCTCGCGATCGGCGGCCGCGAAGGCCGCGGCCGCCTCGGCCTGCGCGACGCCGGCCTGGGCCGTAGCCGCGTCGAGCTCGGCAACGGCCTCGGCGCGCGCCGTACTCAGCGCGTCGCCCGCGTCGTCGAGTGCCTGGGCAAGCGCCTGCAGGTCCAGACGGATGGCTGCGAACCCGGTGGCGAGCAGCTCGCTCAGGCCGCCGGCGCTGGCCGTGATCCCGTCGAGCACGACCGAGGCCTCGGACGCCTTCTTCGCGACGTCCACCGCGCGCGCCGCCGCTTCCTCCAGCAGATCGTTCATGTCGGCCATGGGGCTGACCTCCGCGTCTTGGGCTGTGAGTGGACGCGGAGAAGATCGCCCCCGTCGCGACGCGTTGCCAGTGGCGGAGGGCACGTGGTGGTGCCTGAAAATGGCTGGAGCGGCTCCCTCACCAAAGGCATGACGTCGCGGGCGGCCCCGGTCGCGCGTGGCATAATCGCGGGTGACCCAACGTGGCGAACCAGACCGTCGATCCCAAGGACATCCTGCGCATCATGGAAGCCCACGTCCCGTTCAACCGGCTGCTGGGCATCCACGGCGAGTCCGCGGGGAACGGCCGCGCGGTGCTCGTGGTGCCGGTGCGCGAGGACCACATCGGCGACCGGCGCCGGCCCGCGCTCCACGGCGGCGTCGTGTCCGCGCTGATCGACACCGCGGGCGGCGCCGCGGCCTGGAGCACGCTGTCGGCCGAGGAGTCGGTCTCGACGGTCGACCTCACGGTCGACTTCCTGGAGCCCGCGGTGCTGGGCGGCCCGCTGCGCGCGGAGGCGGAGCTGGTCCGCAAGGGCAATCGCGTGTGCCACGTGCGCGTCCGCGTGACCCAGGACGGCGTGCTGGTGGCGGAGGGGCGCGGCGTCTACAACATCCACCGCCGCGCGGCCGAGTGAAGACTCCCATCCCGCTGCCGATGATCCCGGTCGCCCCGGCCGGACTGGTGCCCTGCACCGAGTGCGGGAAGTGCTGCACGTACGTCGCGGTCGGCATCAACGCGCCCACCACGCCGCGCACGGCCACGGACGTGCTCTGGTACCTCTACCACGAGAACGTCAGCGTCTACCGCGACCAGGGCGGCGAGTGGGCGGTCATGTTCGACGCGCGCTGCCGCCACCTGGAGGACGACCTGCTGTGCGCGGTGTACGCCGACCGCCCGCACATCTGCCGCGCCTTCGACAACACCGGCTGCGAGGTGAACGCGCCGGGCGGCATGACCGTCTACCGCGAGCCGCGCGAGTTCCTCGCGTACCTGAAGGCCAAACGGCCGAAGGTGTACCGCACGGTCGCGAAGAAGTACCTGCCGCCCGACCTGCGGTGAAGGTCCTCGTCGTCGGCGGGACGCGTTACGTCGGCTACGAGCTCACCTGGCGGCTGCTCCTCGGCGGGCACGAGGTCACGCTGCTCAACCGCGGGCGCACGCCGGACCCCTTCGGCGAGCGCGTGGAGCGCCTGGTGGGCGATCGCCGGACCGACTTCGCGCGGCTGGTGGCCGGCCGTCGCTTCGACGCGGCCCTCGATTTCGCCGCCTACGAGGAGCGCGACGTGCGCGCCGTCATCGAATCGCTCGATGCCGCGCACTACGTCTTCATCAGCACGGGCCAGACGTACCTGGTCCGCGTGGGCTGTCCGGCGCCCGCGCGCGAGAGCGACTACGACGGGCCCGTGATGGCGAGGCCGGACGACCCGCGCGACCTCGCGGACTGGGAGTACGGGATCGGCAAGCGGGCCTGCGAGGACGCGCTCCAGGCCGCGTGGGAGGCGAAGCGCTTCCCGGCCACCCGCGTGCGCATTCCGATCGTGAACGGCGAGCGGGACCCCACGCGCCGGCTCGAGGGCTACCTGTGGCGCATCCTGGACGGCGGGCCCGTGCTGCTGCCGGACGGCGGGACCGCCCTGCTCCGCCACGTGTACGCGGGCGACGTCGTGCGATTCCTCGAGGACTTGCTGGGCGATGGCGACACGCACGGCCAGGCCTACAACGTGTGCCAGGACGAGATGCTGGCGTTGCGTGCGCTCGTCGCCCTCCTGGCGGAGCTGATGGGCGCGGATCCGCGCCTGGTGGGCGTGCCGTCGGCCGAGATCGAGCGGGCCGGCCTGGACGTGAAGGCGGTGTCGCCGTTCACGACCCGCTGGACGTCCCGGCTCGATCCCACCAAGGCCCGCGAGCAGCGAGGCTTCCGGCCGCGCCCGCTGCGCGACGCGCTCGACGTCATCGTGCGGTCGTTCCTGGCGCACCTGCCGGAGGCGCCCCCCGACGGCTACGCGGGCCGCGCGGCGGAGATCCGGCTGGCCGGATCATGACGGCTCCACGTCAGGGCGCGACCTTGACCGGCACCACCTCCGTGAAGCGGAAACTCCCGTCGTCGGCGAAACCCAGGCTCACGCTCACCAGCGCCTCCTTGCGCAGGTTGGGGAGGTCGTACCAGACGTCGAACGTCATGGTGGCGGTCGAGCCCACGCCTGTGAGGCGGTTGGTGGTGGAGCTGGTGATCACGAAGTCGTAGCGCTCCTTCTCCGTGCCCGTGGGCGGCGTCACGATCCCGCCCGAGGCCTGCTGCACGGTGACGGTCGCGGAGGTGATGTCGAGCGGGAGGTCGAGGCTGACGTTCTCGTCGTTCGCGTCCTCGGTCAGACGGACGGTCACGCTGAAGCTGGCACGCCAGTCGTACTCGCGCACCTCGTCGGGCTCCTCGTCCTTCTCGATCACGTAGAAGCGGCCGGTGGGCCCGACGGACGTCGCGGGGTCGGGCGCGATCGTGACGTCGAGCAGGTCCACGGTCGCGTTGGGATCGCTGGGGGACTGGCAGGCGCCGAGCGCGGCCGCGATCACGAGCGGGAGCGCGCGGTGGACGAATCGGGACATCGAAGAACCTCCTTGGCGTATCAGAACGTGGTACCGATGGCGAACTTGAACGCGGTGGCCGGCTGGAAGGAGTCGCGGTTCATGTTCCAGGCGTAGATGAGGCGGAACGGGACGTTCAGCACCGGCATCAGGAAGCGCAGCTCCGCGCCTGTCGAGCTGCGCAGCGTCTTCCAGAAGATCGGCTGGCCCTCCAGGTAGGCCTCGCCCGCGTCGTAGAACAGCAGGAAGCGGAGCGGCCCGGCGATGTCGAAGTAGTACTCGGCGTTGAACAGCACGTACTTGTTGCCGCCCACCGCGACTCCGCGCTCGTTCACCGGGCTCACGGTGCGCACGTTGACGCCGCGGATCTGGGTCTCGCCGCCCAGGAAGTACCGCTCGTAGTAGGGGAGCGCGGCCGTGTTCCCGAACGGCCGCACGTACCCGATCTCTCCGTGCAGACCCAGCGCCGTGCGCCGGGTGTGCGGCAGGAACAGGACCCCCTCGAGCGTGGGCTTCCAGTAGTCGACGGTGCCTCCGAGCGGCCCGCCCGCGACCTGGAACGTGGCCGTGAGCCTCTTCCCGCTGCGTGGCGCGTACGGGTTGTCGACGGTGTTGTGCACGATCGACGGCGCGAGGCGGCTCTGGCGCGTGCGCCCCCGGTCGGCGAAGGGATCGAACACGGGCAACCCGTCGCCGTTCGAGCCGGTGGAGGCGAGGTCCTCGCGGACCGCGGTGTCGATGACCTCGTAGGTGTAGTTCGTGAACAGCCGCGTGAAGCGCCGCACCGGCACGCCCGTGGTCAGGCTGGCGCCGGTGCGCACCTGGCTGTAGCCCAGCACGTTGCCTTCGGTCAGGTAGTCGTTCTTGCGCGAGAACAGGTCGACGCCGGCGGTGATGGGACGGTCGAAGAGGTACGGCTCCGTCACCGCGACCTGGTAGTTGGCGGACCGCCCGCCCCTCTGCGCGGCCAGCGTGAAGGTCTCGCCCATCCCCAGGAAGTTGCTGGTCGAGAAGCTGGCGTTCACGAACGTGCCCTCCAGCCCCGACACGCCGCCGCCGAAGGTGAACTGGTTGCGGTTCTGCTCCTCCACCATGAAGGTGACGTCGATGCGGTCGTCGCCCCTGGCGCTGGGGGACAAGCGCGGCGGGGCCTCGATGGGCTTGAAGTAGCCGAGCTGGTTGATGCGGCGGATCGAGAGCTTGAGGGCCTCGGTGTCGAAGACGTCGCCCTCGTTCAGGAACGTCTCCCGCCGGATGACCTTGTCGCGCGTGGTGTGGTTGCCGGTGAAGCGGATGCGGCCGACGTAGTAGCGCTTGTCCTCCTGCATGGTGAGCGTCACGTCGACCGTGCCGCGCTCCGCGTCCGGCACGCGCCTGGTGAGCGGCGTCCACTGGAAGTAGCCCTGGGAGCCGTAGGCGTCGCGCAGCTTGTCGTAGCCCTTGCGCAGCCGCTGGTCGCTGTAGACCTCGCCCGGCTCCAGCTTGAACAGCCGGCGGATGGCCTCCTCCTTGAACACGGTGAGGCCCTCGAACGTCAGCGAGCCCACGCGGTACGGCTGTCCCTCCGAGACCGGCACGCTGATGCGCGCCCACTGGACCGGCTGGCTCCCCGAGCCGTCCTCGTACGTGATCACCGGCTCGCCCACGGTGGCGGTCACGTAGCCGTGGTCCAGGTAGTGCTCGCGGAGGCGCTCGACGTCCTCGGCCCACTTGTCCGGCGTGTACGTGCTCTTGGCGCCGAGCCAGGACAGGTTCCAGAACCCGCTCGGCTTGAGCTTCTTCAGGCGGCCGCGCAGCGCGCCGTCCGAGAACGCCTCGTTGCCCGTGAACTCGATCGTCCGCACCTTGGCGCGCGGTCCCTCGTCGATCACGAACGAGACCTGCACCCCGGCTCCGCCCAGCGCCTTCACGTCGTGCCGGACGGTGGCGAAGGGCCGCCCCTTCTCCACCAGCAGGGCCTTGATCTCGGACTCCACGCGCCGCGCCTTGGCAGGGTCGTAGAAGTTGTCCAGGCGCAGCGCCGCCTCCTTCTCCTTGAGGCGATCCTCGACGGCGCTGGTCGAGACGGCCTTGTGGCCGCGGTAGTCGACCACCTGCACCCGCCGGCGCTCGCGCACCACGAACGTCGCGACCTTGCCCCGCTCGCCGTCGCTCACGTCGAGGCGCAGGTCGTCGAGGAAGCCCGTGTTCCACAGGCGCCGGAAGTCGTCCTTGAGCCGCAGCTCGTCGTAGCGGTCGCCCGGCTTCGTCGAGACGTAGAAGAGCAGCGTCTCCGCCGGCAGGAACTGGTTCTGCTGCACCTCCACCCGCTCGACGAGCGGTCGCTCGAGCGGCGCTTCGCCGTCGGATGCCAGGAGCAGGACGACGGCGGCGAGCGCCAGCGACATGGAGCGCATCTTGCGCGGGCGCCGCGGTCGCGGTCGTCAAGGCGACGCAAAGTCGGAGTTAAGAATGTGGACGCGAGGGGCGCGAAAATATTGGAACCAAAGAGCCTCCGCCCCATCGCTGTCCACGTGAAGCGACAGGCCATGTGCCACCAGGGGGTCAACAGGAGCAGGCGATTCGCGAGCGCTTCTTCCAAGTATCGGGACCGTAACGAGCTGGCCTTCGGCTCATCACCTGGCCCGTGCGTTGCACGCTTCGAGCCCGAACGGACGCAACACACGACTTCAGGAGGGAACGTGCGCATCGACGACCGCCGTGCGACGGCCACCAGCCCCACGGTCCCGCTGCCGGCACCAGGCGTGAGACGGGCCGGCCGGCCCGCGGAGCTGTGGACGCCCACCGACCGGCCCGTGTACCGCTTCGGCTCGGTGGAGGCGGACTTCAGGGGGGCCGAGGTCCGGCGCGACGGCGAGCCGGTCGCGCTCGCCGCCAAGGAGTTCCTGCTGCTCCGCTACTTCGTGGAGCACCGCGGCGAGCTGCTGACGCGCAACGAGCTGCTCGACGGCGTGTGGGGCTACGATGCGATGCCGCTCACGCGCACGGTGGACGTACACGTCGCGTGGCTGCGCAAGAAGCTGGAGCCGGAGCCGCGGCAGCCGCGGTTCATCCTCACCATCTACAAGCTCGGCTACAAGTTCGTCGGGTAGAGGAGGACGCCATGCGACCGCTCTTGCCGCTGCTCGTCCTCACGCTGTTCGGTGCTCCGGCCGCCTTCGCCGACGAGCCGGCCGCCGCCACGGACGCGAAGCCGGCCGCGCCCGCTCTCAACGGCCGCTGGACCCTCGACAAGGAGAAGAGCGAAGACGGCCGCGCCAAGATGCAGGAGGCCTGGCGGGCGCGCGGCGGCGGGGTGCGCGGCGGGCCGGGTGGGGGCGGGCCTGGTGGGGGCGGGCCTGGCGGCGGCTTCGGTGGTGGCCGGCCAGGCGGCCCGGGCGGACCCGGCGGAGGCGACGCCTTCCGCGAGACCATGCGCAGCCTCGTGGAGGCGCCGCCCTCGCTCACCATCACGCAGACCGCGGCCGAGGTCACGATCATCGAGGAGGACGGGCGCTTCCGCGCGCTCCATCCCGACCGCAAGGAGTACCGCGGCACCGCCGGCGAGAAGATCGAGACGCGCTGGGACGGCGCCCGTCTGGTCGTGGAGACCAAGGGGGAGCGCGGGCCCAAGCTCGTCGAGACGTTCGAGGGCGGGGCGGACGAGCTGGTGATGGTCTCGCGCGTCGAGGGAGGCCGCGGGGAGCCGGTCAGCGTGCGGCGCGTCTACCGCCGGGAAGCGCCGTCCCGCTAGCCGCGCGCTCCGGGCGCACCTTGAAGTAGAGTCTGGGGCCGACCGAGGAGGCCCCATGAACTGCCGTGTCATAGCCGCACTGGCCACCGCCGCCTTCATCCCCGCGATGGCGCACGCCGCGCCGCCGCGCCCGCTGTCGTCTTTCGACGCCCAGGCCAAGGCGCTGCTGGGCAGCATGACGCTGGACGAGAAGATCGGCCAGATGACGCAGGCCGAGCAGCACCAGCTCGCCGATCCCAACGACGTCGCCACCTACTTCCTGGGTTCGGTCCTCTCGGGCGGCGACTCGGACCCCAAGACCAACAGCCTGCAGGACTGGACGGACATGTACGACCGCCTGCAGACGACGGCGCTCAAGACCCGGCTCAAGATCCCGATCCTGTTCGGCGTGGACGCGGTGCACGGGCACAACAACGTGCTGAGCGCGACCGTGTTCCCGCACAACATCGGCCTGGGGGCGACGCGCAACCCGGCGCTGGTCGAGGAGGTCGGCCGCGTCACCGCGCGCGAGGTGCGCGCGACCGGCATCCAGTGGACCTTCGCGCCCTGCGTGGCCGTCGTGCGCGACGAGCGCTGGGGCCGCCACTACGAGGGCTTCTCGGAGGATCCCAAGCTGGTGGCGGAGCTGGGAGCGGCCGCGGTCAGGGGCCTGCAGGGCGACGACCTCGCGGACCCGGAGCGGGTGCTGGGCTGCGCGAAGCACTTCGCGGGCGACGGCGGGACCACCTACGGCACGGGCACGGTGGGCGTCGAGGGCCAGGCCGGCAAGTTCCACCCGCTCGACCAGGGCGACACGCGCCTCTCGGAAGCGGAGCTCAAGAGCCTGCACATGCAGGGCTACGTGACCGCCATCGCGGAGGGCGTGGCGTCGATCATGCCGTCCTACAACATGTGGAACGGCGAGCGGGCCTCGGGCTCCAAGCGGCTGCTGACCGAGATCCTGAAGGACGAGATGAAGTTCGACGGCTTCCTCATCTCGGACTACAACGCGATCGACGCGCTGCCCGGCGACTACCGCGCCGACATCAAGCAGTCGATCAACGCCGGCATGGACATGGTGATGGTCCCGCAGAAGTACCGCGAGTTCTACACGACCCTCAAGGACCTGGCCCAGAAGGGCGAGGTGCCCATGGCGCGCATCGACGACGCGGTGCTGCGCATCCTGCGCGTGAAGTTCGCCATGGGCCTGCTCGACAAGGACCGCTCGCAGCTGGCCGACCGCAAGCTCCAGGCTTCGTTCGGCTCGCCCGCGCACCGCGAGGTCGCGCGCCGCGCCGTGCGCGAGTCGCTGGTCCTGCTCAAGAACGACAAGCACGCCCTGCCGCTGTCGAAGACGGCCAAGCGCATCCACGTGGCCGGCAAGGCCGCGGACGACATGGGCATCCAGTCGGGCGGATGGACGATCCAGTGGCAGGGCTCGGTCGGGAACCAAGGGCATCCCGGCGGCGCGACCATCCTGTCGGCCCTCAAGGCCGGGGCCGCTTCGGTGACGTACTCCGCCGACGGCAACGGCGCTGCCGGCGCCGACGCGGTCGTGGTCGTGGTGGGCGAGGGGCCCTACGCCGAGTTCAAGGGCGACCGCGACGACCTCTCGCTCTCGAAGGAGGACCAGGCGGTCGTCGCCAACGCGAAGAAGGCGGGCGCGCCGGTCGTGATGGTCGTGATCTCCGGCCGTCCGCTCATCCTGGGCGACACGCTCGCGCAGGCCGACGCGGTGGTGGCGGCGTGGCTGCCGGGCTCCGAGGGCGCGGGTGTCGCGGACGTGCTGCTCGGCGACCACAAGCCGACCGGGAAGCTCCCCGTCTCGTGGCCGCGCTCGATGGCTCAGCTCCCCATCAACGTCGGCGACGCGACGTACGACCCGTTGTTCGCGTACGGGTTCGGCCTGACGTACTAGCCCGAACGGCCGCCGGACGCACGCGGCGTCCCGCACGCCGCGTGCGTCATGCCCGCAGCAACGGCCGCGGGTGCACCCCCGCGCGACGATCGGCCGCGAGGTCTAGCGCGACGAAGTCGTCTCCGGGATCGGCGAGATCTGGACGCTCACGATCTTCCACGCGTCGCCCTGGCGCACGTAGACGTCGATATACCGATAGTGGCTCGCGAACGGCTGGCCCTGGTAGCGGCCGGTCATCCGCGTGCGGCCGCTGAGCAGCGCCGTGTCCCCGTAGAGGCGGACGTCCAGCTCCTCCACCGTGTAGGGATCGATCTGCAGGTCGGGCGCCATCAGGCCCTCCACGAAGGTCTTCTTCGTCTGGACGTTCCCCGCGCGGTCGATCTGGCGGAAGTCGTCCGCCATGTTGCCCTCGATGGCCGCGCGGTCCTTGCGCACGATCGCCTTGTCCCAGGCGTCGGCCTGGGCCTTGAGGCGCTCGACCAGCGCGCCATCGGCGGCCGCGGCGTTCGCCCGCGGCGGGTCCAGGCGGATGTCCCGCTGGCCCTGCTCGGTGTGGTAGGCGAAGATCGTGATCCCCGGCGCTGGCGTGACGCCGTCGGTGTCGAAGACGGTCCCGGACATCACGAGGCGTTCGCCCGGCTCCGACTCGGGCGCGAAGGTCGCTCGGGTCGCGATCGCCGCCGGTGGCCTGCACGACCCGCACGGCATCTGGCCCTGCAACGACGGCATGGTCGGGAACCGCTCCTGCCCGGCCGCCTCCGAGCCGACGGCGGCCCACGCGGCCAGCACCCACGTCCCGGCAGTCCTCATCGCGCCCCTCCGCTCCCGGCACGCTGGCGGGACAGCAGCCCCAGGCCGAGCGGGAGCAGCGCGACCGCGGCGCCGACGACGGCCATGACCCCGTAACCGACCGCCGCGAACACGACGCCGCTGCCCAGGCTGGCGAACGCCGCCGTGAGGCCGATCAGCGTGTCGGTCGCGCCCTGGATGCTCGCTCGCTCGTCGGCCGTGAGGCGGTCCGCCAGCCAGGCGGACCCGCCGACGTAGCAGAGGTTCCAGCCCAGGCCGAGGGCGAACAGCGCGCCGGCCAGGGGGAGCACGCGCGCCGACAGGGGAGCCAGCGCGCACGCGACGACCAGCACCACCGCGCCCAGGGCGACGGCGGCCGGCCGGCCCCACCGGTCCGCCAGCCGGCCCGACGCCAGGGAGAACGCGTACATCCCGATGACGTGCAGCGCGATCACGAAGGACACGCTCCCGAGCCCGTGATCGTGATGGGTCATGTGCAGCGACGTGATGACCATGACCATCACCATCACGGCCTGGGCGGCGACGAGCGAGAGGACGGCGGACACCACCTGGCGATCGCGCAGCAGCGCCGCGAGCGAGCGCGTGGGCGGCCGGTCGCCCGACGGAGCGTGCTGGGCGGCGACCTCGCGGGCCAGCTCCCGCGGCTCAGGGCGGAGCTGCACCGCGATGAGCACCGCCGCCAGCGCGAACAGGGTCGCGCTGGCCGCGTAGGGCCCCGAGAGGTCGGTGAGGCCCACCCGCGCGGCCAGGCCCGCGCTGGGCCCCACCAGCAACGGGCCCACGATCGCGCCGACCGTGCCCCCCGTCACCACGCGTCCGATCGCGCGCGCGCGTTCGGGTGGCGCGTGGACCTCGGCGGCCACGTAGCGCCCGAGCTGGAGCGCCGCGTTCGCCATGCCCATGCAGAGCAGCCCCAGCAGGAACAGCGGGAGGGTGTGGAGCGTCACGGCCGCGCACGCGAGAGCGGCGCCCAGGAAACCGACCGTCAGCCCGGCCGCCAGCGTGGGCCTTCGGCCGAAGCGGTCCATGGCCCGTCCCCACAGGAACGCGGCCAGCGCGCTCCCGCCCTGGTAGACGCCGCTCGGCACCCCGGCCCACGATGCGCGCCCCGAGAGCGACGCGCCCACGATCGCGCCGACGGTCGACGCGGCCAGGAACCCCGCGGAACCGAGGCTCTGGGCCGCGAAGAGGACGACGGTGATGCGCCGACTGGCGGGCGTGCTCACGCGGGCGGGTCGGGCACGGCTAGCGCAACATCAACTCTTTGAAGTCAGGCGGCTTCGGCGTCCCCTCGTCCGACTTCGCCTTCTCCACCGCGAACTCCGCCATCTTCTCGACCACCCACGGGAAGTGGGCGTCCTTCAGGCTGCGGTGGTCATAATCCGGTGTGTAGTTCGTGAGGTCGATCCCGTAGTACTTCCCGTCCTTCACCGCGAACTCCAGCGCGTTCATGTCGTAGCCCAGCGCCTGGTTGAAGCGCAGCGACAGCTCCTCCGCCTTGTCCCGCATGTAGCGCGGAACGATGTCGTAGTCCTGGTTGTAGCCGCCCATGCCCATGGGCGCGGGGTCGTAGCGGATGGCGCGGGCCCAGCGCCGGCCGATGGTGGGCACGCGGATGTACGTGTCCCACTCGATGAACTCCTGCAGCATCATCGTCTTCGGCCCCGAGGCCTCGTAGTGGTACGTGAGGTCGTCCAGGCTGCGGATCTTGTTGACGTCCTTCCAGCCGCCGCCGTGCGCGGGCTTCATGATGCAGGGCAGCCCCACGTACTCGAGGTACATCTGGAAGTCGGTCGGCCACAGGTTGCGCAGGCTCTCGGCGGTGACGTCGTCGAGGTAGGAGCGGTTGGGCAGCACCACCGTCCTGGGCTCGTCGATGCCCAGCCGCTCGGCGGCGGCGTAGCCGAAGAACTTGTCGTCCGCGGTGCGCCAGAACGTGTTGTTGATGCAGTACGTGCCCTGCAGCGCGGCCATCTTGAGGTAGACCGAGTAGTAGGGCACCTCGTGGCTCATGCGGTCGAGCACCACGCGGTAGGGCACCGGCTCGTTGAGCTTGGTGCCGCCGAGCTGGATGAACTCGGCCTTGACGCCCGCGTTCATCGAGTTGACCTTGGCGATGAACGCGTCGGGGAACGAGTTCTCGCGGCCGCGCAGGACTCCGATGTGCATGAGCGTCTCCTCGAAGGGACCCCTCCGTCGTGCCGAAAGGGTGGGGCGCGATTCTATACCGCCTCGCGCGCGCGGACCGGCGCGGCCCTCAGGGCACGAACGTGTACATCACGCTGGCGTCGGGGAACTCGGCGCTGCCGGACTCGTACACGGTGGACGATCCCGATCCCTGCCGGAACACGATGCGGGCGAAGATGCTCAGGCCGCAGGGTCGGGCGGTGACGAAGGGCGTGCCGACGTTGAAGCGCGACTCGCGGCCCGCCTCCAGCAGGGGATGGTTGCCGCTGATCACGGCGCACGGGTTGTTGATGGCCGCGCCCTGGTTGAAGAAGAGGACCCACGCGTTGCCCGGCTGCAGCGTCCGGGGCGCGACGACGGAGACCTCGGCCGTCATGCTGTTGGCGGCGACCGAGACCGTCCCCGAGAGCGGCGGCGTGCTCGAGCGGATGTTCCAGGTGGGCGTCAGCGCCAGCGTCGAGGGCGGCGGCTCGTTGCCGGCGGCCAGCACGCCGCCCGCCACGGCGGCGCCTCCGATGAGGATGCCCGCCACCAGGCCGATCTTCTTCCTGCTCGTCCCCTTGTGTGGTGTGCCCGAGACCGCGCCCACCGGATCGAAGCCGGGTGGGACCGGCGGCACCAGCGGCGCGCCCGGCGGCACCTCCACCAGCACGCTCGCGGAGGGAACGCTCTGGGCCACCTGACCGGCGCAGGCGGCGGCATCGGCCACCACCTCGACCGTGTACGCGTCGCTCGTCACCGTTTCGGCGTTGGGACCCGTCGCCTCGAACCGGTAGTGGATCCGCCGCGCCGCGAGACGCGGCCGCGGCAGCACCGCGACGAAGCCGTCGTCCGTGAGCTCCGTGACCACCCCGTGCCAGACGCTCGCGGCCTCGGGACGGAAGGCCGCACGCACGCGCGCGGCGCTTCCCGGCGGATCGACCCGGGCCACGAGCCGGGGAAACGCGTCGGCCAGCAGGCAGGCGGGGGGATCGTGGCGGATGGTGACGCTCGCCGCCCGCAGCTCGGACGCGGAATGGAGCGCGACCACGCCGCTCGCCGCGGCCGTGAGCGCCCAGGATCTCCACCGGGACACGATGAGCGATGATACCATCGCGTTTTCGAGCCCCTCATGCGTCTGCTCGTCGTCCTCCCGGTGGCGTTGCTCGCGGGCGCGGTCGGGGTGCGCGCGGCCGACCTCCCCTCCTCGACGTCCGGCAACGAGTCCCTCCAGCGCGCCCTGTATGGACCGCCGCGCGCGGCCACGGTGGAGGACGTGCTGGCCACGCCCGCGGACTACGAGGGGCGGGCGGTGAGCCTGCGCGGCCGATTCACGCGCGGCCGCACGCGCGATCAGTACCAGATCGGTGCCGAGCCGCAGGCGCTGCGGATCGCCCCGGCTTCGGTGATCGCGGCGCGCGTGCGCGCCCGCGCGGGCGGCTGGGACGGCCAGGACGTGGAGGTGGTGGGCGTCCTCCTGCGCGACCGGCGCGACGAAGGAGACGCCCGCCGGTACCTGCTGCGCTTCTGGCAGTACCACGGGCCCACGCCCCCGGCGCGCGCGACGGTCGACGCGCCCGCCATGTCGCTCGAGGACCTCGTCTACAGCGGCGGCAAGGCCGACGGCAAGCTGGTCAAGGTGGTGGGCCAGTTCCGCGGCAGCAACCTGCACGGCGACCTGCCGCCCGTCTCGCGCCTGCACGAGTCCGACTGGGTGCTGAAGGACGCGTTCTACGCGGTCTGGATCCGGGGCCACGGGCCCGAGGGCGACGGCTTCGAGCTGGACCCCATGGCGATCGAGGACCAGGAGAACTGGGTCGAAGTGGTCGGGCGTCCGGACACGAAGGACGGCATCACCTACCTGAAGGCGCAGGCCGTCGGGCTCGCCGACGCGCCGCAGGGAGCGGCCGCCCGCAGCACGCCGGCCCGCAACGCGCTGGCCTCGATCCCGCCGGCGGTCGTGTTCACGCTGCCGGTGGACGGCGAGGAGGGCGCGCCCGCGGACGTCCGCCTGGTGGTGCAGTTCAACAAGAGCATGGACGAGCGCAGCTTCGCCGGCCGCGTGCGGCTGCGCATGGCCGAGGCCGCGGACAGCCCGGAGGACGTGCGGCTCGCATACGACGAGGCCAAACATGCGCTGGTGGTGGAACCCGCGCGCCCGCTGCCCGCCGGCCGCGAGCTGGTGCTGGAGCTGATGGAAGGCATCATCGACGTGCACGGCCTCGCGCTCGTGAAGGGACCCGCCAGCGGGGACGGAGCCGTCGAGGCGCTGCGGTTCCGCGTCGGCGGCTAGACCTCCCCCAGGAACCCCAGCAGCGCGCGGTTGAACGCGTCGGGCTCCTCCAGGTTGGCCAGGTGCCCGGCGCGGGGCAGGAGGACGAGCCGGCTGCCGGCGATCCCGTCCCGCAGCGCCTCCGACTCCGCGGGAGGCGTCAGGGTGTCCTCCTCGCCGCACACGACCAGCGTCGGCACGCGGATCTCGCGCAAGGTCGGCGTGGAGTCGGCGCGCGCGGCCAGGCCGGCCAGGGCGTCCGCGATCCCGCGCGGCGGGTTGCCGAGGACGATCTCGCGCACGCGAGCGACCACCTGCGGGCGCTCGCGCTTCGTCGTGTCGCCCAGCAGCTTCGGCACGAACGCGTCCGCGGCGGCGACGGCCCCTTCGCGGCGCACCTTCTCCGCGAGCGCCGCGCGGCCAGCCCGCGCGTCCGGGCTGTCGGCCCCGGCGCGGGTGTCGGCCAGCACCAGCCCGCTCAGCCGGTCTCCGTGGTTCCGCACCATCGCGAAGGCCGCGTAGCCGCCCATCGAGAGGCCGCACACGACGGCGCGGCCGATCCCCAGCTGGTCGAGCAGGGCCGCGGCATCGTCCGCGATGCGCTCCATGCTGAGCAGGCCGTCGCCGGGAGGCGAGGCGCCGAACCCGCGCGCGTCGAAGCGGACGACCTGGTGCTGCGCGCGCAGCGCCGCCACCTGCACGTCCCACATGGCGAGCCCCAGCGGGAACGCGTGCAGCAGCAGCAGCGGCGGGCCCTCACCCTGCACGTCGTAGGCGATGGCGCCTCCACCCGTGGCCAGCATCCTCATCGGCGACTCCTGGCGGCGTCCAGCCGCTCCTCGACCATGCGGTCGGCCAGGCGGTGGGGAGGCAGCCCCTCCGCCTCCGCTCGTTCCCACAGCGCGAGCAGGCGCGGGCCGATCGCGCGCACGCGCGCGCGCACGCCCGCTTCGTCGCACTGCCCGGTCTCGAAGAGCAGGCTCAGCAGCCCGCCTGCGTTCGCCACGTAGTCGGGCGCGACGAGGATGCCGCGGGCGTGCAGCGCGTCCCCGTCGGACGGACCTTCGAGCTGCTCGTTGGCGGCGCCCACCACCGCCCGCGCCCGCAGGCGCGGCACGGTCTCGCGGGTCAAGGTCCCGCCCGCCGCGTTGGGCGAGAACACGTCCACCTCGGCGTCGTACACGCGCGCGGGATCGGCCGTCTCCGCGTGCAGCTCCCGGGCCAGGTCCTCCACGCGCGCCCGGTCGACGTCGGCCAGGAGAAGGCGCGCGCCGGCCTCCGCCAGCTGTCGCGCGAGCTGCGCGCCCACGGCGCCCACACCCTGGACCGCCACGCGCAGGCCCTGCAGCGGCCGGCCCATCCGCGTCGCCGCGGCCTCGATGCCCGCGAAGACCCCCGCCGCCGCCAGCCCTGCGGTGTCGAGGGCGGCGCCGCCGGCCGCGTCCGAGATGTTCGACGCGTACTGCGCGAGGAACGAGATGTCGCGGCTGGTGAGGCCCAGGTCGCACCCGCTGTGGAAGCGCCCCTCGAGCGTGTGGAGGCGCCGGCCGTAGGCGGCCAGCAGCGCGTCGGTCTTGTCGCGCGCGGGGTCGCCCAGGATCACCGCCTTGCCGCCGCCGCAGGGCATCTCCGAGAGAGCGGCCTTCGCGGTCATCGCGCGCGACAGGCGCAGCGCGTCCACCAGCGCGTGGTCGAACGAAGGATACGTGCGCATGCGGGTGCCGCCCGCCGCCGGCCCCAGCGTGGTGTCGTGGATGGCGACGATCGCGCGCAGGCCCGCCTCGCGGTCGTGCCAGAGCAGGACCTCCTCGTGGCCCAGCGCCTGCAACAGCTCGTGTCCGGCCGACATGGTCAGGGCGCCGCGGTCGCGTACTTGCCCAGCCACGCGAGCACTTCCTGGTACCAGCGCACCGAGTTGGCGGGCTTCAGCACCCAGTGGTTCTCGTCGGGGAACACGACGAGGCGCGAGGGCACGCCCTTGCGCTGCAGCGCGGTGAACATGCCGAGGCCCTGCTCCAGCGGGACGCGATGGTCCTGCTCGCCGTGGATCACGAGCGTCGGCGTCTTGAAGTTCTTCACGAAGGCGGCGGGGTTGTGCTTCGCGTACACGTCGGGATGGTCCCAGAACGGCCCGCCGAACTCCCAGTCGGTGAACCACAGCTCCTCGGTCGAGCCCGACATCGACTGCAGGTCGAAGATCCCGTCGTGCGAGACCAGCGCGCGGAACCGGTCGGTGTGTCCCGCGATCCAGTTCACCAGGTAGCCGCCGTACGACGCCCCCGCTGCCAGCGTGCGGCCCTTGTCGACGTAGGGCAAGGCCTCCGCGAAATCGGTCCCCTTCATGACGTCCTCGTAGGCGCGTCCGCCCCAGTCGCGGTTGACGTCGTCCACGAACTCCTGGCCCCAGCCGGTCGACCCGCGCGGGTTCGGCGCGAACACGACGTAGCCCGCCGCCGCGAAAACCTGCGCGTTCCAGCGGAAGGTCCAGCTGTCGTTCCACACGCCCTGCGGGCCGCCATGGATGAGGACCAGCAGCGGATACTTCTTCGCCGGGTCGAAGGCGGGCGGCCGCACGATCCAGGCCTGGACCGTCTTGCCGGCGGACCCCGTGTACGTGACGCTCTCGCCGTCGCGGAGCCCGAACGGGTGCAGCAGCGCGTCGTTCGCGCGGGTCAGGCGCGTGGGCGCCGCCCCGTCCACGCCGATGCGGACGATCTCGGGCGGGTGGGTCAGCGAGACGATCGTCGTGGCCAGGAACTTGCCGTCGCCGCCGATCGAGAGGTCGCCGAAGGTGCCCTGGCTGACCAGCCGGACCGCGCCGCCGGCCGCGCTCACGGCGAAGACGGGGTTGCGGGCGTTGACGCCGGCGGTGAAGTAGAGCGTGCCGGAGTCGGGGCTCCACGCGAACGTCTCCACGTGGTCGGCGAAGCCGGCGGTCAGCTCGCGCACGTCGCCCGACGCGCGGTCGTACACCATGAGGCGCCAGCGGTCCGCCTCGTAGCCGGCGCGCGCCTGGCTGCGGAACGCGATGCTCTTGCCGTCCGGGCTGTACTGGGGCGAGCCGTCGTAGCCGGGGCTCGCGGGCAGCTTGCGCTCGGGCCCGCCGGCGACCGGCACCACGAAGAGGTCCGCGTTCGTGGAGAGGGCCGGCTGCGCGTCGTCGTTGCGCGCGAACACGACCTCCCTGCCGTCCGGCGAGACCGCGAAGTCGTCCGGGCCGCTCAGGTTGAAGGGCGGCACGTCCCTGTTCCCCAGCGTGAGGTCGAGCGCGTCGCCGTTGTCGGTCCCCACCACCAGCAGGTGCGTGCGCTTGCCGTCCTCCCACGTGTCCCAGTGCCGGTAGAGCAGCTCGTCGTACACGCGCGCGGTGGAGGGCTTGCCGGCCTGCTCCGTCTTCTGCTTGTTGCAGACGACGGCCGCCGCCGGCGGCTTCCGGCCCTGGCACTCGGGGTAGACGTCCGACACGATCAGCAGCCGCTCGGGCGAGATCCAGAGGAAGCTGGTGACGCCGCTCTCGACCTGCGTGAGCTGGCGCGGCTCGCCGCCGCCCGGCTCCACCGAGTACACCTGCTGCGCGCCGTCCCGGCGCGAGAGGAAGCCGATCACCTTCCCGTCCGGGCTCCAGCGCGGCCGCGAGTCCGCCGTGGGGTGGTTGGTCAGACGCCGCGGCTCCCCGCCCGCGAGCGGGACCACCCACAGGTCGCTGTTGCTGTTGTTGGCGGCCAGGTTGGGCTGGCTGGCGGTGTAGACGACCGTGCGGCCGTCGGGCGAGACCTGGGCGTCCGAGAGGCGCGCCAGCTTCATGAGGTCGGTCGCGGTGAGGCCGGCGGCCGAGGCCGGCGTCGCGCCCAACAGCACCGCCACCGCCAGACGGGTCGCCTGTCCCATGACACCTCCGGGGGAAGCGCCCTGCCCCCGGGCGCGGGCCTGAGCATAGGGTTGGCGTCCGCGGAGAGTCAAAGCCCGCGTTGAAACGCCCGGCGCCGCGGGGGCAAGATGGACCATGGTCCCCAAGCTGACGACCTACGAGGAGTTCTGGCCGTACTACGTCTCCGAGCACAGCCGGCCCACCACGCGCACGCTGCACTTCGTCGGCACCGCGCTCGTGCTCGCGTGCGTCGCGCTGGGCCTGCTGGTCTCGCCGTGGTGGTTGCTGGCGGCGCCCCTCGCCGGCTACGGCTTCGCCTGGGTCGGCCACTTCTTCTTCGAGCGCAACCGTCCGGCGACGTTCACCTACCCTTTGTGGTCGCTGCGGGCGGACTTCCGCATGTTCCGGCTGATCCTGCTGGGCCGCATGCGCCCCGAGCTGGAGCGCGCGGCCGCGCTCTACCCGCGGCGGGCCTGACGCTCGTCGGCCCGTGTCAGCGCTGCCGGAGGGCCTTGCCCAGCTCGTCGATCGCCCTGGCCTCGCGCTCCAGCCCGCGCGCCTGCTCCTGCAGGCCGTCGAGCCCGCCCAGCTCGCCCGAGCTGAGCGCGTTGCGGACGCGCTCGAGCAGCCCCAGGCCTTCCGCCATCACCGCCAGGCTGCGCCGATGGTGCTCGGCGCACTCCGCGGGCACCGACAGGCGCGCCAGGTCGTCGCGCGCGCGGGCCTGCGCCCGGATCAGCTCGTCGAAGCCCGCCGTGCTGCCGCTCGAGGCCTGCTCCAGGATCGTCTTCGCCAGCGCTTGCGGATCGGTCCAGTACTTCGTACGCGCTTCGATCGCGTCCGCCTCCTCGAAGTAGCGCGCGACGTCCTCGCGGGCGCGCGCGTTCAGCGTGACTCGCGGCGCGGTCTCCGGCGGAGTCTCCGGCGGAACGATGGGCAGGACGATGGCCGGCAGCGTCTCGGGGGGGAGCTCCGGCGCCGGCGTGTCCTCCGTGGTCGTCGCCGCCGGCTCGCCGAGCGGGACCTCGGCCCGTTCGGCCTCCGTCGCCGCCGCGGGGCTGGTGACCGCGGGTGTGGGCGCCGGGGGCGACGAGCGCCGGCCCAGCAGGAACCCCGCGAGGAGCAGCACGAGCGCGAGCGCGACCAGCGCGCCGGCCGGAACGCGCGGCGAGCCCGAGCCAGTCCGCATCCGCGCACTCTAGCAGCATCGGCCGCTCACTCGAGACGCACCGACACGCGCGAGACCGCGGCCGCCACGCCGCCGTCCTCTCCCGGGGCCGCGTTCGCGAAACGCAGGCAGAGACGGTTCTCGCCCGGCCGCGTCTTCTCTCGCGGAGCCGTCCAGGTGGACTCCGACCACTCCGCCGTGAGGGGCGCTTCGCCCAGGGCCTCGCCGTTCCACGCGACCGTCATCGTCTGGGGCAGGGCGCGCCGGGGGGCGCGCGCCTGCACCGCGAGGGTCGTCGCCTGCGCCGCGGGGAGGGGCAGGAGCAGGCACGCCTCCGGAGCCAGGGCCCAGCGTGAGTACGGCGCCTCGGAGCGGTTCACGCGGGGCGACCAGCCCGAGAGGAGGAGCCGGTCCTCCGCGGCCAGCTCGACGATCCCGTCGGGATGCACGTCGTGCAGGTACTCGCCGGAGAGGTGCTTGTAGACGAGCGCACGCGCGCGGGGGCCGGCCACGGCCTCGGCCGCGCGGAGCGCCAGCCCGCGCGTCTGGCGCGCCTGGTCCGACGCCAGGCGGTCGAGGGGCACGGCGCCGTCGTAGCCGCCCCGGCGGAAGAGCGCGACCAGCCCCAGGTTCCAGGCAGCGAGCACGAGCAGCAGAGCGGCCGGCGCCATGAGCGGCGCGCGCGCGAGCGCGGGAGCCGCGGCGCGCAGGAGCACGGCCAGGCCCCACGCCAGCAGCGGCACCGCCACGTCGAAGCGTCGCGCGCCGAACGCGTCGCCCGCCGCCCAGTCCCAGTCGGTCACCGAGCCGTTCACCCAGGCGGCGGCGGCGCATACCAGCAGCGCGCCGACGTGCACGAGCGTGTCGCGGCGGAGGCCGACGGCCAGCCCCATCAGCGCGAGCCACGCGATCGGGCTCCACGCGAACAGGCCGTGGTCGGCCGAGAAGAGCACGTCCGCGAGATGGGGCGCGGACCAGTCCATGTAGCCCGGCCCCTGCGGCACCGTGAGCCAGCGGCCGTAGAGCGCGCGCCAGGCCAGGACCTGCGGAGCCAGCACCACCAGCGACAGCGCCGCCCCGCCCGCGAGCCAGGTCGGCCGCACGCGCCCGGCGCGCAGGTCGCCCAGCGCCAGTGTCACGACGAAGAGCGCCCACACCGCGGACTGCCACCGCATGAGCGCGGCCAGGCCGAGGAGCAGGCCCACGAGCAGCCATCCGCGCGGCGACGGGGCGTCGCGCGCGCGCAGGCACGCCCACAGCAGGGCCGCGCAGGCGGCGAAGGTGAGGCCGTGCGCCATCGCTGGCACGACCAGCGTGTAGTAGACGACCGGAGTCGCGAGGACCGCCGCGCCCAGCGCCGTCCATCCCAGGCGTCGGCCGAACCGACCCGCGAGCGCTCCGCCCAGCAGGAGCAGGCTCGCCAGCACGTACGCGGGCGTGCCCAGCGCGGCTGCGCGCCGATACGGCGGCGCGAAGCCGTCGGCGGCGTAGCGGACCCGGCCGTGCGCCCGCTCCCAGCGCACGTAGGCGTGCGCCGCCGCGAAGAACGGCGACCAGGCGATGGCGGGGCCCACCGACTGCGTGTTCATGGGGCGGCCGTCGGGCAGCGCGGCGGGGAGCGGACGCTCGAGACCCTCCCAGTCGTTCCGGAAGTCCAGGTCGGAGTCGAAGACGGCCGAGCGCAGGTAGACGAAGTAGCTGCCGGCGTCGCCGCGGAACTCGGGCCCGATGCGCGCGACCAGGGCCCATGTCGCCGCGACCCCCGCCGCAAGGGCCACCGCGCGCCGCGCGCCGCCTTTCGGCACGATCGCGAGCGCGACGATCGCCAGCAGGAGCGCGCTCGTGGCGCCCGCCGTCCGGGCCGGGTCGAGGACCGCGACGCCCGAGGCCGTGAGCGCGGCGGCCACCAGCGCGGCCGCGCCGAGCGTGCGGATGAGGCCGACCCTCGCACCTGTCACGAGGGGGGAGGCTATCGCAGGACGGCCGTCCGCGGGGAGCCCGGTCTAGGCGGCCGCCACCTCGCGCAGGTAGGCGTCGGTCGCGTCGTCCGCGGGGAACGAGCACTCGATCTTCAGCTCCTGCAGCGTCACGTCCTGGGGCGAGCCGAAAGAGGTGAGCGTCGTGAACAGGCGGAGCGTGCGGTCGCCCAGGCGGAACACGGTGGGGACGACCGGCGGCGCCGAGGCGTCGGGCGCCAGCGCGCGGCCGACGTCGGGCAGCTCCGGCAGGCGGTCCGAGAGCTCGTCGAGCATCTCGGCCAGCTCCGGGCACGACGGTCCGGCCAGCAGGTCGCGCCGCAGGCGCACGATCACGCGCTCGGCCACCTCGGGCCCGTTGAGGATGGCGTCGCGCATCGGCCCCGGCTCCAGCAGCAGGCGGACGATGTTGAGCGGCCGGTCCGGCAGCGGATCGACGAACAGGCGGAGGAAGCGCTCGCTGGCCTGGTTCATCTTCAATATGTTGCACAGCCGGTCGACCACCAGGGCCGGGTAGGGCTCCTGCTTGCGCAGCATGAAGTCGAGCGCTCGCACGACCGGCTCCATCTCCGGCGTCTGCAGCGTCCCGTGACGGAAGACGGGCGCGTAACCGGCGGCGGTCAGCGCGGCGTTGCGGTCGCGCAGTGGAAGGTCGAGGGCCGAGGCCAGGCGCAGCACCAGGTCGCGCCCCGCCTGCGCGCGCCCGGTCTCCACGAAGCTCAGGTGGCGCGCGGACACGCGCGCGCGGAGCGCGAGGCCCAGCTGGCTGAGACCGCGCGCGTCACGCCAATGTCGCAGCAGGCGGCCCAGCGAGGAGACGTTGCTCGTGCGGACAGAAGTCGCCATGTCGAGAAGATACACACCCCGTCTGCCCCCGCCCATTACCTGGACGGTAATTGCTGCTCGTCTGTTCCCTCTCGATATTCGGCGGAAGTGCGAGGAGGTGGGTCCGTGAAGATGGCAGCGACGTCGGCGTTCGTGGTCCTGGCCCTGGCGGGCGTGGCGCGCGCGGAGTCCACCGGCGCCTGCACCTGCGCTCCGGCGGCGGATCACGCGGTGAAGGAGCTGGGCCGCCACCAGAGCGCGTTCGCCGGCAAGGTGACCGGCGTCGAAGGCGATCGCGTGACGTTCGACGTCGCGCGGGTGTGGAAGGGCCCGCGCGAGAAGGCGCTCACGCTCACGTCGAACAGCCGGCCCGGCTGCACGTTCGCGTTCGAGGTGGGGAAGGACTACGTCGTGTTCGCCGACGGCCAGAAGGAATCGCTCAGCACGGACCAGTGCGTGCCCAACCGCGAGCTGGCCGACGCCGGTCGCGCCGTCAAGCAGCTCGACCTGCACGCGGGGTACGCGTCGAGCCCGCTGAGGATCCCCGGGAAGTAGCGGGCCGCGAGCGAGCCACCTTGCGTGCCGACGACTCAACACGTTTCGCAACGTGTTGAGTCGTGGTGACTCAACCGGCCGCCCGGCCGGTTGTGGGCCCCGTGGCCCACTCGGATCGCTCTGTTAGAATGTGGATGAGGACACGTTCCATGCCGCCTCATCTCGCCGTTCCCTCCGATTCGAATGCCCGCCCCACGTTGCGGCGGGCGGCGCCGCGTCGCGTCTTCGGCGACACCTAGTCTCGCTCCACCCGCTGACGTCCCGCTGCCGGCACGTCCGATCCGGCGGCCTTCGAAGTCCCGAGCGAGAGTGGAGGTCCATCGTGGCCCGTGGTGTCGTCGTCCCCATGAAGCCGAACGTCAAGCCCAACGTCGTCCGTCCGCGCCGCAAGCGGCGCGCCTCGTCGCCCGCTGCGAAGAGTGTGGCGCGCAGCGGCATGACCCGCAAGGAGCTGATCGCGGAGAGCCGCCGCTGGCTCTCGATCATCAACGCGCACAGGCTCAACGACTACAAGCGCCGCAAGATCGTCACGGACACGCTCGACAACTTCCGGCTGTACTACAACAGGGGCTACCTCGAGTACCGCAAGTCGGTGACGCAGGGAGGGGAGTTCGCGGCCATCGAGTGGAGCGGCCGCGGCAGCCAGTTCGAGGACATCGTCGGCCGCAAGTACATCGACTGCCTGGGCGGTTACGGCATCTATTCGGCCGGCATCAACCACCCCAAGATCGTGCGCGCGGTGAAGTCGCAGCTGGAGCGCATGCCGCTGAGCTCGCAGGAGCTGCTCGACCCGCTGCGCGGCGCGCTGGCGGAGCTGCTGGGCGAGCTGGCGCCGGGCGACCTGCAGTGCTGCTTCTTCATCAACAACGGCACGGACGCGATCGAGGGCGCCATGAAGCTGGCGCGCCTGTACACGGGAAAGCCCGGCTTCATCTCGTGCGTGCGCGGCTTCCACGGCAAGTCCTACGGCGCGCTCTCGCTGATGGGCAAGGGCGAGTACCGGCTGGCCTTCGAGCCGCTGCTGCAGGACACCTACTTCGTCCCATTCGGCGACGCCGAGGCGGTGGAGGCCGAGCTCAGGAAGGCCGAGGCGGTGGGCATGGCCATCTCGGGCGTGGTGGTGGAGCCGGTGCAGGGCGAGGCCGGCGCCATCGTGCCGCCGGACGACTACTGGCCTCGGCTGCGCGAGGTCTGCACGCGCTACGGCGTGCTGCTGATCGCCGACGAGGTGCAGACGGGCATGGGCCGCACCGGGAAGATGTTCGCGGTGGAGCACTGGGGCGTGGCGCCCGACATCATGTGCCTGGGCAAGGCGCTGGGCGGCGGCGTGATGCCGCTCTCGGCCTTCATCGCGACGCCCGAGATCTGGCAGGTGCTCGAGCCGAATCCGTTCATCCATTCCTCCACGTTCGGCGGCAACCCGCTGGCCTGCGCGGCGGGCATCGCGGCCGTGAACGTGACGCTCGAGGAGGACCTGCCGTCGAGGGCCGCCGAGACCGGCACGTACCTGCTGGGCGAGCTCCAGAAGCTGCAACGGCGCTACCCCGACCACCTGATCGAGGCGCGCGGGCTGGGGCTGCTGATCGGCCTCGAGTTCGTGGACACCGAGTTCGGCTACGCGGTGGCCGCGGGCCTCTTCAAGCGGGGCGTGCTGGTGGCGGGGACGCTGCTCAACGCCAAGACGCTGCGCGTGGAGCCGGCGCTCAACATCCCGCGGCCCCTGGTCGACGAGGTGCTCGAGAAGCTCGACGACACGCTCCAGGATCTGGCCGAGTAGATCGCCCCGGCCTCTTCGGCGTCCGGGCGCTCCGTGCTAGCCTGGGGCGCCCAGGTTCCGGGGGCGGCGACGAGGCGACGGGGCGCGGCGGGAGGAGCGATGGGCGAAGACAAGCGCGCGAGCAAGCGCGTGAGCTATCCCTGCGAGGTCGAGTGCTACGGCGTGGGCGTGGGGATGAGCCCGCTCAACCCGCGCATCAGCGACCTCAGCGTGACCGGGGCCTTCATCGATTCGATGGTGACGCTTCCGGAGGGCACGACGCTCAAGCTCAAGTTCTCGCTGCCCTCGCTGGTGGTCGCCTGCAATAGCGTG
>JAICEW010000031.1 GCA_025923995.1 Vicinamibacteria bacterium | reverse complement strand
GACGTCGGGCGAGAGCTTCGTCGCCTCGGTCTGCAGGCGGATCGCGGCCGCGACGTCGCCCTGCGCGCGCAGGAGCTCGCCCAGCTCCGCGCGCAGCTCGCCGCTCTTCGGAGCCAGCGGCAGCGCCGCCTCGAACGCCCGGCGGGCCTCCGGCTTCCTGCCGGCCGCGAGCTGGCTGCGCGCCAGGCCCAGCCAGGCGGGCGCATGCGAGGGCGAGCGCTTCGTGGCCTCCTCGAAGTGGCGCACGGCCTCCGCGTACCGCCCGAGGCCGGAGAGCGCGCGGGCCAGGTAGAAGTGCACCTCGAAGCTCGCGATCCCGCGCGCCAGCACCGCACGGAAGCGCGCCGCCGCCCGCGCGTGATCGCCCGCGTGCAGGCTCGCCAGCCCCTGGCGGATGAGGTCGTTGGCGACGCGGAAGTCCTCGATCCTGTCCTTGGGATCGGCCCCGGGCGTCGAGGTCTCGGCCGGCGCCGCGCCGCCGACGTATCCGAGCGCGCCCAGCTTCTCGAGCAGCTCGGGCGCGATGGCCGGCGCGGTCGTGCCCGACTTCGCCTGGGCCCGCTCCGCGTCCAGCATCGCGCCCAGCGCCTTGCGCAGCGCCTCGGCCCGCGCGGGCTCATTGCCGGCCAGGTTCGTGAGCTCGCCGGGGTCGGTCTTGAGGTCGTACAGCTCGGGCCGCGGCGCCTGGATGTACTTGAAGCGGCCCTCGCGCAGGACGCGCAGGTCGCTCCACCCGAAGTGCAGGAGGGGCACGAGCGACTCCGCGTACACGACCGGCTCCTCGCCCGCGGGACCGCCCGCGAGTGCGGGCGCGAGGCTGCGGCCCGGCCGCGCGCCCTCGGGTGCGCCGACGCCGAGCAGGTCCAGCGCGGTCGGGAACACGTCCACCAGCCGCGCCGTCGTCGGCAGGCGCGTGCCCGGGCGCACGCCGGGTCCGCGCACGAAGAAAGGCACGGCCAGCGTCGTCTCGTACACGAAGAAGCCGTGCAGCGTCTCGCCGTGCTCCCCCAGCCCCTCGCCGTGGTCCGAGGTCACGAGGAGCGCCGTCCGCTCGCGCAGGCCGAGGCGCGCGAGCGCTTCGTCGAGCCGGCCGAGCTGCGCGTCCGCGAACGCGACCTCGCCGTCGTAGGGCCGGTCGGCGAAGCGCGACGCGTAGGGCTCCGGCGGCTCGTACGGATCGTGCGGGTCGTAGAGGTGCAGCCACAGGAAGACGCGCTGGCCCGTTGCGCTCGCCTTCTCGAGCCACGCGAGCGCCTCGCCCGTCGTGACGTCGCCGCGCTTCTGGACCGTGTTCAGGAAGCGGGCCTGGTCGCCCGCGGCCTCGAACTCGTCCGCGTAGACGTCGAACCCGCGGTCGAACCCGGCGCCGGAGTCGAGCACGACCGACGACACGAACGCGCCCGTCGCGAAGCCCGCCTTCTTCAGCACCTCGGCCAGCAGCGGCACCTGCGGGACGATCGCGGGCGCGAAGTTGTCGCGGATGCCGGCCTCGCTGGGCAGCCGGCCGGTCAGGAGCGTGACGTGCGACGGCCGCGTGAGCGGCACGTGCGCGGACGCCTGAAGGGCCATGGCCCCGTCGCGCGCGAGCGCGTCGAGGTGGGGCGTGGACGCGCCCGCGTAGCCGTAGGCGCCGACGCGGTCGGCGCGCAGCGTGTCGATGGTGACGATGGCGAGATGTCGCGCCGGCTCCGGCGCGGTCGGGGTCGAGCCGCTGCACCCCGCGGCCAGCACCGCGGCCAGGCCGAGGGCGCGCTTCCTCGCGGCGCTCAAAGAGCGCTCTTCTGCAGGCGGCGCGCGCGGGCCACCTCGCGCTCCGCGTCCGCGCGGCGCCCCTGCCGGTTGTACACGTCGGCCAGGACGAAGTGCCCCAGCGGCGCGATGCGCGCGTCCGGGCTCGACTCGAGGCCCTTGCGCGCCCACTGCTCCGCGCCCGCCAGGTCTCCGGTGTCGAGCAGGGCCTTGGCCAGGTACAGCTGGCCGGTCCCGAAGCCCGCCTGCGTCTCGACCGCCTGGCGGTACCGGCGGACGGCTTCGTCCAGGCGTCCGGCCGACTGCAGCAGCTTGGCCAGGTTGAACGCCGCGCGGTAGGCCTTGGCGCTGCGCGCCAGCTCGGCCTCGTACTCCGCGATCGCGCGGTCGGGCTGGTTGCGCGCCTCGTAGACGAGCCCGAGGTGGTAGTGCGCGGTCGGCAGGTCCGCCTTCTTCTCGAGCGCCTCCCGCAGCGCCTTCTCCGCCTCGTCGTAGCGCTGGCGCTCGATCAGCCCCTCGGCCCGCTTCAGCAGGAACCGGTGCGCGTCCACGCGTCGCGTGAGCGCGTCCTGGACGATCGTCTCGGCGCGCTCCGGCTGGTGCTGGCGCAACGCGATGTCCGCGAGCTGCCAGAGCACCTTGCCGTTGCGCGGGTCGAGCTCGCGGGCCCGCTCGAACCCGACGCGGGCCTCCTCCAGACGGTCCTGGTCCTTGTAGGCGAGGGCCAGGCTGAACAGCGCGCCCTGGTGCTCCGCATCGAGCGTGAGCGCCTGGCGGTAGGCCGCGAGGGCGTCGTCGGGGCGCTTCGACTTCTTGAGGAAGTTGCCGAGCAGCATGTAGGCCTCGACCACTTCCGGATCCGCCGTCAGGACCTGCCTCACGCGGGCGATCGCGTCGTCGTAGCGGCCTTCGCTCGAGTCGGTGCCCGCCAGCTTCATCTGGTTGTAGAGGCCGATCTTGTCCTTGGGATCGCCGCGCGGCCGGTCCTCCAGGTGGCGCGCGCTCACGCTGCCCCCGACGTAGCCGAGGGCGGCCAGCCGCTCCTCCGTCTCGGCGTCCACGACCTGCGGACCCTTCGCGGCGGTCGCGCTGGCGGTCCTGTCGATCTCGGCGCGGAGCGCCTTGTCCATCGCGGCCAGCCGCTGCGGATCCTGCCGCGAGAGGTCGTTGGTCTCGCGCGGATCGGCCGCCAGGTCGTACAGCTCCGGCCGCGGCGCGCGGATGTACTTGAACCGCCCGTCCTGGATCGACTGCAGCTCGCTCCATCCGTAGTGGTAGCGCGGGTACCAGCTCTCCGACCGCGCGACGAGCGGGAGCGGCTCGCCGCGGGCCAGCGGCCGGAGGCTCACGCCCTGGACCGCCTTCGGCTGCGCCACGCCCAGCAGGTCGAGCACGGTCGGCATCACGTCCACGATGCGGACCTGATCGGCCACCACGCGCGACGGCACGCCCGGGCCCGCGACGATCAGCGGGATGCGCACCGCCGCGTCGTAGACGAAGAAGCCGTGCGCCTGCTCCTCGTGTTCGTCCAGCATCTCGCCGTGGTCCGCCAGGACCACGACCAGGGTGTCGGTGCGGCGGTCCTGCGCCTCGAGCGCGTCCAGCAGCCGGCCGACCTGCGCATCGGTCGCCGCGATCTCGGCGTCGTACGCGCCCACCATCGTGCCCGGGAACCGCGAGCGGTACGGCTCGGGCGCATCGTAGGGCGCGTGCGGATCGTAGAGGTGCACCCAGGCGAAGAACGGACGCTCGCGATCGGCCGCGAGCCACGCGACCGCCTGGTCGACCGTCTGGGCGCCCGACCGCTGGATGGTGTCGAGCCCGGGCGCGTCGCCGAACGCGTCCAGGTCGAACTCGTCGTGGAAGCGCTCGAAGCCCTGCCCGATCCCCCAGCGCCGATCGAGCACGAACGCACTCACGAACGCGCCCGTGCGGAACCCGCGCTCGCGGAGCACCTCGGCCAGCGTCACCTGGTCGTCGCCCAGGTAGAAGCCGCCGTTGTCGCGCACGCCGTGCCAGCCCGGGAACGTGCCGGTGAAGAGCGACGAGTGCGCGGGCAGGGTCAGCGGGACGACGGTCGTGGCCTGCGTGAAGCGCAGGCCCGAGCCGGCCAGCGCGTCGAGCCGCGGCGTCTGCGCGGCCGCGTAGCCGTACGCGCCCAGGTGGTCGGCCCGCAGCGTGTCGAGCGTGACGATGAGCACGTTCCGCGGGCCGCGCGACGGAAGGACGCGCGACGCCCATCGCGGACGGGCGAGGGCCACCCAGGCCGCGAGGGCAGCGGCCGCCAGCGCGAGAACGACACCGACGCGCTTCACGAGGTCATTGTGGTTTGCGTCGGCGGACCGCGCAACGGATCGCGCGCGCTTACGTCCCGCCCGCCAGCACCACCAGCCGCTTCCCGAACGCCCTCTCGAACCGGGGCCCCATCTGGCGCGCACGCCAGCCGGCCAGGGCCGGCACGTCCAGGCGCACCTCGTGCCGCGCCACCTCGCACCCCACGGTGATCGCGGTGCCGCGCGCGCAACGCTCCTCGATGTCGTCGGCCAGCGCCAGCACCATCGCGGCACGCTCGACCGCCGCGCGCTCGTCGCCCTTCAGGATCGGGCTCAGCGGCTTCAGGTCCGCGTTCTCGTCGCGCCCGGTGCGCAGGATGGCCGACAGCAGGGCCATCTCGCGGTGCGAGAAGCCGTCCAGGTCCGTGGCCAGGACGATGTCGGCCGCGTGCTCGTAGCGCTCGAAGAAGTCCACGCTGCGGCCGATGTCGAGGACGAACGCGGCGTCCGCGGCCGACTCGGCGAGCTCGGAGTCGCCGCCGAGCAGCGCGGCCGCCAGCTGCGCGGCCACCGACCGGCGGCGCACGGCGGCTTCCGCGTCCCAGGCGGAGAAGCGCGCGGTCAGCGCGCCCAGCGCCTCGCGGCGCACCGATGAAGAGTCCGGCACCGTGGGCGCCATCAGCGAGTACGCGATGCCCTCGCGCACGCCCTGGCCGGAGACGAGGATCGCCGAGGCCTCGACCGCCTCCACCAGCGTCTCGATCCCGAGCGCGCCGCCCACGATCGAGTCCGCCCGCTCGTCCGAGAGGCCGGGGATCGAGTCGCGCTTCCGCAGCGGCGTCTCTGCGACGCGCGCCACCGCGTCGTGCAGGTGCCGGCGGGTGACCGAGTACCCGTGCAGGCGCGTGATCGGGTAGCCGCGCCCGCGGCGGTCGATCTTGGCCAGGTTGCGGACGGTGCCGCCGGTGCCGACGAGCGTCTCCCCCGCCCGCAGCTTCGGGATGTGCGCGTCCTGCAGCAGCTCGCGCACGTGCGCCTTGAGCTTGCGCACCTCGCCCGACTTCGGCGGGTCGCTCTCGAGGAACGTCTGCGACAGGCGCAGCGAGCCCAGCGGCAGGCTCCAGTCCTTCGTGAGCGCCCGCCCGCGGAAGCGGGACACCTGCATGCTGCCACCGCCCATGTCGAACACGAGCCCGTCGTCCACCGGCAGGCCGCGCACCGCGCCCACGAACCCGTAGCGCGCCTCGCGGTCGCCGTCGATCAGCTCGACCTCGATGCCGAGCTCGCGCCGCACGCGCTCCAGGAACACCGTGCCATTGTCCGCGTCGCGCATGGCCGCGGTCGCGACGGCCACCACGCGCGAAGCGCCCGCCCCCAGCGCGATGGCCCGGAAGTCGCGCAGGGCGTCCATGGCGCGCGCCATCGCGTCCTCGCTGAGACGGCGCTGCGTGTCCACGTCGCGCACCAGGCGCAGCGCGGCGCGCGTGCCGGCACGGATACGCAGATGCCCCGACGCCTCCGGCTCGTAGACGACGACGCGCGCGGAGTTGGAACCGATGTCGATGACGGCGACGGGCGCGCTCATGGGCAGGCGATTGTACGCTGGGCCCGCCACCGCGCCCGGATCAGGGCATCCCGGTCCGCATCCCTGCCGACAGCGATCCGGCGTCGCGAGCCATCCGGCTCGCGTCATGGCTCGCGGCCCGCCCGCAGGAGGCGGGGCTGGCGCACGGCGTCTCGACGCGGCAGCGGCCGCCCGTCCGGCCGAGCCCGCAGTCGAGCGCCGGCACGCCGGCCGCGCGCCGCTCCGGCGTCTTCGGCGCTCGAGCGATGACGCCCAGCCCCGTCGCCGGCCGCTCGGGCCGCAGCCACCAGCCCGCGCCCAGCACGGCTGCCAGCCCCGCGGCGACCAGGACCATGCGCCGACGAGGAACCGGCCTGCGCCCGGCCGCCAGCCGGCGGAGCCACGCATCCTCGAACGTGGCCGAGACGCGTTCCGCGGGCAGCTCCCTGATGGCGGCACCGATGCCGGCCAGCAGCGCCCGACGACGCCTGCAGGCGTCGCACGTGGCCAGATGTGCGGCCACCGCTGCGGCTTCGGCCTCCGGCAGCTCGCCGTCGATCCACGGGCTCAGCGCCTCGCCCGCCGTCCTGCAGTCCATCGCGATCATCCGATTTCCTTCGTGCCCGCCGGAGCGAGCGTACAGAGCGAGATCGCGAGCGCCGCGCGCGCGTTGTGGAGCCGCGAGCGCACCGTCCCCAGCGGCACCTCCAGCACCGACGCGATCTCCTCGTAGGACAGCCCCTCGACCTCGCGCAGCAGCACGACGACGCGATGCTCCGGGCTCAAGCCGTCGATCCCGGCCCGCACGCGGTCCGTCGTCTCGCGGCGCGACAGCAGGGCCTCGAGATCGGCTCCCGCGTCCGGGATCGCTCGGAGCGCCTCGTCTTCGGCCCGCTGAAGCGGCACCGGCAGGAGCCGGGCCGACGCGCGGCGCCGGCGCAGGCACACGTTGCGGGCCAGGCCCAGGATCCAGGTCCGCAGGCGCGAGCGCCCCGCATAGCGCGGCAGCGAGCGGAACACCTCGACGAGCGCGTCCTGGGTCGCGTCCTCGGCCTCGTGCCGGGCCGCGCCGAGCTGCCATCGCACGAAGCGGTACACCGCGTCGCGGTGGCGCCGGACGATCTCCTCAAAGGCGGCCGCATCTCCGGCGAGGAACCGCCGGGCCAGGCGCTCGTCGCTCGCGTCGGCCTCGCCGGTCGCGGTGTCATGCTTCACGCCCGCCACCCAGGTGAGCGGCGCGCCTCAGCGCTCGAAGCTCAGGTTCGGCCGTTTGGGCAGCGCGAGCGCGTCCGTCGTGGGCACGCCTTCCCCGACCGCCTCCAGCCGCAGGCCGCTCATCCACGCCTGGCCCGGACCCGTGAGCAGCAGGCCGAACGCGATCCCTTGCGCCGCGGCGGGCACGTCGAGCACCACGTCGTATCGTGCCCAGTCGCGGTGCCCCTTGATCGGGCGCTGGTTCATGTTGTCGAACGCCAGCACGCCGGACGCCCCGTCGACGCGCATCCACAGCCCCGCCCACTGCGCGACGCCGGCCGTCTTGACCTCCGCGGAGAAGCGGACGCGCCGGCCGCGGTAGTCGTCGGACGCGATGTTCTGCATGAGCGTCCCGAATCCCCCCGGACTGCTGCTCCGGCCGCGGATGAAGGCCGTCCGGCCGGCGCGCCCGGCGACGGCCTCGACGCCCGACTCGTACTCGTCGGGACGGTCTCCGGCATGGAACCACCCCGGCGGCAGGTCGCCGGCGGCGGCCGGCGGGGCGAGCACGAGCGCGACGAGGACGGCGGCGATGCGAGTCACTTGTCGAACGTCAGGTTGGGCTTCTTCGAGAGGACGAACGTTCCCGTCACCTTCACGTTCGCATCGACGGGCTCCAGCTTCAAGTCGTCCACCCACGCCTGGCCCGGTCCGTGGAGCAGGATGCCGAACGCGATCCCCCGCGCCTCGGCGGGCACGTCCAGCACGACCGCCTGCGGAGCCCAGCCCGAGGTGCCCGTCAGGGCCCGGTCGCGCATGTTGTCGAACCCGAGCATCGCGGGCGCCGACGATCCGGGCGGCGTCGCGCCGTCGATCCGCATCCAGAGCCCCGCCCAGTCGGTGATCCCCTCCCAGCGGACGGTGGCGGACAGGCGCAGGCGCTTCCCCGCGTACTCGCTCGCATCGAACATCTGCATCAGGGTGCCGAAGCCCTGGGGGTCTGCCTCGGCGGCGCGAATGAAGGCACAGCTCCGGCCGGCCTGGCCGCCATGGGGATCCATCCCCATCTCGTAGTCCGCGGGATGGTCCCCGGCCCGCAGCCAGCCTGGCGGGAGGTCGGCCGTCTGGGCCAGCGCGGCGGAAGCGATCAGCAACAGCCCGGACAGGATCGCGGCGGTGGTTCTCATCTTCGTCCCTCCCCAGCCGTCCGTTTCGAGGACGCTCATGAGTGAGTCGCCGGGGCGGCCCGGAAAGTTCACCGGACTTCCGAAGTCCGTCCGTCTAGTCGTCCGGCTCGCCAGCCCGCGGCAGCGGCGTCCGGAGCTGATCGCTCGACTGCAGCAGCTCGGCCATCACCTCGTCGGGCGCGCGGCGCCGGTGCTCGTGCACGTGCACGTCCAGCTGCGGCCACAGGACCCCGCGCACGTCGTCCGGCAGGACGTTCTCCAGGTACTCGAGCGCCGTGCCGCGCATGCCCCGGTCCTGGCTGCGCAGCGCGCGGTAGGCGATCTGGACCGGCTCACGAGGCACGACCAGCGCCAGCAGCGTGAACACGTGCTCGAGGCGGCGCTCGTCCGCGGCCGACCCGCGCGCCAGCTCGCGCTTCACCTCCTCGAACACCGCCTCCCGCGGCGGCGCCAGCGCGGGCGTCGCGTCCAGGATGGACGCCAGCGCCCGGCCGCACTGGTAGCGCACGTCGAAGCGGGGGTCCGCCAGGCCCAGGCGCAGGCCCAGCACGGCGAGGGGGCTCGTGGAGGCGCGCAGCACGCGCGGCACGCGCCGGCGCACGGCGTCCGCGCGCATGGGGTCGAGCAGCGCGTCCACCAGCTGGCCGGTCGGGGCCGGCTCCACGCGGCGCAGCGCGCGCACCGTGTCGGCCGCCAGCGCGTCCTGCCCCAGCAGGGGCAGCGCGTGCCCCACAAGGCCCGGCTCCAGGCCGTTCGCCAGCACGGCACGGATGGCGGCCGTGTCGCGTCCGCGCAGGATCGCGGCGGAGGCGAGCAGCGTGTCGTCGTCCGGCGGCCTCCCGGCCTGCCGCAGGACGTCGATCTCGCGCAGCAGCGTGTCGCGGTCGAGCGCGAGGCCGGTCCGCGCGAGCGTGTAGCGCGTCGTGCCGTCCATCACGTCGTCGCGCTCCAGGCGCACGGCGCCCGTGCGCAGGCTCTCTTCGAGGGACACCACGTAGCCGCCGTGGAGCCGCGGCACCAGCGCCAGCGCCGCGATGGCGGCCAGCCCCGCCGCCCCCAGGGCCAGCGGCGGCGCCGCCCCCGGCGCGAGCGCGACGAGCGCCATCGTCAGCAGGCCGCCCGCGACCGAGCCCACCTTGTCCAGGGCCACGTCCACGACCGCCTTGATCGCGCGCTTGCGGTCCACCGGCAGCGGCGTGTAGAGCAGCTCGTAGCCCGAGCGGAAGAGCGACCCGTGCACGACGGCCTCCAGCCCGCGCGCCGCCACCGCCGTCCACAGCCCCGGCCAGACCAGGCCCAGCGCCGCGGTTCCCGCGACGCCGGCGGGCTGGAGGGCGATCGTCCCGGCCAGGCCGAGGCGCTCGAGCGTGCGACGCGAGAAGGCCGTCTGCAGGGCCAGGCCCAGGATGGCGACCCCGGTGTGGAAGAAGGCGAAGAAGGAGAGGAGCGGCCGGCCGCGGCCCAGCGCGTCGACCGCGCGTGCCGAGAGCACGTAGTCGAGCAGCGCCTCCGACAGCGCGCCCAGGCCCACCATGAGCGCGAGCAGCCGCACGTAGGGGACGGTGCGCATCACCGTCAGCCCCGACACGTGCGATGGCGCCTCGGAGGGCCCTTCCCGCCGCTCGGGGTGGAGCCCGACCAGCGACACGAGCGCTGCCAGGTTGAGCCCGGCCATCACGAGCAGCATGGAGTCGACGGGCAGCACCGACGAGGCCCCCGCGGCCAGCGCGCCGCCGGCCACGCCGCCCAGCGACGCCCCCGCGCCGATGCGCGCGACCGCGCGCTTGGCCGCGTGCGGGTCGAAGCGCTCGTTCACCAGCGACCAGAAAGCCGAGATGAGCGTCGCCCCGAAGAACGCCAGGTGCAGGTAGAGGGCCACCGCCGCGAGTCCGGGATAGTGCGCCGCCACCCACCACTGCCCGAGCAGGAGGGAGGCGGAGACCACCAGCAGGGCCGGGACCGCCCGTGCCGGCGTGTAGCGCTGCAGGGCCCGCGTGTACAGCAGGACGGCCAGGATCGAGACCGCCGCCGAGACGCTGATGGCGATGGGCAGGGTCTCGACCGGGAAGTGGGAGAGGAAGAGGGCGTCGCGGGTCGCCCGGCCCGCCACCTGGTGGGCGACCAGCGCCGCCGCCGCGAGCGCGCCCGCGACCACCGCCCGGCGCTCTTCGGTCGCCGTGCTCAATCCCGCGCCTTGCGCGATGTCATGCCCTCGTCACGCGCGTCATCGACGATGAACGTGCCAGCACGCGCGGCTTTCGTCAACACGAGGAACGTCCCGCGGGCCCGTGGTATCGTGCCCCTTCCACGACCAGCAGGAGGCACCCCGTGTCCGTCGAATCGTTCCACGACCTCACGACCACGTCGCTGCAGGGCGAGCCGATGGACCTGGCCCGCTTCCGGGGGACGGTCGTGCTGGCCGTCAACGTCGCCAGCGAGTGCGGCCTCACGCCGCAGTACAAGGCGCTCCAGGCGCTGCACTCCGAGCTGGCTCCGCGCGGCTTCACGGTCGTGGGGTTCCCCAGCAACGACTTCGGCGGCCAGGAGCCGGGCAGCCCCGAGCAGATCCAGTCCTTCTGCGAGCGCAACTACGGCGTCACCTTCCCGCTCGGCGCCAAGCTTGAGACCAGGGGGCCGGGCCAGTCGCCCATCTACGCGTTCCTGACCCGCGGAGGGCAGGCGCCGACCTGGAACTTCGGAAAGTACCTGATCGGCAGGGACGGGAAGGTGATCCGCTTCTTCGCCAGCGACGTGACACCCGACGCGAAGCCCCTGCGGGACGCCATCGAGCAGGCGCTGGCCTCCTGATGGGGCGTTCCTCGCGGCTGTGGGCCGCGCTGGCGGTGTTCACCGCCTCGCTGGCGCGCGCCGACGACGTCACCGTCTTCGCGGCCGCCAGCCTCACGGACGTCCTGCAGGAGGCCGCGAAGGCGTTCGAGGCCGGGAGCACCCATCGCGTGGTCTTCAACTTCGGCGGCTCCAACGACCTCGCACGGCAGATCAAGGCCGGCGCGCCGGCCGACATCTTCTTCCCGGCCGACAAGACGCAGATGGACGAGGTCACCCGCGCCGGCCGCGTGGCCCCGGCCGACCGCATCGACGTGCTCTCGAACACGCTGGTGATCGTGGTGCCCGCCGCGGGGGCCGCGAAGGTGGCGGCTCCGGCCGACCTCACGTCCCTGGGCCGGATTGCGCTCGCCGAACCCGAGGCGGTGCCCGCGGGCGTCTACGCGCGCCAGTACCTGACATCGGAGGGTGTCTGGGGCGCCGTCGAGGGCAAGGTCGTGCCCACCCTCGACGTGCGCGCCGCGCTGGCGGCCGTGGAGGGCGAGCACGCGGACGCCGCGATCGTGTATCGCACGGACGCCGCGCGGTCGAAGCGCGTCCGGGTGGCCTACGAGGTCCCGCGGGAGAAGGGCCCGCGGATCGTGTACCCGCTCGCCCTCCTGACCGGAGCCAAGCCCGCCGCCGCGCTCTTTCGCGACCACCTCGTGTCCCGCGCGGCGCGCGCCCTGTACGAGAAGCACGGCTTCGCCGTCATCCTCGACGAGTAGATCGCCATGCCCGACAAGAAGAAGTTCCTGTTCGTCTCGCTGGGCGGCCTGATCGGCGACATCGCCTGGCAGGTGCTGAAGGAAGGGCACGACGTCAAGTACTACATCGAGGCGCCCAAGGAGAAGGACATCGCGGACGGCTTCGTGCCCAAGTCCGAGGATTGGCAGAGCGACGTCGACTGGGCCGACGTGATCGTCTTCGACGACACGCTGGGCCAGGGCGCCAAGGCGCAGGCCCTCCGGCAGCAGGGCAAGCTCGTGATCGGCGGCTCCGCCTACACCGACAACCTGGAGGACGACCGCTCGTTCGGCCAGGAGGAGCTCAAGAAGGCCGGCGTCAACATCATCCCCTACTGGGAGTTCGACGACTTCGACCGGGCCATCGCGCACGTCAGGGCGAACCCGGACGCCTACGTCATCAAGCCCAGCGGCGAGGCGCAGAACGTCAAGCGCCGGCTGTTCGTGGGCGAGGAGGACGACGGCGACGACGTGATCCGCATGCTGGAGGCGTACAAGAGGGCCTTCTCGGAGGAGATCAAGGTCTTCCAGCTCCAGAAGCGCGTGAGCGGCGTGGAGATGGCGGTGGGCGCCTTCTTCAACGGGCGCGAGTTCGTGACACCCGTGAACATCAACTTCGAGCACAAGAAGCTCTTCCCGGGGAACATCGGGCCGCCGACCGGCGAGATGGGCACGTCCATGTACTGGAGCGCGCCCAACCGCATCTTCAACCAGACCCTCAAGAAGATGGAGGGCCGGCTGGCCGAGGAAGGCTACGTCGGCTACATCGACCTCAACTGCATCGTCAACGGCAACGGCATCTACCCGCTCGAGTTCACGTCCCGCTTCGGCTACCCGACGATCATGATCCAGCAGGAGGGCATGATCACCCCCATCGGCCAGTTCTTCCTCGACCTGGCCGCGGGCGCGGACACGAAGCTGCGCGTCAAGAGCGGGTTCCAGATCGGCGTGCGCATCGTGGTGCCGCCCTTCCCGTTCGACGACGACGCGACGTTCGAGAGCTTCTCGCGCAACGCGACCATCACGTTCAAGAAGGGCGCCGCGCCGGAGGAGGTTCACATCGAGGACGTGAAGCAGGTGGGCGGCCAGTGGCTGGTGGCGGGCACGTCCGGCGTCGTGCTGGTGGTGGTGGGCCTCGGGCCGACCATGAAAGCGGCGCGCGCGCAGGCGTACGGGCGGATCAAGAACATCACGATCCCGAACATGTACTACCGCGACGACATCGGCGAGCGCTGGTTCGACGACCACGACCGCCTGCACACGTGGGGGTACCTGCGGGAGGCGTGATCCGTCGTGACGCGCGTCACCGACACGGCGCGCGGGGCTCGATAGACAGGCGGGATGACCCGAATCCCTCTCCACCCGCTGGCCGTCCTCTCCGTTGCGCTCGCCGCCGCCTGCGGCGGCCGGCGCAGGGTCAGAGTCCCGAGCAGTCAGCGAAGGATCAGGAGGCCTGCACCAACTGGGCAGAAGCTCAGACGGGCCTCGAGCTCCGAGCGGGGACCGTCAACACGCAGGCGGCGGCAAGGGCGGCGGAGAAGGAGGTCGGCAGGGCGACCAAAGGCGCCGCGGTGGTCGGTGCAGCCAAGTGTGCCGCGGCCGGCACCGCGATCGGCGCCATCGCCGGCAACACCGGCAGGGGCGCGGGCATCGGGGCCGACGCGGGCGCCACGGGCGGGTTCAGCGCCCGCGGCCAGGCCACCCAGGAAGCGGGTTCGAAAGGCGCCCAGATGGCCGTCGCGCGGAACCAGCAGGCGATCGATACCTTCAAGAAGGCGGCCGCGGTGTGCCTGGAAGGTCGGGGCTATACCGTGAAGTAGGGCGAGCCCGAGCCGTGACGAACGGCTCGGGCTCGTGTCAGAGGGTCGACCCGCTAGAGCATTCCGCCCCCGGACGGCGCCGGGGGTGCCTGCTCGAAGGGATTCAGCTTGGGCGGCTCCGGCTGCGTCTTCGTCCCCGGCAGGATCTCGAAGCCCATGTCGAAGTGGACGAGGCTCGCCTTGAGCAGGTCGTAGGCCTTGCGATCGCCCTCGAGCTTCACCTTGCCGCCCCCGATCAGGTCGTCGAGTGCGGTCTTGCCCATCATGACCTGCTCGAGATCAGCGCGGTTCACCGTCATCGTCAGCGTGGGGTTCTTCGCCTGGTGGCCCCGGATGCTGGTGAGCGTTCCGTTGCTCAGCTCGATCACGAACTTCTCGCCGTTGTCCGGCGTGACGAAGTTGACGACGAAACTCTGCCCTTCGACCTTGTCGCTCTGCAGCCTCACGCCCAGGAAGTCGAGCCACAGGCCCGTCGTCATGGCCCGAATCATGTCCGGCCCCGTCCCTTTGGGTGAGGCGCCGGTGGGAATGCCCGAACGCAGCTCGTAGGCACCGGCGAGGAAGCTGTTGCGCACGCTCGGACTCTCCTGCTGGTAGCCGATCTGTTCCCACACGTCGGCGAGCAGGTCCTTGGCCGCCTCGTTCTTCGGCTGCGCGTAGACGAGCTTGCCGAGGATCTCCTGCGCAAGCAGGTACTGGCCCCGGTCGTTGAGCTCACGCCCCTTGGCGATGATCTTGTCGGCCCCGCCCATCATCTCCACGTAGAGCGGCGCGGAATCGCCCGGCGAAAGGGGGATCAGGGTGGCCGGGTTCGCGTCCCAGTAGCCGAGGTAGCGGTTGAGGACCGCCCGGCTGTTGTGCTGCTCCGAGCCGTGGTAGCTGCGCGCCGCCCATTGCCTCTGGAGGCTCCTTGGCTGCCTGTAGACGTTGTGGACCTGGTTGATCGTCACCCCGCTGTTGGCCAGGTGCAGCACGTGGTTGTTCAGGTGCGCATAGGCGTCGCGCTGCGCCCGCATCACCTCGAGGATCCGAGCGTTCCCCCAGCGCGGCCAGCTGTGCGAAGCGAACATGACGTCGGCTTCCAGGCCGAAGCGGTAGATCGCCTCGTTGATCTGCTTGGACCACTCCAAGGCGTCACGCACCAGTGCGCCGCGCAGCGTGTAGATGTTGTGGATCGTGCCGGTGATGTTCTCGGCGGCCCAGAACGCTTTCAGCTGCGGAAACCAGGTGTTCATTTCAGCGGGGGCTTCGGTGCCGGGCGTGTTCTGGAACACCATCCGCACACCGTCGACCGTGAGCTCCTCGAAGGGCTTCTCGATGATGACGTTGGGCTGGACCAGTCCCGTGTTGCCGGCCGCGGTGTTCTTGCCGATCGACTGGTCGACATGGCCGAACGGGCCGCGCGGGAGCAGCACGCCGTACTGGTAGAACATCCGCCGCGTCATCGCCGTGCCGGCCATGACGTTCTCGGCCACCGCGTGGTCCATGAAGCCGACCGGCGCGATGATCTTGACCTTGCCGCTTGTCGCGTCGGCCTCCTCCACCACGCCGCGCACACCGCCGAAGTGGTCGCCATGGGAGTGGGAGTAGACGACGGCGACCACCGGGCGCCGGCCGAGCTTCTCGTTGGCGAAGTCCAGTGCCGCCCTGGCCGTCTCCTTGGCCGTCAACGGATCGAACACGATCCACCCCGTGTCGCCCTTGACCAGGGTGAAGTTGGCGAGGTCGTAGCCGCGCACCTGGTAGATCCTGCCCGGCAGGACCTCGTACAGACCGTAGGCCATGTTGAGGATCGCCTGGCGTTGGAGCGAGGGGTGAATGGAATCGAACGTCCCGCCCTGGAGCAGGAAGTCGTAGCTCGCCATGTCCCACGCCACGTGACCCGCCTCGGCCTTGATCTGCTTGTACGGCGGAGCTGCGATGAACCCCTTCTTCGCCTCTTCGAAATCGCGTTTGTCGTCGAAGGGCAGCGACGCGCGCACGCCCTGCTGCAGCTCGATGGTGAACTTCGAGGGCGGCTTGCCCTTGGGATGGAAGTGTCGTTCCTGCGCTTGCGCAGAGCCGCCGACGGTCACCGCCGACAGCGTCACGACGACCAGGAGCGGAGTGACTCGGTCCATGGGCACCTCAGTTCTTGGATAGGCTCGTTCCCTCGCCGCGGCATCTCAAGGCCTGGTCCGGGGTCGTCTCGTCGCGCTGCGCCTTCGTGAGCATCTGCGCGGACCGACCGCCCAGTGACGACCTCACCTCGGCCGGTGTTGGTTTCGTAGCTTGGAGGACTCTAGTCGCTCTGCACCCTGCGGGCAAGGACGGTCGACGGCCGCGCTACGCGCTCCTGGTACCGTGCACGCGAGTGATCCCGTACGGCGCGTGACCGGCAAGTCGGTCGCGATCCAGCCCCGCGACCGACTCGGCTAGTCCGGCGCCAGCGCGCGCTCGCGCAGGTCCACGGTGAGCGCCTGCGTCAGCGACGAGACGGACCGCGACGCGGCCGCCGCTGGAGGGGGCGTGGCCGGTCCGTGCTTCGCCCACCACTCGCGCGCCTGATCCTCGGTCCAGACGAGCGCCTCCGCCATCGCGTCCAGCCGCTCGAGCAGCGAGCGCGCGGACTGCGGTCGCCGCGCCGCGTCCTTCTCGAGGCAGGACATCACGAGCGCCTCCAGCTCCGCCGGCAACGGCGCGCCCCGCTTCTCGGACGGCGGCGCCGGCGCCGTGTGCAGGTGGTGCCCGCAGATCTCGACCGCCGACCGGCCCTCGAACACGTGGCGTCCCGCCATCAGGTAGTACGCGACGCCGCCCAGGGCGTACAGGTCGCTGCGCGCGTCCACCGACTCGGGCGACTGGAGGGCCTCGGGCGAGAGGAACAACGGCGTCCCCATGATCACGTTGGTTCCGGTCACCGAGGCCTGCGCGTCGCTCCCCGTCTCGCGCACGAGGCCGAAGTCGAAGATCTTCGCGACGTCGGGCACGCCGCCGCGCTCGCAGAGGATGATGTTCGCGGGCTTCACGTCCCGGTGGATGAGGCCGATGCCGTGCGCCTCGGCCAAGGCACCCGCCACCTGGCGCAGCACGTGGACGACGCGGCCGGGCGGCTGCGGGCCGTACAGGCTGACAAGCTGGTCCAGGTTCAGCCCGTCCATGTACTCCATCGCGTAGTAGAAGATCCCGTCCGCGGTGCGCCCGTAGTCGAACACCTGCACCGTGTTCGGATGCGTCAGGATCGCGGTCAGCTGCACCTCGCGCTCGAAGCGCTTGAGCGCGCTCTCCCCGGCCCGGCCGGGCGGCAGCAGCTTGACGGCCGTGGGCCGCCGCAGCATCGCGTGGCGCGCGCGGAAGACCTGGCCCATGCCGCCCTCGCCCAGCTTCTCCTCGAGCGTGTACTGCCCCAGCTGGCGCGCCTCCCGCACCTCCTGGCGCAGCCCATAGATGATGTGGGACACGACCGTGCTGATGGCCACCGCCAGCGTGCACCACATGAGCGCCACGAGCGTCTGCGAGACCGCGACCGCGGTCCCCGAGGACCGCGCGTGCAGCCACCAGGTGAGCCCGACTGCGGGCAGGACCGCGGCCGCGCTCACGCCCAGCGTCCAGCGCGAGGGCGTGGGCAGCACCGCGGCGCGCGCGATGAGCGCCGTGGTGACGACCAGCAGCATGCGGTACTGCTGGTCGACCGTGGCCTCCGGCAGGAGCAGCGGCACGGCCGCGCTGGAGCAGGCCAGGAAGGACACGCTGGCGTCGATGGCGGCGAGCGCCCGGGCTCCCAGCTGCGGCCCGCGGGCGCCCAGCCAGGCGGCGCCCAACAGCGTCACGTTCACGAGGTACAGCAGCGCGTCCGGACGGACCCAGACGCGCCACGAGTAGCCGGGGGTGAGGACGAGTGCTCCGTGCGTGAAGACGTACGCGCCCAGCGAGAAGCCGAGGCCGACCTTGCCGAAGAACGCGATGCGCTTCTGCAGGAAGGCGCGCCCCTCGTCGCCGGGCGCCGAGCCGGCCGAGCTGAGCCCGCCCCAGACGTGTCGCCAGGCCATTCGAGGCAGTATACGGGGCGCCGCCGTCAGCCCCGCGGGAGCTGCACCCGCGCGCGGCTGCCGGGGCCACCGCCGCGCGGCTCCAGGCTCAGCGTGCCGTCGTGCGCCTCCGCGATCTGGCGCGACAACACGAGGCCGATGCCGGATCCCTCCGGCTTGGTGGTGAAGAAGGGCACGAACAGGTTGGCGCTGGCGGGCAGGCCGGGTCCCTCGTCCTCGACCACCACCTCCGCCCACGGCCCCTTCGCGCGCCAGGCGAGCCGCACGCCTCCCCCCGTTTCCAGGGCGGCGTCGACGGCGTTGCGGACCAGGTTGATGAGCAACTGCTCGAGCTGGTCGGGGTCGGCGCGCACCTTGAGGACCGGCGCATCGGCCACCTCGACCCGCAGGCGCGTCTCCAGTCCGGCCACGCGGCGCACCAGCTCGCCCAGGTCGACGGGCCGGCGCTGCGGCGGCGGCAGCTTGGCCAGGCGCGCGTACGCGTCGAGGAAGCGGCTCAGCGACTCGGCGCGGCCGCCCATCACGGCCAGGCCGCGGCGCAGGTCCGCTTCCCAGTCGTCCGGGCGCGGCTGGCGCGCCACCAGGTCGTCCAGGCTGCCGGCCAGCGACTTGATGGGCGCCAGCGAGTTGTTGAGCTCGTGCCCGAGCACGCGGATGATGCGCTGCCAGGCCAGCCGCTCCTCCTCGCGCAGCGCGCGGCTCACGTCGGTCAGCACCAGCAGCTCGTGCGGCACGCCGCCCTGGCGGAACGTGCCCCGGTGGGCCTCGAAGCGCCCCGCCCCGCCGGGCAGCTTCAGCTCCAGGACCGGCACCACGGCCGGGTCCAGCGCGCTCCCCAGCCCCAGCTCGTCGGCCGTGCGGCCGATCATCGATTCGGCCGTCCGGCCCAGCAGCCGCTCGCCCGCCCGGTTGAGCAGGACCAGCCGCTTCAGCTCGTCGAACGTGAAGACCGCGACGTCGATCTCCTCCATCACCTTGCGCAGCAGCGCGGTGGCCTCCAGCGCGCCCAGGCGCTGCGTGCGCAGCACGTCGACCAGCGCGTTGACCTCGCGCAGGGCGTCGCCCATCGCGTCCGCGCCGCGGGGCACCCGCGCGCGGAAGGAGTAGTCCTCCTCGCGCAGCGCGGCCAGCAGGTTCGAGAGGGTCTGCAGGGGGCGCACCACGGCCGCACGCGCGGAGGCCGCGAACGCGAGCGCCGCCAGCACGACCAGGGCGGTCAGCGTCCAGCGGGCGCGGGTGCCGTGCGGCTGCGTCCACAGCAGCGTCAGCGCCACCACGGCGGCCGGGGCCGCCGCCCCCAGCGACAGCAGCAGCACGCGCTGCTCATGGCTCAGGCGGCGGGCCATCCGCTCCGGCCGCGGGAACGGCGGCGCCTCAAAGGCCGAACCGCTGCAGGCGGCGGTAGAGGGCGCTGCGGGAGAGCCCCAGCGCCTCCGCGGCGCGGCTGACGTTGCCCCCTTCGCGGGCCAGCGCCTTCTTGATCAGGAACGCCTCGACGTCCTCGAGGCTCATCTCCTCGATCGAGCCGCCCCGCCGGTCGTCGGCCGACCCGCGCAGGGCGAGGTCGGAGGCGGTGATGGTCTCGCCCCGCGCCATCAGCACCGCCCGCTCGACCGAGTGGTCCAGCTCGCGCACGTTGCCGGGCCAGGGATGCTCCGCCAGCGCCTTGAGCGCGGCGGGGTCGAAGCCGCCGATGCGCTTGCGGTAGCGGCCCGCGTGCTGGGCCAGGAAGTGCGCGGCCAGCAGCGGGATGTCCGACGGACGCTCACGCAGGGGCGGCACGCGCACCTCGATCGTGTTCAGGCGGAACAGCAGGTCCTGGCGGAAGCGTCCCGCGGCCACCTCCTGGTCCAGGTCGGCGTTGGTCGCGCTGATGACGCGCACGTCCGTCCGCCGCGTCCGGGAGCTGCCCACCCGCTCGAACTCCCCCGTCTCCAGGACGCGCAGGAGCTTGGGCTGCAGGCCGGTGGGCACGTTCGCGATCTCGTCCAGGAACAGCGTGCCGCCGTCGGCCAGCTCGAAGCGGCCCACGCGGTCGGCCTTGGCGTCCGTGAACGCGCCGCGCACGTGGCCGAACAGCTCGCTCTCGAACACGCCCTCGGACAGCCCGCCGGCGTTGACGACGAGCAGCGGCTTGGCCGCGCGCGAGGAGGCCGCGTGCAGCGCGCGCGCCACCGTCCCCTTGCCCGAGCCGTTCTCGCCGGTGATGAGCACGTTCGCATCCGACGGGCCCACGCGCGCGATCAGCTCCAGCACGGGCCCCATGGCCCGCGAGTCGGCGATCAGCGGCGGCGGGGCGCCGTCCGCGCGCAGCGCGCGGTTCTCCGCCTCCAGCCGCTCGCCGCGCCGCAGCGCGTCCTTGAGCGCGATCTGCGTGCGCAGGATGGAGACCAGCCGCGCGTTCTCCCAGGGCTTGGAGACGAAGTCGCGCGCGCCGCGCCGCATGGCCTCGACCGCCAGGTCCACGCTGGCCCAGGCGGTCATGACCACGACCGGCAGCGTGGGGTCGAGCGCACGCAGCCGGTCCAGCAGCTCCAGCCCCTCCTGGCCCGAGGTGGTGTCGCGCGCGTAGTTGAGGTCCATCAGGACCGCGTCGAAGTCGCTGCGCTGCACCGCGGCCCACAGCGCGGCCGGCGAGGCGACACTGTGCGGGTCGAAGCCCTCGTTCTTGAGGAGCAGGCGCAGCGCCTCGCACACGTCGGGGAGGTCGTCGGCGATCAGGATGCGAGGGGGACGGGAGGTCATCGCGCGGGCATTCTATTCAATGATGTGAACGCCATGCGCCGGCGTCGGGCGTTTGGCGCCGCGCTTTCAGTCCTTGGCCATCCAGCCGTCCCGGAGGGTGATGACCCGGCGCCCGTAGCCGGCGTTGGTCTCCGAGTGCGTGACCTGGATGATGGTCGTCCCCTCCGAGTTGAGGCGCTGGAACAGCTCCATGATCTCGCGCCCCTGGTCCGAGTGCAGGTTGCCGGTGGGCTCGTCCGCCAGCAGCAGGACCGGCTTGGCGATGATGGCCCGCGCCACCGCCACCAGCTGCTGCTGCCCGCCCGACAGCTGGCGCGGGTACAGGTCCTTCTTGCCCACGATCTGGAAGCGGTCCAGCGTGTCGGCGACCATGGCCTGCCGCTCCCCCTTGGGCAGGTCGCGGTAGCTCAGGGGCAGGTCCAGGTTCTCGGCCACCGTGAGCTCGTCGAGCAGGTGGTAGCTCTGGAAGACGAAGCCGATGTTGCGCTTCTGCAGGTCGAGCCGGTCCTTGCGCGAGAGGCGGCTCGTGGGCTGGTCGCGGAAGACGTACTCGCCGGTGAAGGCGCTGTCCTGCATGCCCAGGATGTGCAGGAGCGTCGACTTGCCCGCGCCCGACGGGCCCATGATCGACGTGAACTCCCCGGCCGCGATGTCGAGGTCGATGCGGCGCAGCACGTAGGTGAGGCCGCCGCCCTGCGGGTAGGTCTTTTCGACGTTGCGGAGCTGGATCATCCCTCTCTCTCGGTGCAGTCCTCGTCCTCCACCGGCGGGGCGCCGGTCGGCTTGAGGCCCAGCCGCTTCATCTTCTCGTGAAGCGTGGTGGGAAGGGTCTTGAGGGCGGCCGCGGCCCGGCGCTGGTTGCCGCCGCAGGCGGCCAGGGCCTCCTCGATCAGCTTCTTCTCGTACTCGGCGACGAGCGTCTTGAAATCGCGTTCCAGGGGCATCACTCCGTGCGCAAGGCCGTCATGGGGTCCACGCGAGAGGCGCGCCAGGCCGGGATCGAGCAGGCCACGAAGGCCGTCGCGCCCAGCAGGGCCGCCACCGCCACGAACGTCAGGGGATCGGTCGGTCCGACTTCGAACAGGAGGCTCTGGAGGCCGCGGCCCAGCGCCAGCGCCAGCACCAGGCCGGCGGCGAGCCCGATGGCCGCCAGCCGCAGCCCGCGGCCCACCACCAGCCGCACCAGGTCGCGGGTGGTGGCGCCCAGCGCGATGCGGACACCGATCTCGCGCCGGCGCTCCTCGACCGCGTAGGCGAGCAGCGCGTAGATGCCCTGCAGGGCCACCAGCAGCGCCACCGCCGCGAAGCAGGCCACGGCCAGCGCGTTGAAGCGCTGCTGCCCGGTCTGGACCGCGATCCGCTCGTCGATCGTCTGGACCTGGTCCAGCGTCAGGGTCGGGTCCACCGCCCATACGGCCTGCTTCAAGGGGACGATCAGCGCGTGCGGGGAGACCTTGCCCTTGACCACGATCGTGCCCCAGCGCTGCCACTCGGTGTTGCGCTGGACGTAGGGCGCGTAGATCGTGCGCGGATCGTCCTCGGTGACCCGCGTCCCCTTCAGGTCCCCGACGACCCCGACGATCGTCAGCCAGCGCGGCTCCCTGGTCCAGCGGAACGAGACCTGCTGGCCGATGGGGCTGCGGCCCGGCCAGAAGTCCCTGGCGAAGCGCTCGTTCACGACCGCGACCGGCAGCCCGCCCTGCTCGTCCCGCGCGTCGAAGCCGCGCCCCTCCCGTAGGGGCAGGCCGATGGTGCCGAAGTAGTCGCCGTAGACGAGGCGCACGCGCGCGCCCGGGGCCTCGACCGGCATCTGGTCGGGCGGCTGCTGGAACAGGATGGGCGACCCGATGCCGCCGCGCGGCGACAGCGGCGGCGTGATCACGTAGGCCACGGAGGCGACGCCCGGCATGGCCCGCGCGCCCTCCACGATCCCCTTGAACGCGGCCGTCTGCGCCCCGATCGCGCCGTAGCGCGACTCGGGCAGCACGATGTCGGCGGTGAGGAGGCCTTCGGGGTCGAATCCCAGCGGCACGCCCTGCAGGCGCAGGAAGGTGCGGCCCAGCAGCCCCCCGCCCACCAGCAGCACGCAGGCGAACGCCAGCTCCGCGGCCACGAGGGCCCCCAGCGCGCGATGCCGGGCCTGCCCCGACGTGGTGCGCGTCCCCTTCAGGTACCCCCCGGCGTCGGAGCGCGCGACCTGCCAGGCGGGCACGAGGCTCAGCAGGACTCCCGACACCAGCGCGGAGACCAGGCCGAACAGCAGCACGTTCCGGTCGATGGGCACCTCGCGCAGCCGCAGGAGCGTCTCGGGCGCGGCCATGACCAGCGCCTCGCGGGCCCACGTGGCGACGAGGAGCCCCACGGCGCCGCCCAGCAGGCCCAGCAGCAGCCCCTCGGCGAGGAGCTGGCGCACCACGCGGCCGACGGAGGCGCCGACCGCCATGCGCAGCGCGAACTCGCCGCTGCGCGCCTGCGAGCGCGCGAGCAGCAGCCCGGCCAGGTTGACGCTGCCGACCAGCATCACCAGGCCGACGGCCGCCAGCAGGACCCACAGCGAGCGGCGCACGCCGCCCACCATGAACTCGAGCAGCGGCAGCGGCTCGACGATCTTGCGGCGGTTCGTGTCGGGGTACGCCTTCTCCAGTCGCTGCGAGATGGCGACCATCTCGGCCCGCGCCTCTTCCACCGTCACGCCCGCGCGCAGCCGCCCGATGGCGTCGAAGTTGTTCGTGCCCCGCTCGCCCAGGAACTGGGGCGTGGCCGCGGCGACGGGGACCCACAGGTCGACGCCGTCGTCGAGGAAGTCGAACTCGGGCGGCATCACGCCCACGATCGTGGTCGGCACGTCGCTCAGGACCACCGCCCGGCCGACCACGCCCGGGTCGGAGGCGAACCGCTGCGTCCAGAACGCGTGGCTCAAGACCGCCACCTGCGGCGCGCCCGGCTGGTTGTCCTCCGCGGCCAGGACGCGGCCCAGCAGCGGCGGCGTGCGCAGGACCTGGAAGTACTGGGGCTCCACGACCGCGCCCTGCAGGCGCTCCGGCTCCCCCTCCCCCGAGAGGTCGAACGCCCAGCTGCGCAGGAACAGCGCGATCCCCTCGTGCGTCCGGCTCTGCGCGCGCCAGTCGATGCCGTCGAGGATGGAGACGTCGCCCTCGCGCGTGATGAACACCAGCCGGTCCGGCTCCGGGAACGGCAGCGGGCGCAGCAGCACCGCGTTCACGACGCTGAAGATGGCCGTGTTGGCGCCGATGCCCACGGCGAGCATGGCCAGCGCGGCCACCGTGAAGGCGGGGCTCTTGCGCAGGAGGCGTGCGGCGTGTCGGAGGTCCTGGACCAGCGTGCTCATGGCGTCACTCGTAGCGGAGCGCGTCCAGCGGGCTGACGCGGGTCGCGCGGAAGGCGGGGATGAAGCTCGCGAGCAGGGCGGTGGCCGTCAGCACGAGGACCACGATCGCGAGGGTGGGCACGTCGTAGGGCGAGACGCCGAAGAGCAGGCTCGAGAGCAGGCGCGTGAGTGCCAACGAGGCCAGCAGGCCGACGACCAGCCCGGCTCCGGCCAAGCGCAGGCCCTGCCCCATCACCAGGCCCAGGATGTCGCGGCGCGAGGCGCCCATGGCCACGCGGATCCCGATCTCGTGCGAGCGCTGCGACACCGCGTAGCTCAGCACGCCGTAGAGCCCCAGCGCGGCCAGGCCCAGCGCGACGGCGGTGAACGCCAGCAGCGTGAGCGTGCTGGTCCGGTGCAGCGCGGTCGTCTCCGACGCCATCTGGCGCAGGGGCAGCACGTAGGCGACCGGCTGGTCCTTGTCGACCTGCCAGATGGCCTGGCGGACGGCCCCCGCCATCGCGGCCGGCTCGCCCGCGGTGCGGACGGCGAAGGCCACGATGAAGAGGGGCTCCTGGGCGTACGGGATGTAGACCTCGGGGACCGGGTCGCGGACGAGGCCGTGGTGCCGGATGTCGCCGACGACGCCGACGATCTCGCGCCACTCGGGCGCGTCGCCCTCCGACTGGATCCGGAAGTCGAGGCGGCGCCCCAACGGGTCCTCGTTCGCGAAGTGCCGGCGGGCGAAGGTCTCGTTGACGAGGGCCACGCGCGGGCGCGACGCGTCGTCGGCGTCCGTGAACAGTCGGCCCTTCACCAGCGGCGTGCCCAGCGCGGCGAAGTACTCGCCCCCGATGATCCGCCAGTCCGCGTGCGGCTCCTGCCCGCGCACGGGCGGCGTGCGGCCCTCGACCGCGAACTCGCGGTCGCCGTGCCAGCCGCTGAGCGGCAGGAACGTGGTGCTGCCCACCGATTGCACGCCCGGGACCGCGCGGATGTTCCGCAGGGCCTGGTCCATGAAGCGCCGCTGGCCGTCGGCGTCGTAGCGCGCGCGCGGCAGCATCACGCGCATCGTCAGCACCTGGTCGGGCTCGAACCCCAGCCGGCCCTCCTGGAGGCGCGCGAAGCTGTGCACCATCAGCGCCGCCGCCGAGGTGAGCACCAGGGCCAGCGCCATCTCGCTCGCGACCAGCAGGCCGCGCAGGCGTCCGTGCGCCGCGCCCGAGGTCGTGCGCGCGCCGTCGCGCAGGCACTCGGCGGGATCGGCGGCGGAGGCCCGCAGCGCGGGGACGAGGCCGAAGAGGACGCCGCTCGCGAGCACGAGCAGCAGGCTGAACCCGAGCACGTGCCCGTCGATCGGGATCGACTGCAGCCTCGGGATCGCGACGTTGCCCAGGTTCTTCGGGAAGAACGCGAGCAGCAGGTTGACGCCCGCCCCGGCCAGCCACACGCCCAGCGCCCCGCCGGTCACGGCCACCAGCAGGCTCTCCGCCAGCGACTGACGGATCAGCCGGCCGCGCGACGCGCCCAGGGCCACGCGCACCGCCGCCTCGCGCTCGCGACCGGCCGCGCGCACCAGGAGCAGGTTCGCGACGTTCGCGCACGCGATCAGCAGCACGAACGCGACGGCGGCCGTCAGCACCTTGAGGGCCGGGCGGATGTCCCCCACCAGCCGCTCGTCGATCGGCTCGGCCAGCGCCGTCCAGCCCGAGTGCGTGTCGGGGTGGTCGCGCTCCATGCGCGCCGCAACGCGGGCGAGCGCTGCGCTCGCCTGCTCGCGCGTGACGCCCGGCTTGAGCCGGCCGACCACGCGCAGGAAGCGCCGGTCGAGGCTGTTCGCCAGCGCGGGGTCGAGGGCGAGCGGCGTCCAGAGCTGGATCGGCCCGAAGTTCACGCTCGAGGGCATCACGCCGACGACCGTGTACGCGCGGCCGTCCAGCGTGATGGCGCGACCCAGGATGCCGGGGTCGCTCGCGAAGCGCCGTTGCCAGAGCTCCTGGCTGAGCACCACCACGCCGTCGTGGCCGGGCCGGTCTTCCTCGGCCGTGAACGTACGGCCCAGCAGCGGCCGGACTCCCAGCGCCTTGAAGAAGTCCGCGGAGTAGCGGTACGAGAGCAGTGCCTCGGGCTCGCCCGAGCCGGTCAGGTTGTAGAACCCGTCGGTCGAGGCGCCGAGCGTCTCGAAGACGCCCGTCTCGTCGCGATAGGCGTGGAAGCTGGCCGGCGGGATGGGGTCGATCGGCTCGCCCCGCTGGGGGCTCGAGTCCCACACGCGGACAAGGCGCTCGGGCTCCGGGAAGGGGCCCGGCGCCAGCAGCGTCGCGTTCACGACGCTGAAGATCGCGGCGTTGGCCCCGATGCCGACGGCGACGACGACGACCGCCACCAGCGTGAAGCCGGGCGTCTTCGCAAGTCGCCTCACCGCGTGCCGGACGTCCTGCAGCAGCGTGTCCATCAGGTCCCTCCTACTCGCTCCTCAGCGATGCGACCGGATCGACGCGGCCGGCGCGGCGCGCCGGCAGGAACGACGCGCCGAGCGCGACGGCCAGGAGGACGAAGGCGGCGGTCGCGAACGTCAGCGGGTCGGACGGCGAGAGGCCGTAGAGGAAGCCTTGCGCCGCCCGCGCGAACAGGAGCGCCAGGACCAGGCCCAGGCCGCCGCCGATCGCGACCAGCCGCGAGCCTTCCCCCAGCGCCAGGCCTACGAGATGGCTCCGCGCGGCACCCAGCGCCAGCCGCACCCCGAACTCGCGCGAGCGCTGCGCGACCGACTGGGCGACCACGCCCCACAGGCCCAGCGCGGCCAGGCCCAGGCCGACCACCCCGAACGCGCCCAGGGCCAGGCCGGCCAGGCGCGTCGGCAGGACCGAGAGGCCGAGCAGGTCGGCGAGCGGCCGCGGCGGCTGCAGCGCGAGCGCGGGATCGAGGTCCTGCACGGCCTGGCGCACGTCGGCGGCTCGCCGCGCGGGGTCGCCGCTGGTGCGCACCAGGACGGTCAGCGGCACGAACGAGCCGATGGACTGCGCGAACGCGAAGTCCTGCACGAGCGGCACGTAGAAGAAAGCCCGCGGCGCCTCGCCCAGGCTCGCGTACTTCGCGTCGCGCGCGACCCCCACCACCTCCAGGAACGGTCCTTCGGCGCCCCGCGTGCTCAAGCGCGCGCCGATCGCGTCGCGTCCCGCGAGGTAGCGGCGGGCGAAGGTCTCGTTGACGATCGCGACCAGCGGCCGGCCCGGCCGGTCGTCCGCGCCGAACGCGCGGCCGCGCACGATGGGCAGCCGCAGCGCCTCGAAGAAGCCCGCGCCCACCGCGGCCGCGTGCACCTCCATGTCCTCGCCGCTCCCGGGCTCGTAGCCCTCGACCGAGAGGCCGCGGCGCACGCTGGCGAGCGGATCGAGGTGCAGGTTGACGGCCAGCGCGACCGCCTCGACGCCGTCCACCGCGCCCACGCGCTCGACCACGCGCTGCTGGAAGTCGACCGTCCGCGGCTCGTCGTAGCCGGACAGCACGAGGTCCGCGGGCAGGGCCAGCACGGAGCCCGCGTCGAAGCCGGGGTCGATGGCCGCCGCTCGGCCCAGGCCGCGCAGGAAGAGCAGCGCGCCCGAGAGCAGGACGAGCGAGAGCGCCACCTGCGCCACCACGAACGCGCCGCGCAGGCGCCCGCGGCCCCGCCGGGCGCCCTCGTCCTTGAGTCCCGGCAGCACGTCGGCACGCGACGCCTGCAGCGACGGGAAGAGGCCGAGCGCCGCGCCGGCCAGCAGCGAGAGCCCGACCGCGAAGCCCAGCACGCGCAGGTCCGGCCGTGCGTCGAGCGCGACCGTGACCGGCAGCGGCAGGCGCATCGCGGCCAGGGCCTCGGCCGCCGCGAAGGCCAGCCCGACGCCGAGCGCGCCACCCAGCAGCGCGACCAGCAGCGTTTCGGTGAGGAACTGCCGCACCAGCCGGCCGCGGCGCGCGCCCAGCGCCAGCCGCACCGCCACCTCCCGTTGCCGGCGCACCAGCCGGGCCAGGAACAGGGTGGCCACGTTCGCGGCGGCGGCCAGCAGGACGAGCAGTGCGATGGCGCCCAGCAGCGCGAGGAACGCGCTCACCGGGCCGCTCAACATGGGCTGGATGCGCGCCTGCCACTCGGGCAGGAGGCTGATCCGCCGTGTCGCGTCGCGCAGGTCCCTCCATTCCGCCGGGTGCTGCGCGCGCAGGCCCGCGGCCAGCGCGTCCAGCCGCGCCTGCGCCACGGCCATCGGCAGCCCCGGCGGCAGGCGGCCGAGCAGCGCGAGCCCGCGGTCGCCCCGGCTCGTCAGCGCGCCCGCCTCGCCCGTGAGCGCCGGCCGGCTCGACATCGGCACCCACGCGTCCACCGCCAGGCCGCGCGTGAGCCCCGCGAAGCCCGGCGCGGCCACGCCCACCACCGTGAAATGGCGGCCCGAGATCGCCAGTGACCGTCCCATCACCGACGGCTCGCCGCCGAACACGCGCTGCCACAGTGCGTGCGAGATCACGACCGTGCCCGGCGCGCCCGCCCGGTCGTCGTCCGGGACCAGGCCGCGGCCGTGCGCGACGGGGATGCCGAGCGTCGTGAAGTAGTCGCCCGAGACGACCTCGCTCCAGACCCGGCCGGGCCCGCTCTCGCCGGCCAGGCCCAGAGGCATCATGGTGAACGCCACCAGCCCTTCGAAGACGCCGGAATCGCGGAACGAGAGGTAGTCCGGGTAGGAGCTGGCGCCGTAGGCGGGCCCGCTGTAGTCGCTGGTGTACACCGCCACGACACCCGCGGGATCGGCCACCGGCAGCGGCCGCAGCAGGAGCGCTTCCACCAGGCTGAAGACCGTCGTGCTGGCGCCGATGCCGAGCCCCAGCGACAGGACGGCCGCGGCCGTGAAGCCCGGGCTCTCCCGGAGCCTCCTCGCCGCCAGCCGCGCGTCCTGCCCGATGCCGCGCATGGGAGCGACCTACTCGTACCGGAGCGCGAGGATGGGATCGACGCCCATCGCGCGCCGCGCCGGGATCAGTCCCGCCAGTACCGTGACGCACGCCAGCAGCAGCGTGGCCGCGGCGATCGTCACCGGGTCGTGGGCGGGCAGGCCGAACAGCTGCGCGCGCACCAGGCGTCCCAGGCCCAGCGCGATCGGCAGGCCCAGGCCGAGGCCCCACGCGCCCAGCACGCCCACCTCGCGCAGCACCATCGCGAGGACGCGCTGGCGCGGCGCGCCCAGCGCCAGGCGGATCCCGATCTCGCGCGTGCGCCGGGCGACGCTGAAGCTCATCACGCCGTACAGCCCGACCGCGGCCAGCATCGTGGCCAGCAGACCGAAGGCGGCGGAGAGAGCGGCCACCATGCGGTCGACGAACAGCGACTCGCTGATCTGCGCCTCCATCGTCTTCAGGTTGTAGACGGGCAGGCTGGCGTCGAGCCGCCCGACCGCCTGGCGCACGACCGGGGCGACACCCGACTCGGGCAGGCTGGTGCGGGCGTAGACCACCAGCCCCGAGATCTCCTCCTGCTGGTCGATCGGCACGTACAGCATGCGCGGCACGGTCTCGCGCATGTTGTTGGCCTTGCCGTCCTTCACGACGCCCACCACCTCGATGTCGATCCGGTCGTCGCGGGCGAAGCCGAAGCGCTTGCCGATCGCGCTCTCGCTGCCCCAGAAGTACTTCGCGAGCGTCTCGTTGACGATCGCGACCCGAGGCGCGCCCTGGACGTCCCGCGCGTCGAAGTCGCGCCCGCCGAGGATCGGGATGCCCAGCGTGCCGAAGAAGGTGGGCGCCACCGCGTTCACCTGCGGGCTCATGTCCTCGCCTTCCTTGCTGGTGTAGCCCTCCACCTTGATCGTGCTGCGCCAGACGGCGTCCGCCATGACGGGGTTGAGCGCAGTCGCGGCCCCGGCCACGCCGGGCGTCGCCTGCAGCTCCTGCTGGAGGCGCTGCGCGAAGCCCCGCACGCGGTCGCGGTCGTACCCGGCGAGGGGCGGGTCGACGGAGAACACCAGCAGCCGCTCCGCCTGGAAGCCGGGCTCGAGCTGGCGCAGGTTGTGGAGGCTGCGCGCGAAGAGGCCGGCCCCGACCAGCAGCAGCAGCGAGAGCGCGACCTGCGCGATCACGAGCCCGCGCCGCAGCCGGGCCCCGCTGCCTCCGATGACGGCGGCCGCCTCGTCCTTCAGCGTGTGCGCCACCGCCGGACGCGTGAGCTGCAGGGCCGGCGCCAGGCCGAAGAGGATCCCGGTCAGCAGGCTCACCACCAGCGTGAACAGCCCGACCCGCAGGTCCGGCTCGGCCGACAGCGCCTGGCTGGCGCCTTCGAAGGGCAGGGCGCGCAGCAGCAGGTCGCCCGTCCAGGTGGCGAACACGATGCCGGCGATCGCGCCCAGCAGCGCCAGCACCACGCTCTCGACCAGCAGTTGGCGGATGAGCCGGCCGCGGCCGGCGCCCAGGCTGAGGCGGATCGCGACCTCCTTCTGGCGCGCGGTCGCGCGGGCCATCAGGAGGTTCGCCACGTTCCCGCAGGCGATGAGCAGCACCAGGCCCACCATCCCCATGAGCACGAGGAGCGGAGCCGACACCTGCTGCCGCAGGCCGGACAGGCCCGTCGCGCCTCGCTTGACGTCGAGGTGCTTGGCCAGGAAGCGGGCGCGGTTCTTCTCGGTCCAGTGGCCGAGCGTCTTCACGTCCTCCGCCAGCGCCTGCCGGTACGCGACGTTCGCGCCGGCCTCGGCCTGCTCGCGCGAGACGCCGGGCGCGCGGCGAGCCACGATGTTCAACCAGCGGCTCCGCCAGTTGGCGAAGTCGTCCCAGGTGGGGGTCAGCCACGCCTTCATCGTGATGGGCACGAAGACGTCGACGACCCGCCCGACCTCGATCCCCTGGAAGCCGGGCGCGGTCACCCCGATCACGTCCATGGGATGTCCGTTGATGCTCACCGACTGGCCCACGACGGCGGGATCGGCGGCGAAGCGGCGCTTCCAGAAGCCGTGGCTCAGCACGACCAGCGGATGGCCCGCCGCCGTGCGGTCGTCGTCGGGCGTGAAGACCCGGCCCAGGGCCGGACCGACGCCCAGCGTGCCGAAGTAGGTGCCCGAGACCGACTCCACCATCACCCGCTCGGTGCGGCCGTGCCAGGTCAGCGTCGCGTCCGTGCCGAAGCGCGCCGCCACGCCGCTGAAGACGCCCGACGTGTTGTCGCGCAGGGCCTGGTACATGGGGTGCGAGAAGGTCTGGTCGTTGTGCGTGCGGCCAGAGAAGGGGCCCGGCCCGTCCAGCAGGACGAGCTCGCCCGGGTCCTGCACCGGCAGCGGCCGCATCAGCACCTGGTCCATCAGCGTGAAGATCGCGGTGTTGGCACCGATGCCCAGGCCCAGGGTGAGGATCACCACCGCCGAGAACCCGGGGTTCTTCAGGATGGCGCGTCCCGCGTAGCGAAGATCGGCCAGCAGCTGGTCCATTTGGTCTCCCGTCTACTCTTCCCGCAGCACGCGCATGGGCTCCACGCGCAGCGCCCGCCGCACCGGCAGCCACGCCGCCGCCAGCGCGATCGCGGCCAGGACCGCCACCACCGCCGCGAGCGTCACGGGGTCGGTCGGCGCCGTCTCGTACAGGAGGCTGCGGCCCACGCGCGCCAGCGCCAGGGCCAGGCCGATGCCGCAGGCGAGCCCCGAGCCGACCAGCACCAGCCCCTCGCGCACGACCAGGCGGACCACTTGTCCCGGCGCGGCGCCCAGCGCCATGCGCACGCCGATCTCGGGCGCGCGCTCGCTCACGGAGAGCGACATCACGCCGTACACGCCGATCGCCGCCAGCGCGAGCGCCAGGCCGGCGAACAGGGCCATCAGGCCACCCGTGAAGCGGGGCGTCCCCAGCGCGGTCGCGACCACGTCGTCCATGGTCCGCACGCCGGCCACCGGCACGCCGGGATCGAGCCGCCGCACCACGTCGCGGACCTGCGGGGCGAGCGCCAGCGGGTCGCCGCTCGCGCGCAGGACCAGGTTCACGTTGCGCGTCGTGGATCCGGTCGGGATGTGGAACTGCTCGAGCGGCCGGTAGAACTTGGGCTTGACGGGCGCGACCAGGCTGGTGTGCTTCACGTCGGCCACGATCCCGACGACGGTGACCCACGGCCGCTCCTCGCCCGAGCCCACGCGCATGCGCCCGCCGAGCGCGTCGCGGCCGGTCCAGAACCGGCGCGCCATGGCCTCGTTGATGACGGCCACGCCGGGCGACTCGAGCACGTCGTCGTTCGAGAGGAAGCGGCCGGCGACCAGGCGCTCGCGCAGCGCCTCGGCCGCGCCGCCCGACGACACCTGCCACTCGGCCGACGCGCCGGCCGCGTCCTCGACGTAGCCCTCCACGTCGATGCCCCGGTCGCCGATGACCTGGCCCAGCGGCAGCCGGCGCAGGAGCCCGGCCGACTCGACGCCGGGCAGCGCGCGCACCTGCTCGAGCAGCGCACGGTAGAACGGGATCGTGGACTCCGGCGTCGGGTACGCGGCCGCGGGCAGCGACAGCGAAGCCGTCATCACGTGCGCCGGCTCGAAGCCGACGTCGACGCGGTAGAGGGACTGGAGGCTCCGCGCCATCAGCCCCGCGCCCGTCGCCAGCGTGACCGCGAGCGCGGTCTCGGCGACGACCAGCGCCCCGCGCCAGCGCCGCCCGGATGCGCTGCCGCGCGTGCGCAGGCCGCCGTCCTGGAGCGCCGCGGCCGGGTCCACGCGCGATGCGTGGAACGCCGGGCCCAGGGCGAACAGGACCGTGGTGGCCGTGGAGAGCACG
>JAICEW010000030.1 GCA_025923995.1 Vicinamibacteria bacterium | reverse complement strand
CTGCTCCAGGGCACGCTGGACCTGCTGATCCTCAAGGCGCTCTCCGCCGGCGAGCAGCACGGGCTGGGCGTCTCGCGCCGCATCGAGCAGATCACCGGCGGCACCTTCGTGGTCCAGCCCGGATCCCTCTTCCCCGCGCTGCACCGCCTGGAGGAGGCCGGATGGCTGGCCGCGCGCTGGGAGGCCTCCGAGAACAACCGCCGCGCGAAGTACTACGAGCTGACCAAGGCGGGCCGGCGCCAGCTGGGCGAGGAGACGCAGCAGTGGAACCGCATCGCCCTCGCCATCGCGCGCGCTCTCGAGGCCTGAGAGGCGCACATGCGATCCCGGCTGGCGAGCCTCTGGCGCAACCTGGCGCACCGCGCGCACGTCGATCGGGAACTGGACGACGAGCTGGCGGCCGTGCTCGACCTGGCCGTCGAGGAGAAGGTCCGGGCGGGCCAGACCGCCGACGCCGCCCGTCGCGCCGCCGCCGCCGAGCTGGGGCCGCTGGCGGCGACCAGGCAGAAGGTGCGCGAGGCGCGCGCCGGCGCGCGTCTCGAGGCCCTCGCCCACGACCTTCGGTACGGCCTGCGGCGGCTCCGGCGCGATCCGCTCTTCACCGTCTTCGCGGTCCTGTCGCTCGCGCTGGGCATCGGGGCCAACGCCGCCATCTTCGCGCTGTGGAACGGCATCCTGCACGCGCCGCTTCCGGCCGTCGACCGTCCCGAGCAGCTCGTGATGTTGTCGAACCCGGACGAGTCCGGCAGCTGGACGGGCCGTTGGGACGCCTCGGATGGCCCGCGGGCCTGGCTCTCCCACGAGGAGTTCCTGCAGCTGCGCGACCAGGCCCGGAGCTTCTCCGAGCTGATGGCGTCGCAGTGCAGCCTGAGCTCGTGGCGGGTCCGCTTCGAGCACGACGAACCGGAGGAGGCCAGCGGCCGGCTCGTCTCCGACGAGTTCTTCCAGGTCCTGGGCGCGGGCGTGGCGATCGGCCGCGTCTTCGGCGTCGGGGATCGGCGGGAGGCGCCCGGCGTCGTGCTGAGCCACGGCTACTGGCGCCGGAGGTTCGACGGCCGGGCGGACGTGCTCGGCCGGACGCTGATCGTCCGCCAGACGGCCTTCCCCATCGTCGGCGTCGCGGCGCCCGGCTTCATCGGCGAGACCGCCGGCCAGCAGCCGGACCTGTGGCTCCCGCTGCGCGCGCAACCGCTCGTGCTGCCCGGCACCGATCGCCTGCACGACACGCCGCCGGAGAAGGTCATGTGGCTGCACGTGTTCGGGAGGCTGCGGCCGGGCGTGACGCTGGCCCAGGCGGACGCCGAGGCGAACACCGTCTTCCGCGCCGGCCTCGAGTCCTTCTACGGCGCCATCGCCACCGGGCCGCGGCGCAGCGAGTACCTGGACCAGCGCCTCGAGGTCCGGCCCGCCGCGCGCGGGGCCTCGTCGCGGCGGCCCGACTTCTCGCAGTCGCTGACCGCCTTGCTGGCCGCCGTCGGCGTGCTCCTGCTGATCGCCTGCGCCAACCTCGCGACCCTCCTGCTGGCGCGCGGCACCGCGCGCATGCCCGAGATCGCGCTGCGGCTGGCGCTGGGCGCGACGCGCGCGAGGCTGCTCCGCCAGCTGCTGACGGAGAGCCTGGCGGTGGCCGCCCTGGGGGGCCTGGCCGGGCTCGCCGTGGCCTTCGCCCTCCACGGCGCGCTCGTCCGGATGCTGGCGAGGTCCGACTCGGACTTCCGTATGGGATTCCATCTCGATCCGGTGGTCCTCACGTTCCTGACGGGCGCCACCGTCGCCGCCGCGATCCTGTTCGGGCTGCTTCCGGCATGGCAGGTGACGAGGACCGAGGCGGGCGCGGGCCTGCGGCAGGAGAGCCGCGGCGCCGTGGGCTGGGAGGGCCAGCGGCGCTCGGGCCGTTCGCTCGTGAGCGCGCAGCTGGCCCTGTCGCTCCCGCTGCTGGTGGGCGCGGGCCTGCTCGCGCGCACGGTCCACAACCTGAAGCACGCCGACCTCGGCTACCCCGCGGAGCGGCTGCTGCTGGTGCGCGTCGACCTCCGCGAGGCCGGCTACGACGACGTCCGGCGCGGCGGCGTGCTGCGCGAGCTGCTCGGCGAGCTCGCGCGCGTCCCCGGAGTGCGCGCGGTGAGCTTCTCCCAGCTGGGCCTGTTCACCGGAGGCGAGTCGAGCGCGACCATCCGTGCGGAAGGGCACGAGCCCACCGGCGACGACGACCGCTCGTCCGCCTTCGACGTCGTCGGACCGGGGTACTTCTCGACACTCGGCGTCCCCGTCGTCAGGGGTCGCGAGGTCACCGAGGCGGACGCCGCGGGTGCCGCCGACGCCTGCGTGGTCAACGAGAGCTTCGTCCGCCGCTTCTTCGCCGGCCGCGACCCGCTGGGGCTGGGCGTCACGCAGGTGGAGCACGGCAACGCGCTGGCGAAGAGCTGCCGCGTGGTCGGCGTCGCCCGCGACGCACGCACCCAGGGGCTGCGCGACGCCGTCGTGCCCCGCCACTTCGTGGCGGGACTGCAGGCGCTCCCGCGGCTCAAGACCCCCACGTTCCTCATCCGGACGTCGGGCGAGCCCCTCTCCATGACGACGGCCGTCCGCAAGTCGATCGCGCGCGTCGACGCCGGTCTTCCCATCCTCGACGCGGCGTCGCTCGACGAGCAGCTGGCACCCCTGACGGCTCAGGACCGCACGACCGCGCAGCTGGCCGCGGTGTTCGGGTGCGTCGCCCTGGCCCTTGCCGCCATCGGCCTCTACGGCGTGCTCTCGTACGAGATCGCGCGACGCACGCGCGAGATCGCGGTCCGCATCGCCCTCGGTGCGCGGCCCGGCGGCGTGATCGCGATGATCCTCCGCGAGACGGGAGCGGTCGTCGGCATCGGGGTGGCCGCCGGCCTGGCCCTCACGTTCGCGGCGGCGCGCCTGATCGGCGCCCGCCTGTACGGCGTGGCCCCGGCCGACCCGCTCACCCTGGCCGCGGCGACCGCCCTGCTCGTTCTCGCCGCGCTCAATGCCGCCTACTGGCCCGCCCACCGGGCCTCGCGTCTCGACCCGATGACGGCGCTGCGCCAGGAGTGAGCGCGCCTAGAGCCAGCGCCCCCGCGCGTAGAGCAGGGCCACCAGCAGCGGCACCGCCAGCGCCGTGCGCCACTCGCGGTTCACGCGGACGCGTGTCCAGAGAAAGCGCGTGGCCCGCGGCCCGCCTGGTGTGAGCCGCGGGAGGAACGCCGGGACGTCCGCCGCCCAGGCCGCGTACTCCTCTCCGAACTTCTCGCGCAGGAACGCCGACTCCTCGCGGATCACGGGCGGGTAGAACGCGGCGAAGTAGAGCGCGACCGCCGCCACCACCCACGGGCTGGCGGTGCCGACCGCGAGGCCGATCGCCATGAGCACGCTGCCGACGTAGAGCGGGTTGCGGGTGTGCGCGTAGGGCCCGCCGGTGGCCAGGCGGCGCGTCTTCTCGATGTGACCCGAGGCCCAGAGGCGCACGGCCTCTCCGGCCGCGGCCAGCGCGGCTCCCGCCGCCAGCGCGAGCGGCGAGGGGCGCGCGAGGACGATCACCAGCGCGCCGACCAGATAGCCGGCCGGGACGCGCAGACGCGACAGCTTCAACGCGCCGTCCGCAGCGCCGGGTGGTCCCGGCCCAGCAGCGACACCAGCGTCGCCTGCGAGCGCTCGCGCCAGGCGCGCGCCTCGTCCCCCTTGCCCTGCCGCTCCAGGATCTCCGCCAGGTAGGCGGCGGAGTACGCGTAGTCGTCGCTGCTCCCCAGCCCGCTCTTCTCGAGCTCGCCGAGCGCGTCCTGCGCGAGGGCCGCGCCCTCGGCCGTCCGCCCCAGGCGCGCCCGCGCCAGGCCCAGCGCGGCCTGCCCGCGGTAGCGCACCTCGGAGCGGTCCTGCGGCCGCTGTGCGAAGCGCGCCGTCAGGTCCGCCAGGATGCGCTCGGCCTCGGCGTCGCGCCCCAGCGTGAGGCGGACCACGCCGCGCTCGAGGTCCACGCGCGCGATCTGCGGATGGTTGAGCCGGGCATAGATCGTCCGGGCCTCTTCCAGGCGGGCCAGCGCGTCGGCCGTGCGCCCCTCACGCGCGCCGGTCACGCCCATGTTGAGCAGCGTCAGGCCCACCAGCTCGTGCTCGGGCCCCAGCGTGCGCACGGCGATCTCGCGCGCCTGCTCCAGCTCGCGTCGGCTCTCGTCGAGCCGTCCGAGGCTCCACACGGCCGAGCCGATCCCGTTCTTGATCCAGGCCTGCCGGGACTCGGGCGCCTTGGGGTCGAGCGCGAGCAGCCGCGACGCCTCGCGGAACCCGCGCTCCGCGTCGGCGTAGCGGTCGAGCGCCAGCTGCGACGCGGCCAGGTTGTTCCAGTCGGGCGCGAGCGCGGGGGCGTCCGGACCCAGGAGAGCGCGACGCTCCTCGAGGTTCCGCCGGCCGATGTCGACCGCGTCCGCGTGCCGGCCCTGGACGTTGGCGAGCCGCAGCAGGGTGGTGCGGACGCGGATGCGCGCTTCCGCGTCGGCCTGCGCCCCCAGCCCGTCCAGGAGGGCGAGCGCCTCCTCCGCGGCCGCCCGCGAGCCCTCGAGGTCGCTCGAGTTGAAGAGCGCCTTCGCCTTCTCGTGCAGGGCCAGGCTGAGCGCCGCCGGCTCCGTCGGTCGGGAGCGCATCTCCGCGAGCGAGCGGTCGAGCAGGGGCAGGGCCTCCTTCGACTCGCCCAGGCTCACCAGGCCGCGGGCCACGACCATCCTCATCTCGGTGCGGGCGGCGGGCTCGTCCGCGAGCCCCTTCTCCACCTGCGCGGCCGCGCTGTGCAGCAGCTCCGCGGCCGACATCTCCCGCCCGCGCGTGCTCTGGGTCGGGTCGGCCTGCGAGAGCAGCTCCAGCGCGAAGCCCTTGATGCGCTCGGCGCGGCGGGCCTCGCTCTGCGCGCGGTCGGCCTCGCGCCGCGCGTGGTTGCGCTGCACGAGCGCCGCGCCCAGCCCCGTGGCCAGCGAGAGGAACGCGAGGGCGGCCAGCGCCACCACGACCCGGTGCCTCCCCACGAAGCGGCGCGCGCGGTAGCCCAGCGTGTCCGGCCGGGCCGCGATGGGCCGCCCCTCCAGGTAGCGGCGCAGGTCGTCGGCCAGCGCGGCCGCACCCTGGTAGCGCCGCTCGGGCTCGCGGTGGAGCGCCTTCAGCGCGATGGTGTCGACGTCTCCCTCCATCGCGCGCGCCCGGTGCACCGCGTCGGGAGCGGCCGGCACGCCGGACAGGTCGCGCCGCAGCGCCAGCGACGGGCGCGTGACCGTCTCGTGCGACACCATGTCCGCCAGCGCGGCAGGGCTGCGCGCGCCCCGGTCGTGGGGCAGCCGGCCCGTGAGCAGCTCGTAGAGCAGCACGCCCAGCGCGTACACGTCCGTGGCCGTGGTGATGGCGCCGCCCAGCACCTGCTCGGGCGCCGCGTAGGCGGGCGTGAACGCCAGCATGTGGGTGCGCGTGAGGCCGGGATCGTCGTCGGCCTCGAGCATCTTGGCCAGGCCGAAGTCCAGCAGCCGGGGCTCGCCCGACGGGGTCACCACGATGTTGGACGGCTTGAGGTCCCGGTGCACCACCAGGCTCCGGTGGGCGTAGTCGACCGCCTCGCACACCGCGATCAGCAGCAGCAGGCGCTCGCGCAGCGGCAGCGAGCGCTCGCGCGCGAAGTCCGTGATCGGCCGGCCCGCCACCAGCTCCATCGCGAACCAGGGCCGGCCATCGGGCGCGATGCCGCCGTCCAGCACCTTGGCGATCGCCGGGTGGTTGAGATGCGCGAGCACCTGCCGCTCCAGCCGGAAGCGCGCCAGCGCGTGCTCCCGCGCGACCGCGGCCCGCACCAGCTTGAGCGCGGCCTGCTGCTTGAAGCCGCCCTCGATGCGCTCGGCCAGCCACACCTCGCCCATGCCGCCCTCGCCCAGGGGCTCGACCAGGCGCCAGGCGCCCAGCCGCGAGGGCGCGGCCCCCGGCTGGGCGAGAGGCTCGCCCGCGGCCGGAGTCTCGAACATCCCCATGGTGGCCAGCGTGGTGGCCAGCAGATCCTCCACCTCGCGCGCGAGCCGGGGCGACTCGCGCCGCAGCGCCGCCAGGCGCGCCGAGCGCTCGGGGTCCGGGAGCGCCGCGATCTCGCGGCACAGCGCCTCGGCTCCGGGTCCGCCCTCGGTGCTCATGCCGTCCGCGGCACGGGCGCGTCCGCCAGCCTGCGGTCGATGGCGCGCAGCACCTCCAGCGAGGTGATCGCTTCCATCGCGCCCTCGTGCAGGTCGCAGCGGCGGCGATGGCAGGGCGCGCACAGCGGCGTCCGCCGCACGACGACGTCCGCGGTCGAGAAGGGCCCGTTGCGCGCCGGGTCGGTCGGCCCGTAGATGCCGACCACGGGCGTGCCGACGGCGCAGGCCAGGTGGAGCGGGCCCGTGTCCGCCGCCACCATCAGCCGCACGCGGCGCACCAGCTCCAGCAGCTCCAGCAGCGTGGTCGGGAAGCACAGCACCGCGGTGCCGGCCGAGGCCATGATCACGCGCGAGGCCAGCCGCTCCTCCCCCGGACCCCAGGTCACGAGCGGCGTGAGGCCCCTCTCGCGCAGGCCGCGCGCGACCTCGCCGAACCCGGCCGGGGGCCAGAGCTTGCTGTCCCAGCCGCCGCCGGGATTCAGGATCACCAGCTGCTCCGCGCGCAGCCCCGCTTCCTGCAGGCGGGACTCGATCGTGCGCGCTTCGGCGGCGGTCGGCGGGAACGTGAAGTCGCGCGTGCCCACGGCGCTGACGTCGAGCGCACGCAGCAGCGCCAGGTTCTTGTCGATGACGTGCACCTCCGGCGGGAAGAACATCGCCTCCTTGATGAGCAGGCGCGAGAGCGGCTCGCGGCGCCAGGGCCCGCCGTACCCGGTGACGTGCGGCGCGCCCGACAGGCGCGCCCACGCCGCCGACTTCCACAGGCCCTGGAAGTCGAGCGCGACGTCGTAGCGCTCGCCGCGCAGCGCGCGCACCGCCTGCCGGAAGGGGCCGAGCCGGAACGCGCGCGCCGGCGGGACCGGCGTCACGTACGACACCAGCGGGTTGCCCTGGATCAGCGGCCGCGCGGCCGGCTCCACCACCCAGCCCACCTCGTAGCCGTGCCGGCGCAGCGCCGCGGCGGCCGGCAGCGTGTGCACCACGTCGCCGATGGCGGACAGCCGGACCACCAGCGTCTTCACGAGCGCAGCCTCTCGATCAGCTTGCGCGTGTCGTGGTCCTTGGGATCCCCCACGATCGCGACGCGGCCGCCGTAGGAGCGCACGACCTCCCGCTCGGGCACGGTGTCGGCCGTGTAGTCGGTGCCCTTGCAGTGCACGTCCGGCCGCAGCGTGAGCAGCAGCCGCTCGACCGTGTCCTCCTCGAACACCACCACCCGATCGACGCTGCGCAGCGCCGCCACCAGCAGCGCGCGGTCGGCGGCCTGGAGCAGCGGACGGCCCTCTCCCTTGAGCCGCCGCACCGACGCGTCGCCGTTCACGCCGACCACCAGGACGTCCGCCTCGGCCCTGGCCCCGGCCAGGTAGCGCACGTGCCCGACGTGCAGCAGGTCGAAGCAGCCGTTGGCCAGCGCGACCGTCCGGCCGCTCGCGCGCGCCTCTTCCACCATGCGCGAAGCGTCCTCGAGGGATCCGATCTTCTCTCGGGCGGGCCTCGGCGTCACGCGAGCGATTGGTCCTGCGACACCGCCCGCCGGAGCTCCGCGGCCGAGACGGTGGCGGTGCCGCGCTTCATGACGACGATGCCGCCGGCGTAGTTGGCCAGGTGCGCGGCCTCGGAGGGAGTCGCCCCCGCCGTGAGCGCCAGCGTGAACGCGGCGATCACGGTGTCCCCCGCGCCCGTGACGTCGGCCACCTGGTCCGAGCCGTAGATCGGGATGTGCTGCGGAGGGCGGCCCGGCTCGAACAGCGCCATCCCGTCGCTGCCGCGCGTGACCAGGGCGGCCGCCACGCCCAGCCGGCGGAGCAGCGCGCGGCCCGCGGCCTCCAGCTTCTTCACGTCGTGGCCGATGGTGACGCCCAGCGCGGCCTCCACCTCCGGCTCGTTGGGCGTGACCGCGGTCATGCCGCGGAACCCCAGCAGCGCGAAGCGGGAGTCCACGGTCACCGGCACGCGGCGCCGGTTGGCGAACGCGACCGCCGCGCCGACGATCTGGGGATCGATCAGGCCGAACCCGTAGTCGCTGACCAGCACCCCGTCCACGCGCCCGTGGTACTCGCGCAGCGCGGCCCGCACGCGGCGGCGGGCCCCGCTCTGGTCGGGCAGGCGCGTGGCCTTGTCGATGCGCACGACCTGCTGCTTGGTGGAGTGCACGCCGCCGGCCAGGATGCGCGTCTTCACCGGCGTGACGTAGGCGGGGTCGGCCACGACGCCCGTGACCGGCACCCCGGTCTGCTTCAGCAGCGCGCGCAGGCGACGGCCATGGTCGTCCGCTCCGACGACGCCGAGCGGCACCGGTCGGCCCCCGAGCGTCCGCAGGTTGTGGACCGCGTTCGCGCCGCCGCCCAGGCGCAGGTCGGTGCCGTCGTACTGCAGGATCAGCACCGGCGCCTCGCGGCTCACCCGGTCGATGCGGCCGTAGAGGAACTCGTCCGCGACCAGGTCCGCGAGCACCAGGATGCGCCGGCCCGCGAACGCGTCGATCAGGTGGAGGAGGCGGCCGCCCTCGGGCGGCTGCGGCTGCGGGCTCATGCGGTGGCGCGCGCCCCCTCGGCCTCGGTGAGGATGCGCGAGACCGCTTCCAGGAGGTTCTCCGCCACCAGGTCCGGCTGGCGCGGCCAGGACGGGGCGTGGTACGTGAGCTCGCCCAGGCCGTATCCGCTCTTCACCAGCACGGCCCTGGCGCCCACCTTCCAGGCCAGCTCCAGGTCGCCGCGCCGGTCGCCGATGACGTACGAGCGCGTGAGGTCCAGGTCCAGCTCGGCCGCCGCGCGGCGGAGCAGGCCGGGCCGCGGCTTGCGGCAGTCGCAGTCGCACCGGTAGGGCGGCTCGCCCGCCGTCGGATGGTGCGGGCAGTAGTAGATGCCGTCGAGCTTCGCTCCGCCCGCGGCCAGCGTCTCGCGCAGCGAGGCGTGGACCTGCTCGATCAGCGACTCCGGGAAGTAGCCGCGCGCGACGCCCGCCTGGTTGGTGACCAGCACCACCGCGAAGGGGCTGCGATTCACGAGGCGCACCGCGTCGGCCGCGTAGGCGAAGGGACGGAAGCGCGACACGTGGTTGACGTAGCCGACCTCGTGCGACAGCGTGCCGTCGCGGTCGATGAAGATCGCAGGCCTCACGAGGCGAGCAGTTCCTCGGCCGCCTCGGCGACGCGGTCGGCCGCGACCCGCGTCATGCAGCGATGGTCGATCGGGCACGCCCGCAGGCCGCAGGGCGCGCAGTGGACGCGCTCGCTCAGCAGGCGCGCCGGGCCGACGGGTGCGGTCTCGCGCGGATCGGTGGGGCCGAACACGGCCGCGACCGGCGTCCCCAGCGCGGACGCGACGTGCATCGGCCCCGAGTCGTTCGTCACCAGGACGCGCAGGCGAGCCAGCACGCCCACGAGGTCGGACAGGCTCGTCTCGCCTGCGAGCACGCGCGCGGGATGGCTCATGGCGCCGGCCACGGCTTCCGCCACCGGCCGCTCGCGGGGCGCGCCCAGGATCGCGACCTGCGCGCCCGTCGTGCGCGCGAGCCGGTCGCCGACCGCGGCGAAACGACTGAGGGGCCAGCGCTTGGCCGGACCGAAGGCGGCGCCCGGGTTGAGGCCGATCCACTCCCCGGGCCCGAGCAGGCGGTCGGCGCTGTCGAGCCACTCCGCGGGCGCACGAAGGCCCGTTTGAGGCGCAGCGCTCACTCGCAGCCCGACTCCGGCCAGCATGGCGCGATAGTAGTACACCTGGCTGCGGCCCCGAACCGCGGGCGGGACCGTCGCGCGCCGCGTCAGCAGCGGCCCGCGTCCGTCGGTCGAGTAGCCCCAGCGCTCCGGGAGGCCCGCGAGCCGGAGCGCAAGGGCCGACCCGAACGAGTTGGGCAGGAGCACGCCGACGTCGAACGCGCCGGCGATCGCGCGCGCGTCGGCACGCACGCCCCGGCTCTCCCGCACGGCGTCCACCTCGGCGACCGCGCCGTAGAGCGCCGCGAGCGCGGGACGCGCCAGGACCTCGATGCGCGCCTCCGGGAAGTTGCGCCGCAGGTCGCGGACCGCCGGCAGCGAGAGCACGACGTCGCCCAGCCAGTTGGGCGCGCGCACGAGCACACGCATCAGGCGGAGGGCTCCGCGGCCTCGACCGGCGGCGAGGACGGCTGTGCAGAAGGCTGGGTCTTCCAGCGCCGGTGCATCCACAGCCACTGCTCCGGCGTCTCGCGCACCCAGCGCTCGATCGTGTCGGCCAGGGCCTGCGTCATCGCGGCGATGTCGGCCGCGCGGTTGCCGGTAGAGGGCGCGCGCATGGGTGGGTCGTACACGAGCCGATAGCGGCCGTTCGGCAACAGCACCGCGCGCGCACCGATGACGGGGCAGCCGGTCTTGACCGCGAGGGCGGCCGCGACGGTGGTGGCCGCCGCGGGCCTGCCGAAGAAGCGGATGAAGATGCCGTCCTTCTCCTGCACGTTCTGGTCGATCAGGAACGCGACGTCGCGCCGCTCGCGCAGCGCGCGCAGGACCTGGGCCAGCGCCTTCTGCTTGTAGATGACCCGGTTCCCGCCGCGCTCGCGGAAGAGCGTCATGCGCCGATCGAGCGCTTCGTTGTCGAGGGGCCGCGCCACCACGCCCACCGGACGGAAGACGTAGCCGTGGGCGACGCCACACAGCTCCCAGTTTCCCAGGTGCGCGGTGACCAGGATGCCGCCCTCGGGCCGCAGCGACTCCAGATGGTGCCCGTCCACGACGTCCACCAGCGCCATCACCTGCTCGGACGTCCGATGGCTGAGCCAGAGGATGTCGAACACGACCAGGCCGAAGTGCGCGTACACGTCACGCGCGGTCCGGCGCACGCGCGTCTCGTGCCACTCCGGGAAGGCGCGACGCAGGTTGTCGCGCGTGACCTCGATGTGGCGCCGGTCCAGGTCGCCCAGCAGGCGCCCCAGCGCGCGTCCCAGCCGCAGCACGAGCCCGCGCGGCAGCCAGGCGCAGAGAGCGGACGCCGCACGGACGGCGCGCTCCTCCCAGGCGAAGCGCTTCGCTCGCGTCACGTGCGCGCCTCCACCCGGCGCGCCACCGCCAGCACCCGCTCGCGCAGGCGCTCCGCCTCCGTCACTTCGACGCCGATGCGCAGGGCGCGCAGGGGCAGCCCGTCCACGGGAGGCAGGCGCGGCACGTCCTTCTCGGTCGTGACGAGCGCATCGGCGCCCTTGGCGATCGCGTCGCGCACGACCCACCGGAGCTCCCCCGCCCGGAACCGATGATGGTCAGCGAAGTAGGCACCGCCAACGGTGCCCCCGCACGCTGCGAGGACGTCCGCGGCGAACAGATCGGGGCGGGCGATGCCCGCAACCGGATACGGCCGCCGTGGGGCCTCCGCGGGCGCGCCGTCGCGATCGACGAATCCCTCCAGCCGACGGCGTACCTCGAACGAGCGATCCGCGGGCAGCTCGAGCGGTGGAGGTCCATCCCAGACCAGGTAGACGTCCGCGCGCACCGCCGCCGACGCCCGCTCTCGAAGCTCGCCGGCGGGAACCGGCCGGTCGTGCAGGTCCTCGGGCCGCAGGCACAGCAGGTCCAGGTCGCGCGCAAGGCGCAGGTGCTGGAACCCGTCGTCGAGGACGTGCACCCGCGGGCCGAACCGCGCCTCGACCGCCCGCCCGACTCGGTCCCGGCGCGCGCCCACCGCGACCACGACGCCGGGCAGCCGCCGCGCCAGCATCACCGGCTCGTCCCCGGCTTCCTCGGCATCCGCGCGGACGCCCTCACCGTCGGACACCACGAGCGCGTCGCCGCGGAAGCTCCCGCCATAGCCGCGGCTCAGCACTGCGACCGGCAGGCCGGCGTCGCGCACCCACTCCGCGACCATCGCCACCACCGGCGTCTTGCCCCGGCCCCCCACCGCCAGGTTCCCGACGCTGATCACGGGCCCGCCGAGCCTGGCGGACCGCAGCACGCCGCGACGGTAGAGGCCCAGGCGAGCCCTTCCCAGCGCGCCGTACAGCGCGCCCGCGGGGGCCAGCCACGGGCGCGCGGTCACGCGACCAGGCCGGCCAGCGCATCGACGGTCCTCCGGCGCGCGCCGCGGTTGCGGTCCACCAGCGCGCGTGCCCTGCTTCCGACGCGCTCGCGGCGGGTTTCGTCCTGCAGCAGCGCGAGGGTCTCGGGCCCGAGCCGCGCGGCCGAGTCGATCTGCACGAGCGCGCCCTCCTCCCGGAACGCGTCCGCGATCTCCTGGAAGTTCTCCATGTGCGGCCCCACCACCACCGCCTTGCCGCACACGGCCGCCTCCAGCACGTTGTGTCCGCCGGTCGGCACCAGGCTGCCCCCGACGAACACGACCGTGGCCAGCGCGTACACGCCGGCCAGCTCCCCCACCGTGTCGAGCAGCAGGACCTCCCCGTCGCGCCAGGCCGCGGACCCGAGCGCGGTGCGGCTCACGCAGCGGAAGCCCGCGGCTTCCGCCAGGGCCGGGACCTCCGCGAAGCGCTCCGGGCGCCGCGGCGCGAGGATGAGGCGCACGTCGGGCCGCACGGCGCGCAGCTCGCGCAGCGCACGCAGGACCAGCTCCTCTTCGCCGGCCATCGTGCTCCCCGCCACCCACAGCGGCCCCGCGCCGTTCGCGAGCGCCTGCAGGTCCGCGGGCGGGCGCGGCTCGCCGAGCGCGTCGTACTTGAGGTTGCCCGACACGCGCACGCGGTCGGGCGGCGCGCCCAGGGCGCGGATGCGCTCCGCGTAGGTCTCGCCCTGCATGAGGAACAGGTCCACCTGCGCGAGCACGTGGCGGAGCAGCCCACGGATGCGCCGATAACGCGGGAACGACCGGTCGGAGATGCGGCCGTTCACGACCGCGATCGGGATCCCGCGCCGCCGCGCACTCCGGATCAGGTTGGGCCAGAGCTCCGTCTCGACCAGCACCAGCAGCGACGGCCGCAGGCCGCGCAGCACGGACTCGACGGCCCACGGGAAGTCGAAGGGGGCGACGAACAGCCGCTCGGCGGGCAGCCCCTGGGCCGCGATCGCGCCACCCGCCGCGGTGGAGGTCGACACGAGCACGAGGCGTCCCGGCAGCGCGTCCTGGAGCGGCGCGACGAGCGAGCGCGCGGCCAGCGCCTCGCCCACCGACACCGCGTGGATCCAGACGCATCCCTCGCGGCCCGCGGCCAGCCCCTCCGGCAACCGGCCCATCCGCGCCCGGAACGTCCGCCAGTAGTGGCCGGTGGCGCGCCCCTTCCAGAGATAGAACGGCACCGCCAGGACGAACGCGACCGCCAGCAGGACGCTATAGATGAAGTACAGGGCTCACGCTTTCCGGCCCGAAGGACGAGGGCTCGCTTTCGTCGGAAGTATCGCGCGAAACGGCGCTCACCCGGCAGCGCCCCGGGAGGCTAGGGCTGTGGGTTGTTGACCGGCGCCGGCGCGACCGCGCCCGGCTCGGCCGACAGCGAGAGCAGCAGGTGGCGCACCGCGAACGCGTGCTCCTGGTCGAGCGTGCGCCAGTCGCCCAGGGCGTTCTCGAAGCGCGCCCAGTTGGTCTCGATGGCGGGGTTCTCGCTCACCTGGTCGCGCGCGCCGCGTAGCGAGCGCAGGGCCAGCCAGAAGCCCCAGGCCAGCACGCGCAGGCGGGCCAGGAAGCGCTCAGTCGGGCTCACCAGCACCTGGTGCAGCAGCCACCCCAGGGCCGCGACGGAGCGCACCTCGCGCAGCTTGAACCGCGCGGGGCGCACCGGCGGCGCCACCAGGATGGCCGCGCTCATGCGCGCGAACTGCATCATCAGCTTCAGCCGCTGGAGCCGGTCCGTCTGCGTGGCCTGGATCAGGTCGAACGCGCAGCGCAGCAGGTGCGCGGCCTCGTCCGGCGTCTCGCGCGAGCCGGCGGCGGCCCCGTAGGCCTCCTCCACCACCTGCGCGTCCAGCGCGATCTGGTCCTCCACCTCGGCCAGGTAGCGGCGCGTGCGCACGGTGGGCAGCGCCTGCCAGTCACGGACCCGCGCGCTGTGCATGTAGCGCGAGAGCACCAGGAAGACGACGAGCGACGCGCCGGCCGCGACGATCGCCCAGGTCATGCGGCGTTCTCCGCGAGCGCCGGTGCTTCGCGACGTTCCGGGACGGCCAGAGGCTCAGGCATCGGCTCCTCGGCGCGGGCCCAGGCGGCCCGTGCCCAGTAGACCACGAGCGCCAGGTACGCGTACGAGTCCAACTGGCCGTACCAGTACCGCGCCTCGGGCGAGTGGAAGCTCCGCTGCAGGATGCTCAGCACGGTCGCGAAGAACGCCAGGTAGACGGTGAACCCGCCCATGATCGCGCGGTGCAGGCGCCGGATGGGCAGGTGGTACCAGGCGACGAGCAGCGCCGTGAGGGTGAAGAGCAGCGCCGTGCACGCCACGACCCTCGGCTGCCACGCGAAAAGCACGGCCAGGTAGTTGGACGAGTGCGACAGGCCCGCCGCGAGGAGGATCGTGCTGCCCACCAGCAGGAGCAGCGCGAAAACGCGGGCCGTGCGCAACGCGCCGGGAAACGCGCGCACCACCTGCCAGGCGATCTCCAGCGCGACCGCCGTCTTGAGGACGTCGAAGATGATCTGGCGCGTCATCCAGAACTCCTTGGTGAAGTATGCGTCCTGGATGTAGAAGGCGCCGCAGGTCACGACGGAGCACAGGTAGGCGGCGAACGACCAGCACTGCCGCACACGGCCGCGCACGATCAACCCGGCGATGACGGCCACCGCCGCCAGGATCACGACCGCGAGCAGCAGTTCTCTCGAGCTCATCAACTCAGCGTCTTGGGCACTCGCTTTCGCGGAATCCCGTAGCGCTCCAGCCGCAGGTACACGGTCCGGCGCGCGACGCCAAGGATACGCGCGACCTTCGAGATGTTCCACTCGTTCCGGTCGAGCGCGGCCAGCATCTGCTCGCGGAGGATCTCGTCGGCGGGAACCGCCGGGAGGTAGGTGGCGAGAGTCTCGACATGGTCCCGCGACCCCACCGCCTTGGTGAGCGTGAGCAGCGACGCCATCACGCTCGCTTCGTCGAACGATCCCCCATCCTCGAGATAGAGCGCCCCCACGAGCGTCCCCTCGTCGCGGAGCGGCACCATCAGTCCGGTGGCGGAACTGACCACCTTGCCGGCCACCAGCCGGGTGTGCTGCGAGCGCCAGAGCGCGGCGGCCTCGGCCAGTCGCGGGGCCGCCAGGTCGCGCGTGGCGAAGGGCATCGGCTCGCCCTCACGGAGCTGAAGCACGGCCCCGCCCCGCGCGCGGCTGCGCGCGATCAGGAACCCCAACGTCCGGTCCGCTGCCAGGCGCGGATCCGGTCCAACCAGGAGTGCGGCGAGCTCAGGCAGGTCACGCATGCGCACACCTTACGGCTCATTTGCTTCCCGGTCAATGGGGCCCCCCTGAAGGGGCTGGACAAGCCCGCCCTTTTGGCTAAAGGATGCGCATTCGTGAGCCGCCGAGGGGGCGGCTACAGGGGAGGATCGATGCGTCAAGCGACTTGGATCGCCTTTCTGCTGTTCACCGTTGGCCTCGTGACCTATGAGGCCTCTGTCGACCAGACCGTCACCGCGACGTCCGACTCGTCGACCAGGATCGAGACGGACGAAGGCGGCGGCGGGTGGCCCGGGAACGGCCCGAAGTAAGGAGCAAGGGGAAGTCCCCTCCGCGAGCAAACGGAACATCCCTCACGTACGAGGCCGGGGGCGCGGACCAACGCGCCCTCGCCTCAGTCGTTCCCCTTCGCCCGCTTCCTTTTCTTGATGTCGTAGCGGTCGCCCGGCTGCAGCAGCTGCACCACCAGCCCTCCGGGCTTGTCGCGGCCGTCCACCACCATCACGGGCGCACGTCCCATCACCTCGGCGTGGCGGTTGTCGCGCACGACCAGGGCGGAGCCCTCGTCGACGCCGAGGCCGAGCCGACCGGGATGCCTCAGGATCAGCCCGAACAGGCGGTTCTGCCGCTGGCGCTTGATGAAGTGCTGGTCCAGGATCACGTTCGGCAGCAGGCCCAGGCCCGCGCGCACGCCGACCGCGTCGGCGTCGATGACCGTGAAATCACCGTCGCCCGTGATCATGAGGCTCGACATGCAGGCGGTGCCGGCGCTCGTGCCGCCGAACACCACTCCCGCCTCGTAGCGTGCGCGCAGCGACTCGAGCAGCGGTCCGTCGCGCAGCACGTCCATGATCCGGCCCTGGTCCCCGCCGGAGAAGAAGACGCCGGTGGCGCGCTCGATCTGGCGCGAGAGATCCGCCTTCGCGCCCGGTCCCAGCGGGGGCGAAGGCGCCAGGTCCATGCGGTCGGGGCGGTAGGGGGCGAAGTCGTCGCGCAACGAGTCGAACGACTCCGCGGGGTCGGAGCTGGCCCACGCGATCACGAGGATGCGCGCCTTGCGCCCCCCCGCCCACTCGGCGAAGCGGGACAGGGCCTCGGGGGGCCGAGGACCGCCTCCGAGCAGCACGAGCCGCTCGTCCGCGGCCGCCGCGCCGCAGGAAAGGAGCGCCAGCGCCACACCGCCCAACTTCCTCAGCCCAAGCGACATCCCCGCAAGCTAGCACGCCTGCTTCATTGACGCGCCCGCGCGCCAGTCTGATAAACTGCCCAGTCGCGGACGGTGTGGCCCGCTCAACAGTGAGGAGGACGTGATGGCAATCCGTGTCGGCATCAACGGCTTCGGGCGCATCGGGCGCAACATCCTGCGCGCCGCGCTCCACGACAAGGACGTCGAGTTCGTCGCGGTCAACGACATCACCGACGCGGCGACCCTGGGCCACCTGCTCAAGTACGACTCGATCCTGGGCAACCTGGCGGACGACGTGACGGTCGAGGGCGACAGCATCAAGGTGGCCGGCCGCTCCATCAAGGTGCTGGCGGTCAAGGACCCCGGCTCCCTGCCCTGGAAGGACCTGGGCGTCGACTACGCGATCGAGTCGACGGGCCTCTTCACGGACGCCGACAAGGCCAAGGCGCACCTCGCGGCCGGCGCCAAGAAGGTGATCATCTCCGCGCCGGCCAAGGGCGAGGACTTCACGGTGGTGATGGGCGTCAACCACGAGAAGTACGACCCCAAGGCGCACCACATCGTGTCGAACGCGTCCTGCACGACGAACTGCCTGGGCCCGGTCGCGAAGGTGCTGGTGGACTCGTTCGGCATCGTCAAGGGCCAGATGACGACGGTCCACTCCTACACGAACGACCAGAAGATCCTGGACCTGCCGCACAAGGACCTGCGGCGCGCGCGCGCGGCCGCGCTCAGCATGATCCCGACGTCGACCGGCGCGGCCAAGGCCAGCTACCTGGCGGGGCCCGAGCTCAAGGGCAAGCTGGATGGCGTCGCCATCCGCGTGCCGACCCCGAACGTGTCGCTCGTCGACCTGACCGTGCAGCTCGAGAAGTCCGCCACGGCCGAGGCCATCAACGCCGCGTTCGAAAAGGCCGCGGCCGGCCCCATGAAGGGGGTGCTGGCGGTCTCGCACGAGGAGCTGGTCTCGATCGACTACCGCGGCAACCCGCACTCGTCGATCGTGGACGCGCCGCTCACCAAGGTCGTGGACGGCACGCTGGCGAAGGTCTTCTCCTGGTACGACAACGAGTGGGGCTTCTCCTGCCGCGTGAAGGACCTGCTGCACTACATGGCGCAGCGCGGCTAGGACGGCCCTCGACACGGAGGGACTGACTTGCCGAAAGCCACCATCCGGGATCTCGGCGACGTGCGCGGCGCGCGCGTGTTCGTGCGCGTCGACTACAACGTCCCGCTCGAGGGCGGCGCCATCAGCGACGACACGCGCATCCGGGCGTCGCTGCCGACCCTCGAGCACCTGCGCCAGGCCGGGGCGCGCCTCGTCCTCACCTCGCACCTGGGACGGCCCAAGAAGGGGCCCGACCCGCAGTTCAGCCTGAAGCCGGCGGCGGCCCGCCTGGGCGAGCTGCTGGGCCGGCCGGTCACCATGGCGCCCGACTGCGTGGGACAGGCCGTGAGCGACCTGGCGGGGGCCCTGGGCGACGGCGACGTGCTGCTGCTGGAGAACGTCCGCTTCCATGCGGAGGAGGAGAAGAACGACCCCGCCTTCGCGAAGCGCATGATCGCCGACAGCGGTGCCTCGATCTTCGTCAACGACGCGTTCGGCTCCGCGCACCGGGCGCACGCCTCGACCGAAGGGGTCGCGCACCACGTCGCGCGCTCCGTCGCCGGCCTGCTGATGGAGAAGGAGCTGCGCTACCTGGGCATGGCCCTGGAGGCGCCCGAGCGGCCCTTCGTGACGGTGCTGGGCGGGGCGAAGGTCTCGGACAAGATCGAAGTGATCGAGAGCCTGCTGCCGCGGGTGGACGCTCTCCTCGTCGGCGGCGGCATGGCCTACACGTTCCTGCGGGCGCGCGGCATCGCGACCGGCAAGAGCCTGGTCGAGGAGGACAAGATCCCGCTCGCGAAGGACCTGATGCAGAAGGCGGGCGGCAAGCTGCGCCTGCCGGTCGACCACGTGGTCGCCGCGGCCTTCAAGGAGGACGCCGAGCACCGGACGCTGCCCGTCGAGGAGGTGCCGGACGGCTGGATGGGCCTCGACATCGGCGCCCGCACCGCGAAGGCGTACGCGGAAGAGGCGGGCCGGGCCAAGCTCGTGCTGTGGAACGGGCCGATGGGCGTGTTCGAGATGGCCCCGTTCGCGCAGGGCACGCTCGCGATGGCGAAGGCCCTGGCCGACAGCCCCGGCGTCTCGATCGTGGGCGGGGGCGACAGCGTCGCGGCCGTCACCCAGATGGGCCTGGCCGACCGCATCGACCACGTCTCCACGGGCGGCGGCGCCTCGCTCGAGTTCCTGAGCGGAGAGCCGCTGCCCGGCGTCGCCTGCCTGGAGGACGCGAAGTGAGGCGACCCGTCATCGCCGGGAACTGGAAGATGTTCAAGACGGTCGCGCAGGCCGAGGCGCTGGCGGAGGCCGTGTGCCAGGGAGCGTCCGGTGACGTCGACGTCGTGATGGCTCCCCCGTTCACCGCGCTGTCCGCCGTCGCGCAGGTCCTGAAGGGCAGCCGGGTGGGGCTGGCCGGTCAGAACATGCACCACGAGACGGAGGGTGCGTTCACGGGCGAGGTCTCGCCGGCCATGCTGAAGGACGTGGGGTGCTCGCACGTCATCCTCGGCCACTCCGAGCGGCGGCAGCTCTTCGGCGAGACCGACGAGGGCGTCGCCCGCAAGACCGGCGCGGCGCTCGCGCACGGTCTGACGCCGATCGTCTGCGTCGGCGAGACGCTGGCGGAGCGGGAGGGCGCGCGCACGATGGAGGTGGTGGAGCGCCAGGTCGAGCGGGCCCTGCGCGGGCTGAGCGCGGACCAGGTGGCGGCGCTGCTGGTCGCGTACGAGCCGGTCTGGGCCATCGGGACCGGCCGGACGGCGACGCCGGACCAGGCGCAGGAGGTCCACGCCTTCATCCGGAAGCACGTGTCCGGCTCGCACGGCGCGCCCGCCGCCGCGGCGCTGCGCATCCTCTACGGCGGCAGCGTGAAGCCCGACAACATCGGCGCCCTCATGGCCCAGGCCGACCTGGACGGCGCGCTGGTGGGAGGCGCCTCGCTGGAGGCCTTCTCGTTCCTCAAGATCGTCCACTACCCGCCCGACGTCCGCTGAGGCCGATTCGCCCGCTGGGCCGGGCCGTGCTATAAATCGGGGTTTCGGGCGTGCCCCGGTGGCCGCCCGCGAGAGAAGGAACCTTCAATGACCGTCGCGTACTACTTCGTGATCGTCTTCCACGTGATCGCCTGCCTGTTCCTGATCGGCGTGGTGCTCCTCCAGCAGGGCAAGAACCAGGACCTGGCCAGCGCGTTCGGCGGCGGCGGCACGCAGACCGCCTTCGGTCCGCGCGGATCGGCGAACGTGCTCTCGAAGGCCACCACCATCCTGGCCGCCCTGTTCATGATCACCTGCCTGGCGCTGTCGATGCTGAGGCCCAAGTCGTCCTCGGTGCTGGACAAGGCCGGCCAGACGGCCCCGGTGGCGGCCCCGTCCGTCCCCGCGGCATCCGTGCCCGCGGCTTCGGTGCCCGCGGCCTCGGTGCCGCCCGCTTCCGCTCCGGCGCCCGCCGCGTCCCCTTCGGCCCCGTAGCCGGAACGTCCCGGATCAGGGGCCTCCGGGCACGGGGGCCGGGGCGGCGGGCTTGACCGCAGCCGCGTCCACCCGGAACGGCTCGCGGATCTCCACGGAGCCGCCGCCGATCTCGTCCCTCAGCTCCAGCACGAACTCGTAGGAGCCCGGGACCGCGTCGCGCAGCTCCGTGCCGACCAGGCGCGAGAGCTTGCCCAGCGAGGTGGGCAGGATCTGCGTGGGGGCCATGCGGGTGACGACGGTGCCGTCCTCGCGGCGGATCTGGTACCCCGCCGACACCTTGGGCATGCCCGAGCCCTTCTCCTTCTCGGCGCCGTACACCTCGAACTGCGCGTAGAGCGTGGTGTCGGGCGCGAAGGTCCGCCGGACCACGAGGGCAGGGCGCGGCCGCTCGCCCGCCTTGTCGGGCTGCAGCGTGTCGCTCAGGATGATCGAGGACGTGCGCAGCTTGGTGAGGTCGGGCACCGTGAACTCGTGGACCACCGTGCCGATGCGCCGGCTGTTGCCGTCGCGCACCACGATCTTGGCCTGGTAGGCCCCGGGCGCCAGCTCGAAATCGCGCACGATCGGGAACCAGGACCTTCCGAGCCGCTCGCGCGTGGCCGGCAGCAGCTTCATGTCCACCTTCTGGTCGAAGCGGAAGAACTCGCCCGACTCCAGGTGCGCGACCACCAGCAGGAACTCGAGCGTGTCCAGGAAGCGGCCTTCCTGCTCCTTGAACGCGAACTCGCGCACGTCCACGTCGGTGGCCACGATGGTGTTGGCCTTGCCCAGCAGCGTCTCCTCGAACACCCAGGCGGACATGCGCAGCGGGATGGCCTTCTCCTCGTACGGCGAGTCGAGCGCCGCCTGGATGTCCGGGTCTCCCGCCGCGTCCTTGCGCACGTTCACCGCGCCGCCCGGCACCGGCGCGAAGTAGCCCTTGCGCGCCCGCACCCTGATGTCCTTCCGCGCGACCTTGACCTCGATCTTGCGGAACTTGCCGTCCTCCTTCGGGTTGTTCGGGTGGTAGCCGATCAGGTAGTAGCTCTTCGTCTCGTTCGCGATGCGGTCGAACCCGCGGCCCAGGTCGTTCGTGTTCTTGACGGAGAAGCCGCCGCTGTCCGAGGCCAGCGTCTCCGAGCCGGCCGACTGCTCGAACTCGTCGCCGAACGCGGCGCCGATGTCCTGGTTGTCGATGGCGGGGCCGAACTCGGCGGTGGCGAAGCTGGGCATGCCGCCCAGGCCGCGCGTGTCCACGAAGTACATGGCGACGTTGGAGCGCCGCGAGGTCTGCACGACCGTCTTGAACTCGTCGAGCTGGGGGTCGTAGATGAAGCCCTGCGAGACCAGGATCAGGGACTTGCGGCCGCGCGTCGCGGCCAGCGACAGCAGCACGCGCTCCAGCACCTGCAGCGTGATCCGGTTGCGCGACGCGGCCTGGTAGTAGACGTCCGCCGCCCGCGCCTGCACGAAGGGATCGCCGTCCGCATAGGGCTGCGTCTCCTGCGCGCTCTGCCGCGCGGTCACCCCGTAGGTGTCGAACCGCCGCGCCACGCGGTCCTCCACCTGCTTGTCGCGGTAGACGTGGATGCGCATGGCTTCGTTGTCGCTCATGCGCTCGGGCGAGGTGTCCGGCACCAGCCGGCCCTCCAGGCGCTTCAGGATGGACATCAGGTCCTCGCGGCCCGCCTCCATGCGCGTGCTCCACCACGCGCCCCCGCCGGTGGCCACGATGCTCACGCGGTCGCCCTCGCGCACGCCCGTCTTCAGGAACTGGGCGATGGCCAGCTTGGCGCGCTGGGCCTGGAAGAGGGTGAGGTGCACGTCGTCGAACACGATCACGAAGGTGCGCGCGGTGCGCTCGCCGGAGTCCGTGTTGACCGAGAGCGCGGGCTTGGGCGCCGGCACCGCGGCCGGCGCGTCCGGCACCTGGACGGCGTCGAAGGTCGAGATCTCCTGCGGCCGGCCGTCCTCCAGGATCGTGAAGTCCTCGCGGCGCAGGCCGGTGACCGAGGAGTTCTTCTTGTCCGTGACCACCACGTCCACCGTGACCAGCTCCACGCCGGCCGCGAACGTGGGCGTGGGCTCCGTCGGCGATTCTCCGGGAGCGGGGGACGCAGGGATCGACGGCGGAGCGGAGGGCGAGGGAGAGGGCTCCTGCGCCAGCGCGTCCACGGGGGCGAGCAGGAGCAGCGCGAGCGACACCAGACGCATCATCAGTCCACCTGTACCAGGACCTGCCCGTCCTCGACCTTCACCGGGTAGCTGGGCACCTTCAGCTCAGGGTTGGCGGTGTTCTCGCCGGTGGTCACGTCCCAGGACCAGGCATGCCACGGGCACATCACGCTGGGCCCGCTCAGCATCCCCTGGCCCAGCGGCCCGCCGCGGTGCAGGCACGTGTTGGAGATGGCGTAGAACCGTCCGTCCACGTTGAAGATGGCCACGGCCTTGCCGCCGACTGCGGCCTCGGCGCACTGGCCGGGCGGCAGGTCGGCCGCGGCCAGCGCCCGATGGAACTCACCCATGAATGCCTCGCCTCACGTCGGGGCACGCCCCAAAAGGCGAGTCTAGCACGCGGTATCATCCCCCCATGGACGAGGGCCTGCCCGGCGCGGAGCTGGTCCGCGAAGGCATCGAAGACCTGCGCCGCGGCCGGCGTACCGTGCCCGCCTGGCTCGTGTCGATCGGCGCGCCACGGCTGCGGCGCGCAGGCCTCGACGTTCCCGAGGCCTTGCCCGAGCCCGAGCATGGCCTCTACGAAGCGCTGAGCCGGGACGACGCCGACGCCGCGCACGGCCGATACAACGCGCTCCTGCGGCGCCTGGTCAGCTTCGAGCGGGCGCTTCCGTGCGGAAGCTAGCGGACCGGGACCGCATCCGCCGGTTCATGCATGCTCTGGGGCGCGCGTCGGATTCCCCTACGCGCGCCTATCTCACCGGCGGAGCCAGCGCCGTTCTCGAGGGCTGGCGGGGCTCGACGATCGACGTCGACCTCGTCTTCCAGCCCGAGTCGGACCCGCTGCTGCGGGCGCTGCCGGCCCTCAAGGAGGAGCTCCAGCTCAACGTCGAGCTGGTCTCGCCCGCGCACTTCATCCCGGAGCTGCCGGGCTGGGAGGCGCGGAGCCCTTTCGTCACGCAGGAAGGCCACGTCGCGTTCCATCACTACGACTTCTACGCCCAGGCCCTGGCCAAGATCGAGCGCGGCCACGCGCAGGACACCGGGGACGTGCGGGAGATGATGGTGCGCGGGCTCGTGCAGCGCGCCCGGCTCGTCGAGCTCTTCGACGCGATCGAGCCCGCCCTGTACCGCTATCCCGCTCTCGACGCGCGCTCCTTCCGTCGCGCACTCGAGTCGGCCGTCGCCACGCCCGCCGGCTAGAGGGTCAGGAGCGCGCAAAGGCCAGCAGGTCCGCGTTCAGGCGGTCGACGTGCGTGAGCGGCAGGCCGTGGGCCGCGCCCGCATAGATCTCGAGCCGGCCGCGCGGGACGAGCGCGGCGGAGCGTCGGCCCGTGCGGTCCAGGGGCGTGGACACGTCGCTGTCGCCGTGGACGAGGAGGGCGGGCACCGGCAGCGAGCGCAGCTCCGGCCGGAAGTCGGTCTCCGTGAACGCCCGGTGCAGCTCGATGAGCGCAGGCAGCGAGCACTGGAGGATCATGCCGGTCCACCAGCTGCGGGTCGCGCTGGAGATCGGGTTGGCCGGGCCGAAGAAGCCGGGCGCCGCCTCGTCGACGGTCCGCGGGAAGTCCCGGCGCAGCCGCTCGCGCCCCGCGTCCAGCATCGCGCGATCGACGCCGTCGGGGTTCTCGGCCGACTTCACCGTGCAGGGAGTCACGGTCGAGACGAGCACCGCGCGGGCCACGCGCGACGCGCCGTACCGCGCGAGGTAGCGCACCACCTCGGCGCAGCCCATCGAGTGCCCGACCAGCGTCACGTCGCGCAGGTCGAGGGACTCGAGCAGCACCGAGAGGTCGTCGGCCAGCGTGTCGAAGTCGTACCCGCGGCCGGGCTGGCTGGAGCGCCCGTGGCCGCGCCGGTCGTAGGCGACGCAGCGCAGGCCGTGGTCGGCCAGGTACGTCATCTCGTAAACCCAGGCGTCCGAGTTGAGGCCCCACGCCGAGACGAAGACGACCGGCGGGCCGCCGCCCCAGTCCTTGAAGAAGAGGCTCGTGCCGTCGCCGGCGTCGAGGAAGTGGCGCGCACGCCCGTCCATGATCCCCGGCCGGGCCGGAGCGGCCGAGGCGACGCCGCCGCCCGAGAGCGCCGCGCCGGCCGCGGCAGACAGCATCGACCCGAAGAGAGCCCTTCTCTGCATGCGCTCGTGACCTCCGCGGAAGAACATCGGTCCGCGGAGGTCCGAAAGCGATGACCTCGGAGGTCAAGGCCGGGCGGGGCGCGTTGTCGCGCAGGCGGATCGCCTCAGCCGACCGCGAGACGTGTGGCCAGGCCGTGGCAGTGGCTCGACGTCGACACCAGGTACGTGCGGCGGCCGCCGCCATGCAGCCCCGCCAGGACGCGGTCGCGCGCGGCGCGGAGCGCCGCGACCGGCGTGGTGCCGACGCCGTACACGAGGTGCAGGCAGCGGAAGACGAGGTGGCCGTCGGACGCCTCTCCCGGACGCGGCGCCGTCAGGTCGGCGGCCAGGCTCCAGTCCCTGGCCCCGCGCGTGTGCGGGCACAGGGCGGGCTCGATGCACATGGGCGGGCAGGGCCAGGTCGCGTACGAGAGCGCGCGATCGCCCGCCGCGGTCGTGCCCTCGTACGGCGTGCGGCGCGGGGGCCATTCGCCCCCTGTCTGCGCGGAGGCGCCCGCGCGGCCCACCTGGCGGCGCAGCCAGTCGAGGAACAGGTGCGGCGCCCAGTGGTACGGCACCACGTGGTCGTCGGCACCGCAACGGTCGAGGTTCGCGTCCAGCCACTCGGACCAGTCCGCCACGTCGAAGCGCAGCCGCGGGTCGTGGTGGACGCGAGCGGCGCAGGCGGGATCGCGGTCCACCACGACGATGCGCTCCGTCTCCAGGCGGCCGGCCGCCACCGCCCTCACCAGCTGGCGCACGTAGCGCTCGCCCACGTCCCCGCCGCCGATCACGACCAGCGTGGGGACCCGGACGATCACGCGGACGGCTTGAGGTGCGCGCGCAGGAACGCGAGCGTGCGCTGCCAGGCCAGCGCGGACGCGCGGGGGTCGTGGACCGGTCGCGTGTCGTTGAAGAACGCGTGCCCGGTGCCCGGGTACGTGTGGAACTCGAAGGACCTGCCCCGCTCGCGCAACGCCTTCTCCACGTTCGCGGCGTTGGCGTTCGCGCCCGGGTCCTTCTCGGCCCAGTGCCCGAGCACCGGCGCCCTGAGCCCGTCGAAGTCGTACGGCGCCTTCGGATGGCCTCCGTAGAACACCACGCAGGCCGCGACGTCGGCGCCGTTCGCGCACGCCGCGTACAGGCTGAGCGTGCCACCCATGCAGAAGCCGACCGTGCCCACGGGCGACTTCGTGTCGTCCCGCAGGAAGCGGACGGCGCCCCGCAGGTCCTTCTCGGCCCGCGCGATGTCGAGAGCCATGAGCAGCTTCTGCGCCTCGTCCGGCGACTTCGTGACCGTCCCGTGGTACAGGTCCGGCGCCAGCGCGACGAATCCCTCCGCCGCGAAGCGGTCGGCGATCGACTTGACGTGATCGTCGAGGCCCCACCACTCCTGGATCACGACGACGCCCGGACCGGAAGACGGGGGACGCGCGAGGTAGCCCCCGCACGTCCCGCCGTTGGCCGCGAACGTGACCGGCTCGCCCACCAGGCTACCGCGCGGCTTCCAGCGGCTCCAGCTTCGCCATCGCGTGGGCGCTCACGTTCATCGAGCAGAACTTGGGCCCGCACATGCTGCAGAAGGCGGCGGTCTTGTAGCCCTCGGCCGGCAGCGTCTCGTCGTGCATGCTGCGCGCGGTCTCGGGGTCCAGCGAGAGCCGGAACTGCTCGTTCCAGTCGAACGCGAAGCGGGCGCGGGAGAGGGCGTCGTCGCGGTCGCGGGCGCCCTTGCGATGGCGCGCCACGTCGGCGGCGTGGGCCGCGATCTTGTACGCGATCACGCCCTGCTTGACGTCGTCCGCATCCGGCAGGCCCAGGTGCTCCTTGGGCGTCACGTAGCAGAGCATGGCCGCGCCCGCGAAGCCGGCCATGGTGGCGCCGATGGCGGACGTGATGTGGTCGTAGCCGGGAGCGATGTCGGTCACGAGCGGCCCCAGGACGTAGAACGGCGCCTCGCTGCACTCCTCGATCTGCTTGTAGACGTTCATCGCGATCTGGTCGAACGGCACGTGGCCCGGGCCCTCGACCATCACCTGCACGTCCTTCTCCCACGCCTTGCGCGTCAGCTCGCCCAGGGTCTTGAGCTCCGCGAACTGGGCGGCGTCGGAGGCGTCGGCGAGGCACCCCGGCCGCAGCCCGTCGCCCAGCGAGAGCGTGACGTCGTACATGCGCGCGATCTCCAGGATGCGGTCGTAGTGCACGTAGAGCGGGTTCTGCCGCTTGTGATGGACCATCCACTGCGCGTGCAGCGCGCCGCCGCGGGACACGATGCCGGTGATGCGGTTCTGGACGAGCGGCAGGTGCTCGTAGAGCACGCCGCAGTGCACGGTCATGTAGTCGACGCCCTGCTTCGCCTGGTGCTCGATGTTGTCGATCAGGTCGTCCGCGGTCAGGTCCTCGACGCGCGTCACCTGCTGCACGGCCTGGTAGACGGGCACGGTGCCGATGGGCACGGGCGACGCGGCGATGATGGCCGCGCGGATCTCGTCGATGCCGCCGCCGGTCGAGAGGTCCATGACCGTGTCGGCGCCGAAGTGGACCGCCTGGTGCAGCTTCGTGAGCTCCTGCTCCACGTTGGAGTGGACCGACGAGTTCCCGATGTTCGCGTTGATCTTGCACAGCGCGTTGATGCCGATGCCCATCGGGTCGAGCGCCGCGTGGTTCACGTTCGCGGGGATGACCATGCGCCCGCGCGCCACCTCGTCCCGGATGAACTCCGGCTCCACCTGCTCGCGCTCCCCGACGCGCCTCATCTCGGGCGTCACCACTCCCTTGCGTGCGAAGTGCATCTGCGTGGCGGTGTCACCCGTGAACTGCGTTCTCTCCATGGCTTCCTTTCCGCGAGGCCAGACGACAAAGGCCGACCCCCTGGGGTCGGCCTTTAGCGCTTCCCTACGCTGGTCCTAACCAGGTCAGGTTCAAGGGGTCGGTGGCGTCGCCCACCCTCTCAGCCCTCGCGAGGGCCCCCCCAGCAGAATGTGCTTCGCTTCGAGTCTAGCGGATCTCCAGCATGCGGTCGAGGGCGATGCGGGCCTCCCGCGTCGTGCGCGGAGGGACCTTCACCTGGTTCACCACGCGCCCTTCGGCCAGGTTCTCGAGCACCCACAGCAGGTGCGGCGGGTCGATGCGGAACATGGTGCTGCAGACGCAGAAGCAGTCGTCCAGGCTCACCACCTGGCGCTCGGGCGCGCACTCGCGGGCCAGGCGCGTCACCAGGTTGAGCTCGGTGCCCACCGCCCACTTCGTGCCGGCCGGGCTGGCCTGCACGGTCTTGATGATCCCCTCGGTCGAGCCGATGGCGTCCGACTTCTGGGCCACCTCGAAGCGGCATTCGGGGTGCACGATCACCTGCACGCCGGGGATCTGCGCGCGCCGGCGGTCGACCATGTCCGGCGTGAACCGGTTGTGCACGGAGCAATGCCCCTTCCAGAGGATGATCCTGGCAGCGGGCAGGTCACGCCCTTCCAGGCCACCCACCGGCTCGTACGGATCCCAGACGGGCATCGCCGGGAGCGGGATGCCCATGCGGTAGCCCGTGTTGCGGCCCAGGTGCTGGTCCGGAAAGAACAGCACACGCGGCTTCTGGCGGAAGGCCCAGTCGAGCACCGCCCGCGCGTTCGAAGACGTGCAGACGGCGCCGCCGTGCCGGCCCACGAACGCCTTCAGGCCCGCCGTGGAGTTCATGTACGTGACCGGCAGGATGTCCTCGCCGATCTCCGACGTCACCTGCTCCCAGCAGTCCTCGACCTGGTCCGTCTCCGCCATGTCGGCCATGGTGCAGCCGGCGTTGAGGTCGGGCAGGATCACCTTCTGGTGGTCCGCGGAGAGGATGTCGGCCGACTCCGCCATGAAGTGCACGCCGCAGAAGACGATGAACTCCGCCTCCGGCCGGGTGGCAGCCGCCTGCGCCAGCTTGAAGGAGTCGCCCGTGAAGTCCGCGTGGCGGATGACCTCGTCGCGCTGGTAGTGATGGCCCAGGACGACCAGGCGCTTGCCCAGCGCCGCCTTCGCCGCCGCGATGCGCTCCTGCATCTCGTCGGCGCCCGCCCGGGTGATCGTTTCCGGCAGCACGACCTGCGTGGCCATGACGGTTCGCCTCCTCGAGCCAGTATAGGGCGGGGCGAGCCGCACGGCCCTCTCGCGCGCCGGGTGCCGATCGACAATAATCGCGGGCGTGCCGCCCACCTTCCTGATCCCCGAAGGGCTGCGCGTGTGCCCGGACGGCTCGTGGCGCGTGGGCGACCTGCCGGTCGCGCACGAGCAGGGGCTGCGCTACCTGAAGGCCCGCCTCGTGCACGAGGAGAGGGGCGACTTCGTGGTGGACGGGGCGCAACGGGTGCCGGTGACGATCGAGGGCCCGCCGTTCGAGGTGGTCAGCCTGCGCGTCGACGACGACCACGACGAGGCCTGGGTCTTCCTGGACGACCGCTCGGCGGAGCGCATCGGGGACGACGCGCTGGGGATGAGCGAGACCACGGGCCGGTTCGAGTGCCGCGTGCGCGACGGCTGCTTCGCGGCCCTACTCGGCCGCGGCCCGCACCAGACGCTGCTGGAGCACGTCGAGGAGGACGGCGGGCGGTTCTTCCTGCGCGCCGGACGGAGGCGGATCCCGGTTCGCACGTGACGGACCTGCTCGGCGCCCACGTGCCCACGGCGGGGGGCCTCCACAACGCGCCCGCGCACGGCCGCGACATCGGCGCGACCGCCATCCAGGTCTTCACGCGCAACCAGCGCCAGTGGGCCGCGCGGCCGCTGGGCGGCGAGGAGGCGGACGCGTTCCGTCAGGCGATGGAAGGAAGCGGCGTGCGCTCGGTCATGTCGCACGCGTCCTACCTCATCAACCTGGCCAGCCCCGATCCGGTCCTCACCGAGCGCGGACGCGAGGCGTTCCGCGTCGAGATGACACGCTGCCACGACCTGGGCATCCCGCTGCTGGTGTTCCACCCCGGCGCGCACCTGGGCGCGGGCGAGGACGCGGGCGTGCGCGCGGTCGCGAAGAGCCTGGACGTCGTGCTGGCCGCCTGCCGCCGCGCGCGCGTGATGCCAGCGATCGAGATCACGGCCGGCCAGGGCTCCTGCGTCGGCCATCGCTTCGAGCACCTGGCCGACGTGCTGATGCGCGTGCAGTCGCCCGAGCGCGTCGGCGTCTGCCTCGACACCTGCCACCTCTTCGCGTCCGGATACGACATCGCGACGCCGCGCGGGTACGAGAAGACGCTCCGGGAGTTCGACCGCGTGGTCGGGCTCGGGAAGCTGCGCGCCATCCACCTCAACGACGCGCGCAAGCCGCTGGGCAGCCGCGTGGACCGCCACGCGCCGATCGGCGAGGGCTTCCTGGGGCTGCGCACGTTCCGGCGCCTGCTGGCCGACCCGCGCCTGCGCGACGTCCCCAAGGTGCTGGAGACGCCGGGCGGGCTCGAAGCCTGGCGGCGCGAGCTGGCCTTGCTGCGCGGCCTGGGCCGCCGGCGGCGCGCATGAACCCCGAGGCCCTCACTGCTCGGGCCAAGACGCTCGCGCGCGAGGTGGGCTTCGACCTGGTCGGCATCGCGGCCCCCGACCCTCCGCCGGAGCTGGCCCACTTCGCGACGTGGCTCGCGAAGGGCCGCGCCGGGGAGATGTCGTACCTCACGGGCCAGGCGGACCGGCGCGCGGACCTGCGCGTCGCCTTCCCCTGGGCGCGATCGGTCCTCGCGGTCGGCCTCCAGTACGACACGGCGCACCCGTACTCGACCGAGGCGACGGCGGGCGGCTGGATCGCGCGCTACGCGTGGGGCGACGACTACCACGACGTCCTCAAGGCGCTCCTCGAACGGCTCGTGGCGCGGCTCGCCGGCGAGGCCGGCGCCTTCCAGTCGCGCACGTACGTGGACACCGGCCCCATCGTGGAGCGCGCGTACGCGGCCGCGGCGGGGCTGGGCGCGTGGGGCAAGAACACCTGCCTCCTGCATCCCGAGCACGGCTCGTGGTTCTTCCTGGGCGAGGCGGTGACGGACCTGCCGCTGGTGCCGGACACGCCACGGCTCGACATGTGCGGCACGTGCACCGCGTGCCTGGATGCCTGTCCGACCGGGGCGCTGCCCGCGCCCTACGAGCTGGACGCGACGCGCTGCATCAGCTACCTGACGATCGAGCTGAAGGGCGCGATCCCCGAGGACCGGCGCGAGGGCCTGGGCGGGCACGTGTTCGGGTGCGACATCTGCCAGGACGTGTGCCCCTGGAACCGCAGGCGGCGGCACCAGGGCGGCCTCGCGTTCGAGCCGCGCGAAGGACTGGTGGCCCCGGACCTGGAACGGCTCGCGGGGCTCTCCGAAGAGGGGTTCCGCGAGGCGTTCCGGCGCAGCCCCGTCAAGCGCGCGAAGCGCCGCGGGCTGCTGCGCAACGTCGCCGTCGCGATCGGCAACGGCGGCGATCCGTCGCAACGGCCGATCCTCGACCGGCTCGCCGCGGACGAGGACCCGCTCGTGCGCGAGCACGCGCGGTGGGCCCTGGAGCGGCTGGACCGCGCGTAGAAGAGCCCGCGAGGCCACCGTCACCTCGCGGGCTCCTTCACGGCGCGACCGCTAGAGCGTCGCCAGCTTCTTCTTCGCCTCCGGATACGCGAGCGGCCGCTCGATGCCGGCCGCCTGGGAGTCGACGACCTTCTGGTAGGCGGCCTTGGCGTCGGCCTTCCGGCCCAGCCGCTCGTAGGCCCGCGCCAGCAGCAGCGTGTGGAAGGGATCGTTCTCGTCGCTCTGGAGCAGGTGCTCCAGCGCGGCTTCGTTCTGCCCCGCCTGCAGCTTCGCGTAGCCCGCGAGGTAGTGGTACGCCTTCCAGTACTGCCGGCCCGCCTCGCCGCCGTCGACGATCATCTTGCGGACCGTCTCGACCTCCTTCCAGGCCTCCTCGTGCTTGCCCATGCGGGCCAGCGTGCGGGCCTTGCCGTGGTGGAGCCGGCCCAGCCAGGTCGTCTTCTGGTCCTCGGGCAGCTTGCTGTTGGGGATGCTCTCGTAGCCCTTCTCGTAGTCCTTCATGGCCTCGTCCAGCCGGTCGTTCTCCAGGTTGATGCGGGCCATGGCGTTCCAGATGAAGACCTCGGGGAACTGCTGGTCGAGGCCGTTCGCGCGGTACTCGTCGAGGTAGGTCTTGAGGGACGCGAGCGCGGCGTCGGTGTTGCCCTCGTACAGGTGGCTGAAGGTCGTCCCGAAGCGGATGGCGAACGGCACGGAGCCCTTGGGCAGGTTCTTCTCGACCGCCTCGTACTGCGCGCGCGCGTCCGCGTAGCGGCCCTGCAGCAGCGCGTGCCCGGCCAGGAACGCCTCGGCGCGAGCGGAGCGGGGGCCGATGGCCTGCGCCTTCTTGAACGCCTCCGCGGCCAGGTCGCCCTTGCCGTCCGCGTTGTAGAGCTGGCCCAGGATCATGAACACGAGCCGCTCGCCCGGATAGTCGTTGGCGATCCCGACGAGGGGGTCGATGGACTTGCGGAAGTCCACGCCCTGGTTCAAGCGGTTGTACTGCATGGCCTCGATGAAGCGGCGCTCGCCCTCGGAAGCCTTCTTGGCCAGCTCGCGCGAGCGCTCGTAGGCCTTGACCGCTTCGTCCTGGTTGGGCTCGACCACCGAAGCGTAGTAGATGCCCATCGCGAAGTTGGGATCGGCGGCGGCCAGCTTCTTGCCCAGCTCGACGTTGGCGGGCCCGAACTGGAAGTTCTCGATGCGGCCCTGCAGCTCCTTGAGGAGCCGCAGCGCCTCGGGAGACTTGGTCG
>JAICEW010000029.1 GCA_025923995.1 Vicinamibacteria bacterium | reverse complement strand
GTAGCCGCTTCCGGCGTCGTACGTCGGCGAGGATCCCAGGGCGACGGGACTCGGGCCGGCAATGTTCACGCCCAGCCCCTGCGTGAAGGTGCGGCCGCGAGCCGCCCTCATCCCTCCCGAGGCAAATCGCAGACGTGCGCCGAAGACCGGCTGGTCGACCGCGAGGTCGACGTATTGCGCGGCGCCCGACAGCAGCGGGACGCTCGTCGTCCCCAGCAACACCGCCGGTTGCTGCGTCACGATCGAGGCCTGCACGCTGCCGCGCGCGCACGCCGCGACGTTGCCGCCGTCGTCCACCGCCTCCAGGCGCGGCTGGACCGCAAAAGGGACCCCGGGTGCGTCGCAGGACGAGACTTCGCGCTGCACGCGTAGCCGCTGCGGCTGGCACCGGGTGCTGAGCATCATCACGACACTCGAATCCTCGCGCTGGACGACCGCAACGTCGCTCCGTCCGTCCCGATCGAAGTCGGCCACGGCCAGCGCCGACGGCGTCAGGCCGGTGATGAACCCCTGGGCGGCATCGAAGGTCCCGTCGCCCCGGCCGCGACCGATCGAGAGGTTGCTCCCGTAGTTGGCGACCAGTCGATCGAGACGGCCATCGCGGTCGATGTCGGCCATCACCAGTTGTCGGGCCTCGCCGATGCCGACCCACGATCCGAGGGCGGGCTCGATCTCGACGAACCCCCCGCGACCGTCCCCCGCGAAATGCCGAACGATCGTGAAGAACGCATAGTCACAGAGAACCGAGAGGTCGAGGATCCCGTCGCCGTCGAGATCCTGGGCAAAGGAGTCGTCGGGAAACGGTGCGGCGGCCACCGTGGCCAGGTTCGTGAAGGTGCCGTCGCCCTGCCCGCGCCAGACGGTGAAGCTGCCCTCGAGCTCGACGCGATTGGTGATGGCGAGATCCACGCGCCCGTCGCGGTCGAAGTCGCCGACCGCGAGGCCCGACGGCATGCCGGCCATGGCCAACGGTGGAGCGGCGACCAGCGTCCCCGAGCCGTCGTTGAGCAGGATCGATACGGTCTGGGCTTCGACGTTGGAGACGGCCAGATCCGGCCGACCGTTGCCATCGAAGTCGCCGGATGCCACCCGACGCGCGCCCGCGCCCGTCGCGTACGCGGAGGGCGCACCGAACGTGCCTGAGCCGTTGCCGGACCGCACCACCACGACGCCAGCGCCCGGGTCGGTGGCCACGAGATCGACGATCCCGTCCCCGTCCATGTCCGCCAGAAGCGTCGCGGCCGGCTCGAAGCCCAATGGCGTCGGTTGAGGCTCCCCCAAGCCCCCGGCTCCATTCCCGCGCATCGTCCACACGCCGTCCGCGTGGCCGAGCACGAGATCTTCACGGCCGTCCCGGTCCAGGTCCGCAGCGGCCAGGGACGTGGGCGCGGCGCCGACCGGGATCGCCGCAGCCGTCACCAGGCCGCCTTCTCCGTCCCCTCGCAGCAGCGAGAAGACCCCTGACCAGTCGCCGACGGCGACATCCGCGCGCCCGTCCGAGTCGAAGTCACCCGCACCCACCGAGGAGCTGGCGCGGGCGATCGGGTAGTGGCGAGCGACGAAGCCGGAGGCCGTGTCCCCCCGGATCACGCTGACGAGTGGCTCGAAGTTGGTGACCAGGAGCTCCGGCCGTCCATCGGAGTCGAGGTCGGCCGTCTCGACCGCGTAGGTGTTGCCGGTGAGGGGAATGTCCGGGCCCATCGCGAACGTGCCGTCACCGTTGCCGGTGTAGATGACGACACGGGGGATCCAGTAATCGACGACCGCGAGGTCCGGAATCCCGTCGCCGCTCAGGTCGGCCGCCACCATGCCTGTCGGGTAGACCTCGACTGGGAAGGGTGGCAGGAGATCGAACCCGCCGGTGGCGTTGCCGAGGAGGACCACGACTTGCCTGGGGACGAACGGTCGATCCGCAACCGCGAGGTCCATGCGGCCGTCGCCATTCAGGTCGTATGCCACGATGGCGCCGGGGTTTGGGCCGGCGGGCCACACCCCTCCGCTCGTGAACGTCCCGGTCCCCGTGCCGAGCAGGGTCATGACCACCCCGCCTCCGTTCAGGGTGACCGCCAGGTCCGGCACTCCGTTGCCGTTCAGGTCGGCGATGGCGAGCCCCTCGGGGAAGGGGCCGGCCGCGTAGTGTGTCTGCGTGAAGCCGCCCCTGCCGTCACCCAGGAAGACCCGGATGAGGCCGTCCTGGGGTTGGGTTGCGACCGCGTCAAGGTTGCCATCGGCGTTGAGGTCGGCCACCTCGAGCGCTCGGAACGTGCCCGTTTGGCCCACGGAGGCGCCGGCGGTGAACTGCCCGGATCCCTCACCCGCCATGAACGTCAGCCCCGCCCCGAGGGTGAGTCCGAGCACATCGAGCGCGCCATCGTTGTTGAAGTCGCCGGCTCCAATGATCCCGTCGCCGCTGCCCATCCGGAACGTCTGGGGGGCTGAGGGGAACGACGACCGCGTGCAGGCAGGAGGCGGCGCGTCGAGAGCAATGGACACGTTGGCCGAGCCTTGGTTGGCAATCGCGAGATCCGCGTTGCCGTTGCGATCGATATCCGCGGCCACCAACCCGTTCGGTGCGTCGCCTGACGGGACCGGCGCAGCAGCAACGAACGCGCCATTGCCCTCTCCGCGCAGCACGGCGACAGCGTTCGCAGCATTCAGCGAAACCGCGAGATCGAGCCGGCCGTCCCGGTCGAAATCGGCCACCGCGATGCCTCGCGGCTGACCCGTTGCGGTGCTCACGACCGGCACTCCCAGCCCACCGATGCCGTCGCCGGGCAACACGGCGACGGCATCGCTGGAGAAGCCGGTGACGGCCACATCGGGGCGGCCGTTCCGGTCGAAGTCGGCGATCGCCACTCCAAGTGCGCCGGCCACCGCAGGAAAGGCGGTGGCCGCGCCGAAACCGCCGGCTCCGTTCCCCAGCAGCACGGAGACGGCTCCGCCATCGAAACTGGCGACAACCAGGTCGAGTCGGCCGTCCCGGTTGAGGTCGCCGGTCACGATCCCCCTGGGAGATGAGCCCACCGGCACCTCGGCGCCAGTGAAGGTGCCATCACCCGCGCCCAGCCGCACCGACACGCTCGCCGACCCCGCGTTCCCGACGGCGAAGTCAACATCGCCATCGCGGTCGAAGTCCGCGGCCGCGATGCCCACGGGTGCAACGCCCACGCCGACCGTCGGTGCCGCCGTGAAGCCGCCCTCCCCGTCGCCGAGCAGGATCGAGACGTTGTTGGCGTCCCGATTGGGGACGAGCAGATCCGGCTTCGAGTCGCGGTTGACGTCGGCCGACGTGAGTGCGAACGGCGCCGGTCCGACGGGAATCGTTGCGGCTGGATGGAACCCGCTCGGCTCCGCCGCCAGCAGCAGGGAAACACTCGACGACGCCGCGCTCGCAACCGCGAGGTCGATCCGACCGTCACGGTTGAAGTCCTCGGCCACGATCCCCGTCGCGTTGGGGCCCACCGCGGTGGTGGCCGCTGGAAGGAAGCCAGCACTGACGCACGACTGTGCCGTGAGGGGACGGGGCACGAGCGCCGCGAGGATGCCCGCGAACGCGGTCGCCAGCGCCTTGGAGGCGTTGCCAGGCATTGGAGGTCGAAGGCTTCGTCTATCTTAACGGCACCTTGCGAAGAGGACGCGCCCCGTGCCGGGCAGCAGCTGGGCCAGGAGCCGCACGTCCGCGCTCACGACCGTCGCGATCTTCGGGTAGCCGCCTGTCGTCGGGCCGTCCGCCAGCATCACGATCGGCTGGCCGTCGGGCGGCACCTGGATCGACCCGGGCACCATTCCCTCGGACGAGATCTCGGAAGGGCCCGCGTGCTCGAGGGTCGGGCCGATCAATCGGCAGGCCGCGCGATCGGACGTGCCGGCCACGGCCCACTCGGCGGCGAGGAAGCGCGCGAGCGTCTCGGGCGCGAAGTGATCGTCCTGGGGTCCCATGACTACGCGCGCCGTCACCGCGTCACCGTCATCCGACCACCCCGCATCCGCGGCCGCGCGCGCCTCGGAGCCGCTCGAGCCGACCGGCAGCAGGTCGCCCGCTCGCAGCGCGCGTCCCTGGTGCCCGCCGAACGACGCCGTGAGGTCGGTGGACCGCGAGCGCATCAGCACCGGCAGGTCCAGCCCGCCCGCGAACGCGACGTAGGCGCGACAGCCGGTCGCGCGCCCCGAGAAGCGCAGCACGTTGCCGGCGCGCGCGAGCACCGCCACGGCCGGAGGCACCGGCCAATCGCCCAGATCGGCACGCTCGAGCACCGCGCCCAGGTCGGCGCCCGCGACCGCGAAGCGGACCGGCCTCAGGAAGCGCAGCGTCGGCCCCGCCACCGTGCACTCGAGAACGGCGCGATCGGGCGCGTTGCCGACGGCGGCGTTGGCCCGCGTGGCGGACAGCGAGTCGAGAGCGCCGGCCGAAGACACGCCGAACCGGCGGAAGCCGCTGCGCCCGAGGTCCTGGACGGTCGTGGCCAGCCCGCCCTCGATCACCTCGAGCGCGGGCTCCACCCAGGGTGCATCGCGCGAGGGAGCGACCGGCTCCGCGAGCGGGTCCCGCGTGGGCACGAAGCGCACGCGGTCATCCGGACCGATCACGACTGGCGGATCGCGTGAGGGATCGAACAGCGCGACCGACGTGCGGCCGATGAGGTTCCAGCCCCCGGCCGACCCGGACGGGTAGATCGCGGTCTGCAGCGCGGCCACCGCCACCGAGCCCGCCGGGACGCGCACGCGCGGCGTGGCCTTGCGCTTCGTGCGCAGCGTCTCGGGCAGCCAGCCCAGGTACGCGAAGCCGGGCCGGAAGCCGAGCATGAGCGCGCGGTACTCGCGCGCGGCGTGCGCCTCCACGAACGCGTCCTCGCCCAGCCCGCACGCGCGGGCCACCTCGGCCAGGTCCGGGCCGTCCTCGCCGCCGTAGCGTGTCGGCACCAGGTGCAGCCGGCCCGCGTCCGGCGCCTCCGAGGTCGACGCGAGGCCGCGGAGCGCGTCGCGCACCCGCGCCGGCGTCACCACGTCGGGGTCGAACAGCACGAGCAGCGAGCGCACCGACGGCACCGACTCCACGAGGCCGTCGAACGGGACGGCGCGCAGCGCGCGGTCCAGCGCGCGCACGCGCACGCTGGACGCCGCGTCGTCGGGCTCCTCGGGATAGACGGCGAGGGCGCGGTCGCCGACGTCCGCGAAGCGGAGCGCGGTCACACGGTGAGCGCGCCGACCGTCACGCCCGCCGCTTCCAGCGCCCGGCGGACCGCGCGCGCCGTCTCGGCGGCGCCGGGCGCGTCGCCGTGGATGCACAGCGTGTCCGCGCGCACGCGGACCGCGCGGCCGTCCAGGTCGAGCGCGTGCCCGTCGCGGACGATCGAGACCGCCTGCGCGGCCGCCGCGGCCGGGTCGTGGAGCACCGCGTCCTGGTGCCGGCGCGAGCGCAGCGAGCCGTCCGGCTCGTAGCGCCGGTCCGCGAACGCCTCGGCCGCGAAGCGCAGCCCCTCGGCCTCGGCCGCGCCCCGCATGACGCTCGAGCCCGCGAGCCCGACCAGCACCAGCCCGCGCCCCGCGCGCGCCACGCCCCGCGCGACCGCGCGCGCGACGACGTGGTCGGCCGCCGCCTGGTTGTACAGCGCGCCGTGCGGCTTGACGTGCACGAGCCCCGCGCCGTGCGCGTGCGCGAACGCGGAGAGGGCGCCCACCTGGTACAGCACGTCCGTCTCGATCTCGGCCGGCTCGGCCGGGATGGCCCGGCGCCCGAACCCGCGCAGGTCCCAGTGCCCAGGGTGCGCGCCGACCGCGACACCGTGGCGGACGGCCAGGCCGACGGTGCGGTCCATCACGCGCGGATCGCCGCCGTGGAACCCGCAGGCCACGTTGGCGGACGTCACCACCTCGAGCACCGCCGCGTCGTCGCCCATGGCGTAGGCGCCGAAGCCCTCGCCCAGGTCGGCGTTGAGGTCGATCCGCATCAGCTCCGGGGCGGCTCGCCGGAGCCGGGGGCCAGGCCGTGCTTGACCGCGTAGAGGGCCGCCTGCGTGCGGTCGTCGACGCCCAGCTTCGACAGGACCGCGCTCACGTAGCCCTTGACGGTCCCCTCCGACAGGTTCAGGACCGACGCGATCGACTTGTTGCTGTGCCCGCCCGCGATCAGCTCCAGCACCGACCGCTCGCGCGGCGTCAGCTCGCTGCCCTCCGGCGCCGCCGGCGGCGTCGTGACGCGGCGCATCAGGTGGCGCTGCGCCTCCGGGTGCAGCGAGGGCCGGCCCTCGTGCGCGTTGCGGATGGCCTGCACCAGCTCGCTCTTGAGCACGTCCTTCAGCAGGTACCCGATGGCGCCGGCCGCCACCGCGTCGCGCACCTTCTGGTCGCTCGCGAAGTTGGTGAGCACCACCACCTGCGTCTGCGGGCGCTGGGCACGGATGCGGGTCAGGGCCTCGATCCCGTCCAGCCCGGGCATCTGCAGGTCCATCAGCACCACGTCGGGCGACAGGCGGGCGGCGGCGGCGACGGCCTCGGCCCCGTCGCGGGCCTCGCCCACCAGCTCCACCTCGTCCTCCTGCACCAGGACGGACCTCAGGCCCTCGCGGACCAGCTCGTGATCGTCCACGATCATCACCCGGATGGGCGCGCTCATGCGTTTGCCTCCCCTGGGACCGTCACCGTGACCGCGGCGCCCTTTCCGGGCTCGCTCGTGAAACGCAGCTCGCCGCGCAGCGCGCGCGCGCGCTCGCGCATGCCGACCAGGCCCAGGCCTCCGGCCTGGCCCGCGCCCGAGAGGGCCGTGGGATCGAACCCGCGGCCGTCGTCCTTCACGCACAGGTGGATCCCGTCGCGGTCCTGGCGCAGGCCGATGCGGACGGTGCGCGCCTCCGCGTGCTTCACGACGTTGTTGAGCGCCTCCTGGCCGATGCGGAACAGCGCCTCCTCGCGCTCGAAGGGCTGGGGCCGGTAGCCCTCCAGCTCCAACACCACCTCGAGCGCCCCGTCGGAGATCTCCTCCGCGTAGCCGCGCAGCGCGGCCGGCAGGCCCTCCTTGCGGACGCGCGAGAGCCCCACCGGCGCCACCCCCTGCAGCGAGTCGTGGGCGGGGACGTCCAGCCGCAGGTCCGCGATGAGCGCGCGCATCTCGGCCAGGGCCAGGCGGCTCAAGGTGAGCAGCCGCTGCGCGCGGGCCTCGCCCTCCGCCCGGTCCTGCCTCCAGGCGGGGATCAGCGACTGCGCGACCAGCGTGACGCTGAACAGCATCTGCGTGACCGAGTCGTGCAGGTCGCGCGAGAGGCGCTCGCGCTCCTCCAGCACGGCCAGGGCCGAGGCACTCTCGAACAGCCGCGCGTTGCGGATCGCGACCGCGAGGTGGTCGGCGATGATCTGCAGGCTGGTGGCGTCTTCCTGGTCGAAGCAGCCGTCGCTCTCGACGTTGAGCACCCCCAGCACGTGGTCGCCCAGCACGATCGGCACCGCCAGCTCCGCCCTCACGTCCACCGCGCCGGTCGGCTTCACGTAGCGCGGGTCCTGCGAGATGTCGTTCACCAGCTGCACGCGGCGCTCGCGCACGGCCGCGCCCATGATGCCCTGGGTGATGGGGAGCCGGTCCTCGCCCGCGATGTGGCGCTTGTAGGCGCCGCCCCTGGCGCGCACCACCAGCGTGTCGGGATCGCGGGGGTGCACGAGCGGGATGTCCACGTTGGGATAGCCCAGCAGCTCGTGGATGGCCTCGGCCGCACGCTCCAGCAGGTCGTCGAGCGCCAGGTCGGCGGTGATGATGTGGCCGATGCGCGCGATGAGCGCGAGCCGCTCGGTGCGCCGCTGCTCCCACTGGTACCGCCGCGCGTTCTCGATGGCGATGGCGGCGTGGCGCGCGAACAGGGCCAGCGTCTGCACGTCCGCCTCGTCGAAGCGCCGCGGCGGCTCGCCGCCCACCCCGAAGAACCCGAGCAGCCGCTCGCGCCAGAGGATCGGCACCGCGACCACCGCGTGGTGGCCCAGCTCGGGGTAGACCGGGTTGGGCACGCTCCCGTAGGACTGGAGCACGACCGGCTCGCGCCGCTCCATCACGAGACCCGCGAGCCCCTCGCCCGGTCCCTGGCGGCGACCCAGCTCCCCGTCGGGCAGGCCGTGCGCGGCCACGATCTCCATGACCCGCGCGTCGGCGTCGTGGAGCCCGATCGAGCCCACGTCCGCGTCCATCAGCTCGCAGGCGTGCCGCAGGATGCTCAGCAGCAGCGGGCGCAGCTCCAGCTGGCTGCTGATCGACTCGATGACCTCGCGCAGCGTCTCCCGCTGGCGCAGGAGCCGCTCGGCGTCGGTGGGCGCTACGGGGGGCACGGTACTCGAATTATGCCAAGCGCCCGAGGCGAGTGGGGGACCGGCCGCGCCGGCCCCCCGATTCGGTGCGAGTGCTTCCGCTAGTCGACGTCCACCAGCCGGACCTGGCCGCGGATCTCTCCGCCCGGATAGGTCGTGCTGTGGAAGTTCACGTACGCGTTCCCGTTCCGCATCTCGTTGAGGAGCGCGTCGAAGCCGATGCCCGTCACGTTGGCCGCCGTGAACGACCCTTCCGCGATCACCGTCTTGTCCGTGAACGACACCTCGGGCCCTGGCCCCGGCGTCGTCGACGGCCACAGCCACACCCTCACCGGGCCGTTCGTCCCGGCCGGCGCGGACTGGATGTGCCCCATGAACGTCCGGCTGAGGTCGTCCACCTCGACGCTGTAGCGGACGGTCGTGCCGTCGAACGTGAACCCGGCCGTGCCCGAGGCCGGGCTGTTCCGGGCCGGCACTTCGTTGCCCGGGCTCAGGTCAGCCCTGAAGACTTCGAGGTCTTCCGTCGCGTCGTTGCAACCCCATCCAGCCAGCCCGAGCGTCAGTGCGAGCGCCGCGGCGGCCTTCACCGATGCACGCATGCATACCTCCCTTTAGGCAAGGGGGCGCTTGCGGCGGTCGGCTCGCATCGACCTCCAGTCAAGCCCCGATGCTCCCGAGCCTATCACCGCCCTGCGCCCGCGGGGAGACCCTTCATGGAATACCCCCGCAGTCCGCCCTGTACGCCTTTGCAGGAGGTCGCGCATGCGGATTCTGGCGGGTGTCCTGGTGGCGGCGGCGGTGGGGACGGCGGCCCCGGCGTGGGCGCAGGTGAAGGCGGTGTCGCCGCACCGGCCGAGGGTGGAGGTCGCGTTCGTGCTGGACACGACCGGCAGCATGGGCGGGCTCATCGAGGGGGCCAAGCGCCGCATCTGGTCGATCGCGCGCCTCATCGGCGAGGGGCGGCCCCGCCCCGAGCTGCGGATCGCCCTCGTCGGCTATCGCGACCAGGGCGACGCGTACGTGACGCGCGTGCACGACTTCTCCTCGGACATGGACGCGGTGTACGCGAACCTCTCCGCGTTCGAGGCGGGCGGCGGCGGCGACTGGCCGGAGCACGTCTCGCGCGCGATGTCCGACGCGGTCCACCGGGTGTCGTGGTCGCGAGGCGAGGCCCTGCGCATCATCTTCCTGGTGGGCGACGCGCCCCCCCAGGTCGGCTACCAGGACGGGTTCGACTACCGCCGGCACGCGCGCGAGGCCCGCCAGCGCGGCATCGTGGTGGAGACGATCCAGTGCGGGCCGGCGCAGGACACGGCGGGCTTCTGGCGCGAGATCGCGCAGCTGGGGATGGGCCACTACGCGCAGATCGACGGCCAGGGCGGCATGCCCGTGCGCATCACGCCGGTCGACGCCGAGCTGGCGCGCCTCAACGCCGAGCTGGCCGGCACCGTCGTGGCCGGCGGCACGGTCGCGGAGCAGGTCGTCGTCGCGCGCCGGCTGGAGTCGCGCAAGGCGATGGCTCCCGCCGCGGCGGCGGAAGCGGCGGGGTACTACGGCCTCGCCGACACGCTGGCCGACAAGGACCTGGTGGACATGTCCGAGCCCGAGCAGAAGCGCGAGCTGGACGCGATGCGCAAGGCGGCGTCGCCGCCGGCCACGCTCGCGGGCAAGAGCGACGCGGAGGCGCTCGCGTACCTGAAGGCCCAGAAGGAGACGCGCGCGCGGCTGCAGGCCCGCGTGGCGACGCTCCAGCAGCAGCGCGACGCGTATCTGCAGAAGCAGGGCGCGCCGGCCGACGGCTTCGACGCGCAGGTGGTGCAGGCCCTCAAGGCCCAGGCGCAGAAGCACGGGATCCAGTACTGACCTGCACGACGCGCAGCAGCGCGATCAGGCCCGGTCCGTGCAGGATCGCAGCCAGCAGCGGCAGCAGCAGCCAGTGCGCCCGGGTCATCCACGCGTCCTTTCGAAGCCGGCGGAGCACGTAGAGGCTCACGGGGGCCTCGACCAGCAGGGCGGTGAGCAGCCCGGGCGCGTACCCGCCCAGCAGCAGCGCGAACGCGACGTGCGCGCCGACGTTCAGCGCCATCACCGCCTGCACCACCACCAGCGCGTACGCGAGGCCGTCCCACAGCCGGGCCATGACGTAGAGCCCGACGACGGCGGCGGTCAGGACCAGGAGGGATCGCTGGTATTGCGGTTCGGTCGGCAGGATCAACGGCCGCCCCAGCAGCCGCGACGCCGCGGCCTGCAGGCGCGGCAGCGCGGCGCCCAGCGTCAGCGCCTCTTCCAGGTTGTGCAGCAGCAGCGCCGTGGGCACGATCCACAGGCCGGCCAGGCGTGTCTCGTTCACGCGCCACGAGCGTAGCACCGCCTGGAACACGATCGCGGCCCGCGCCGTATGCGCTCGAGAGGGGGAAGCCATGCGCATCGGGATGAGCCACGTGTTCGAGGTGCTGGAGCGGACGCCCCGGGCGCTGCGGGGCCTGCTGGGCGGGCTCAGCGACGACTGGACGCTGCCCAACGAAGGCCCCGACACCTTCAGCCCGCACGACGTGGTCGGCCACCTGATCCACGGCGAGAAGACGGACTGGATCCCGCGGCTGCGCCGGATCCTCGAGCACGGCCCATCGCAGCCCTTCGAGCCGTTCGACCGCTTCGGGTTCCGCGCCTACGCGACCGGCATGCCCATCGACGCGCTGCTCGGCGAGTTCGCGCGGCTGCGCGCGGAGAACATCGCGATCCTCCGCGGCTTGCGCCTCACCGAGGACCAGCTCGGGCTCGAGGGTCGGCATCCCGCCCTGGGCGCGGTCACGCTGGGCCAGCTCATCGCGACCTGGGTGGTCCACGACCTCAACCACGTCGCGCAGGCCGTGCGCGTCATGGCCAGGCAGTACCGCGGAGAGGTCGGACCGTGGACGGAGTTCCTGGCGATCCTGTCGAAGTGAGGGCGGTCAGCCCAGCAGCCGCAGGCAGCGCGCGACCGTCTCCTTCAGCTCGCGCCGGTCGACCACCAGGTCGATCATGCCGTGCTGCAGCAGGAACTCCGACCGCTGGAAGCCCTCGGGCAGCTTCTGGCGGATGGTCTGCTCGATCACGCGCGGGCCCGCGAAGCCGATGAGCGCGCCCGGCTCGGCCAGGTTCAGGTCGCCCAGCATCGCGTAGGACGCGGTGACGCCGCCCGTGGTGGGATCGGTCATCAGGCTCAGGAACGGGATGCGCGCCTCGTGCAGGCGGGCGAGCGCGGCCGAGATCTTCGCCATCTGCATGAGGGAGAGGGTCCCCTCCATCATGCGCGCCCCGCCGGAGCAGGAGACGACGATCAGCGGGTGGCGCGACTCCAGCGCGCGCTCGACCGCGCGGGTCACCTTCTCGCCCACCACCACGCCCATCGATCCGCCGATGAAGCCGTACTCCATCGCCGCCACCACCACCGGCAGCGAGGAGACGGCCCCGGCGGCGGTCATTACCGCGTCCAGTGCGTCGGTCTTGGCCTTGCTGTCCTTGAGGCGGCCGGCGTACGGCTTGGTGTCCTTGAACTGGAGCGGGTCGGTGCTCACCAGCCCGCGGTCGAACTCCTCCCAGCCGGGATCGCACAGCAGGTCGAGCCGCTCGCGGGCCGAGATGCGGAAGTGGAACGAGCACTTGGGGCAGACCTGGAGGTTCTCCGCCAGGTCCTTGCGGTAGATGAGCTCCTTGCACGAGTCGCACTTGACGTAGAGGCCCTCGGGGACACGACTCTCCTGCTGCCCGCGGGGCAGTGAGGTCTGCTCGCGGCGGAACCAGGCCAATGCAGTCTCCTCCGTTGAAGAGAGCGCTCGCCTAGCCGCCCAGCTCCTCGTCCTCCTTCTCCAGGTCGTTCTCGACGCCCAGGATCTTGCAAGCGCCGTCGTAGATCTGCTTGGCGGCGTTCTTCGCGTTCTGCAGCTCGGCCAGGCGCTCCTTGACCTTCGCCAGCTCCTCCTCGATCTGGGTGTTGAGGTCGTTGATCTGCTTCCGCGTCATCTCCAGCGTCTGCTGGTAGAACGTCGACTGCTCCTTCGAGAGCGCCATTCGTCAGCTTCCTTTCTTCACTTGATGCCGAATCTCTTCAGCAGCTTCTGGATGGACAGCGGGTCCTTGATCCCGCCCGGATCCGGGCCCTCGGGCGCCGCGGAAGCGGGTGCCTCCTGGGCGGCCGCGCCGGCCTCTTCGAACTCGATCTCCTCCGACCGCGCCGGCGCCGGCTCGGGCGGCTCCTCCGGCCGCGCCTCGGTGCGCTCCTCCTCGTCGAAGAGCAGCTCCAGGAAGCGGGCCAGCTCGATCGCCGTCGGCGGCTGCCGCTCGTGCAGCACCCGGTCCAGCTCGCGGTACATCTGCGACGCGTCCTGGTAGCGGTGGTCCGGCTCGCGGTCGAGCGCGGTCATCACGACCTTCTCCAGCCGCTCCGGGATGCGCGGGTTCACGTCGGACGGCGGCGCGATCCGGCACTCGCGCACCATCTCCAGGATGCTCATCTCCGAGCTGCCCAGGAACGGCTTCTGGTCGGTGAGCATCTCGTAGAACACGATGCCCAGCGAGAACAGGTCGGAGCGGCGGTCCATGGGCTTGCCCCACGCCTGCTCCGGGCTCATGTAGAGCAGCTTCCCGCGCAGCGCGCCCGCGTCGGTGATGCGCGCCTTGGTGGCCGCCTTGGCGATGCCGAAGTCGGTCAGCTTCACCTCGCCCTCGAACGAGATCAGGATGTTCTGGGGGCTGATGTCGCGGTGCACGATCAGCATGGGCCGCCCGCGCTCGTCCTTCTTGCGGTGGGCGAACTCGAGCGCGGAGCAGACCTTGTTGACGATGAGGACGGTCAGGTCCAGCGGCAGCCGCAGCCCGCGCTCCTTGGCCCGGCGGAGGATCGTGCGCAGGTCGCGCCCGTGCACGTACTCCATCGCGATGTAGTAGCTCTTCTCGATCTTGCCCAGGTCCGAGATCTGGACGATGTTGGGGTGCGCGAGGCCCGCGACCATCTTGGCCTCGTCGATGAACATCTCGACGAACTCCTTGTTGTCCGACAGGTGGGGCAGGATGCGCTTCACCGCCACCACCTTCTCGAACCCTTCGACCCCGGTGCGCTTGGCCTTGAACACCTCGGCCATGCCGCCCACCGCGATCTTCTGCAGCAGACGGTACGGGCCGTAGGTGCCGTCGACGATGGGCTCGGGCGCGTGCGATCCCTTCGCCTGGGGCGTGCCCAGCGCCTGCTCGACCAGCGAGGCCAGGTCGATCGGACCGCTGGCGGCCGGCTTCGGCGTGAGGAAGGGCGGACGGAGGTTCTGGAGGTCGCGCAGCGCCTCCTCGGGCGAGAAGCCCGGGCGCTGCTTGCGGCGCCGCAGCGGTGGCCGCGCGCGCCGCGACGGCGTCTCGAGCGCCGGCTGCAGGTCCGGCTCGCCGTCCTCGCCGCCCGGCGGGAGCACCGAGTCGAGCACCTCTTCCTCGTCCCCCTCGTCGAGCGCGTGGAACGCGGCGACGGGCTCGGGAACCGGCGGCGGAGGATCGGGGAGGGCCGGTTCGGGCTCAGCCATGGGCTCGGGGGCCGGAGGTTCGGAAGCGACGGGTCCGGGCGGCGCGACAGCCAGCAGGGGCTCGATCGCCGGGCTCTCGACCGGCGGGGGCTCTGCTTCGCTCTCGCTCGCGTCCTCCGCAGGCGGCTGCGGATCGAACGCGTCGAGGAGGTTCGCCAGCTCCTCGGGGAGCACCTCGTCGGCGGCGGAAGCCACGCCTGGCTTCTCGACGGCGCCGGGCTCCGAGACCTGGACCCTGATCGGTGAGCGCCGTTCGCTCGGAGGCGCGATCGCCTCGGGCGGCGGAGCGTAGTTCTCGCCGAGCGACTCGAGGACCTCGCCGAAGATGTCCTGTGCCGTCAGCAGGTCGGCTGCGGACGGATCTTTCGGCGGAGCGCGCTCCTCGTCCTCCTTCTGCACCATGTCGTCAAGCAACGGCGTACGGAGTCGTTGTCCCGGGCGAGGATAGGTCAGTCGGGCGGGCTAAGTCAACGTGCGGCTGGATTTAGCGGGCGAGAAGGGTATAATCCACGCGCCCTTTCCCCGAGGAATGCGGGCTCGAGCGACGGGACCATGAGCTTCATTCTCGACTTACTGCTGGGTAACCCCTACGTCCCCTGGCTCGTGGGTCTGGTCGTCGTCCTTTACCTCTATCGTCGTTTCGCTCCGTCGGTCCGGTTCAAGATCCCCGGAAGCGGCCTGAGCGCGGACGACGTCATCGGGAAGGTACTCGGCCCCGGCTATGCGAAGGGGCAGACGCAGCGGCAGGCCGGGAAGCTGCGCAAGAGCGGGCAGTTCCTCGCCGCGGGCAAGCTGCTGGAGGAGAACGGCCAGCCCAACGAGGCCATCGAGGCCTACATCGAGGGCGGCGAGTTCTGGGCCGCGGCCGCCGGTCTCGAGAAGCTCGGCCGGCTCGACAAGGCCGCCGACCTGTTCCTGCAGGCGGGCGACTACAAGAAGGCGGCGCAGGTCTACACGCTGTCGAACAAGCCGGCCAAGGCGGCCGCGCTCTTCCAGGAGAAGGGGAACAACCTGGAAGCGGCGAGGCTCTACGGGCAGGGCGGCGTGTGGGACAAGGCGGCTGACCTGTACATGAAGAGCGGATACCCGCAGCGCGCCGGGGAAGCGTACGAGAAGCTGGGCGACCTGACGAAGGCGGCCCAGGCGTACGAGCAGCACTTCATGGAGAACGTCTCCTACGCGACCACGTACTCCGCGACCGCCTCGTCCGCCGACCAGAAGAGCTCGCTACAGGCCGGCCGGCTCTACGAGAAGGCGGGCGACCTGCAGAAGGCCCTGAACATCTACATGAAGGGCAGCTACTTCAAGCAGGCCGCCGCCGTGTGCATGACCCTGAAGCAGTACACGAAGGCCGCGGAGCTGTTCATGCGCGCCGAGGACGCGCGCAGCGCGGCCGAGGCTCACGAGAAGGCGGGAGACCTGCCCGCCGCCGCCAACCTGCGCGGCGAGGTCGCGCTCAAGGAGGGCCAGGTCCCGCAGGCCGCGGACTTCTTCCAGCAGGGCAAGGACTACCTCCGCTCGGCGGAGCTGTTCGAGTCGGTCGGGATGCTGACGCAGGCCGCGGGGGCCTACGAGGCGGGCGAGAGCTGGGCCGCGGCCGGCAACGTCTACGTGCGCGCGGGGCTCAAGGAGAAGGCGGCCCTCAGCTACGAGCGGGCCGGCGACCTGGAGACGGCGGCGCGGCTCTACGAGGAGGCCGGCCTGGGCGGCCGCGCCATCCCGCTCTACGAGAAGGCCGGCTTCACCTTCAAGAGCGGCGAGTCGGCCGCGCGCTCCGGCGACCGCGCCAAGGCGATCGCGCTGCTGCAGCGGGTCGCGGCCAACGACGAGAACTACGGAGCGGCGACCGAGCTGCTGGCCCGCATGTTCATCGAGGAGGGCAGGCCCGGCCTCGCCGTCGAGCGCGTGCAGAAGGTGCTGGGGAGCCAGCCGGTGTCGCCGACGACGCTCGACCTCTACTACTGGCTGGCGGTGGGACTGGAGACCGCGGGCAAGAACACCGAGGCCCTGGCGATCTTCCGCAAGGTCCAGTCCGAGAACCTCCACTACCAGGACGTCGGCAAGCGCGTGGCCCGACTCGAGGAGGGCGGCAACGTGCCCCCCCTGGCGCCGCCCCCGCTGCTCGGCGCGGAGAGCCCGCTCCCGTCGCCGCCGCCCGCCGCCGCGCCCGCGGCCGGCTCGCCGACCCGTCCCGCGGAAGCGCCGGCGGGCGGACGCGGACCCCGGTTCTCGCCGAAGGAGGAGATCGGGCGCGGTCCGCTCGGCGTCGTCTACCGGGGCGAGGACTCGGTGGACGGCCGCAGCGTGGCGCTGCGCTGGCTGCGTCCCGACCTGCTGGGCGCCGACGGCCTCGGGCGCATGGGCGCGGACCTCAAGGCAGCCGCGGCCGTGTCGCATCCGAACCTGGTGAAGATCCTGGGCCTCGTCGACCTGCAGGGGCAGCGCTACATCGTGACCGAACACGTGGCGGGCCGCAGCTTCGCGGACGCGCTGGCCGGCGGACACAAGATGACCGTCAAGCAGGTCCACAGCCTGGGCCGCGTGCTGGCGCAGGTGCTGTCGGTCGTGCACGGCAAGGGCCTCGTCCACGGGTCCATCCAGCCGTCGAACCTGATGGTCGCGAACGGCGTGGTGAAGCTGGCCGACCTGGGGCTGGGCCGGCTGGCGCACGCGCACGGGCCGCAGCCCGGCTACCGCGCGCCGGAGAACAAGCTGGACGCCTCCGGCGACATCTACGCGCTGGCGGGCGTGCTCTACCACCTGCTGACCGGCATCCACCCGCGCTCGCAGCCGCAGGGCGCGGCGCTGCCCATGCCGAGCACGCTGTCGCCGGGCGTGCCCGAGGCCCTCGACAAGCTGCTGCTGCGCAACCTGCACCCGCGCCCTGAGCTGCGCCACGGCTCGGCCGACGAGATGCTGGCCGAGCTCAAGGACATGGTGAAGCTGGCGTAGGAAGCGGCTCCTCGCGGACGTGTTACCTTCGGGGCGTATGGTCGTGCGACGCACCTTCGAGATCGCGCTGGCCACCCTCGCGTGGCTGGCGATCGCGCCCGGCCCGGCCGCCGCGTGCACGACGGCCAACTGCACGCTGCTGACGCGCACCGACGGGCCGTACGTCGCGCGCGGGAGCTGGCGCGTCGACGTCGGCTGGCGCTTCGTGGAGCAGGACGCGCGCCGCTACGGCACCGACGAGGTCGTCGTGACCGGCGCCAGCGAGACGCCCGTGCTGCGCCCGCGGGTGGACTTCGCGAACGGGCGCCTGAGTCCCAACTACCACCAGGAGTTCGAGGCTCGCCAGGCCGCGCTGCAGTTCGACGTGGCCTACGGCCTTTCCAGCCGCCTCTCCGCCCTGGCCTCGCTGCCGGTGCACAGCCGCTACGACGTCGACCACGTGTTCTTCCCGGCGCCCGGCGTCGACCTGCACGCGGACGCGGGCCCCGGTCCGTCGCGCCAGACCTGGTCGATCGCGGGCGTGGGCGACGCGCTGATCGGCCTGCGCTTCGCCATGGCCAAGGGCCTGACCGCGGGCGCCGCGGTGAAGCTGCCCACGGGCCCCATCAACCGGCTCGACGAGTACGGGCAGATCGACGATCCCATGCACCAGCCCGGCACCGGCGCGCTCGGCTTCATCGGGACGCTGCAGGCCGACGGCCGCCGGGGCGACTTCGGCTGGCTCGCGTCGGCGTCGTTCCAGCGCAACGTCGAGAACGACTTCGGCTACCGCTTCGGCGACGAGGTGATCGTCACCGCCGGCGTGTCGCGGACGGTGAAGGGGCCGCTCGGGCTCACGCTGCAGGCCAAGACCCAGCACGAGCGGCGCAACGTCTACCTGGGCGAGTCGAGCCCCTCGACCGGCGCGACCCTCGTGTCCCTCGCTCCGGGCCTGCGCGTGCGCATGCCGCTGTCGGGCACGTTCTACGGTTCCGTGCAGTTCCCCCTGTACCGCCGCGTCAACGAGGGGCAGCTGGTCCCGCGGTTCATCTTCGCGATGGGGCTGGCGAAGGCGTTCTAGGCGCCGAGCGCGCCTCTCTCCACCCCCCACACGTCGTGCTCGCACCCGCCGTGCCACGTCCGCGCGCGCACGGCCATGCCCAGCTTCCGCGCGACGCCGCGCGAGGGCTCGTTCTCGGGGCGGATGAGCGAGATCACGCGGTCGTACCCGAGCGGGCCGAACGCGTGCGCCCGCACGCCCAGCGCGGCCTCGCTCGCGAAGCCGCGCCGCCAGTACGGCCGGTGGATGAGGTAACCGATCTCGGGGACCCACGCACCGCCCACCACCTGCATCACCAGTCCGACCTGGCCGACCGGCACGCCCGAGTCCTTCTCCGTGACCAGCCACAGCGCGTGCCCGTCACGGCCATAGCGGCTGCGCTGGCGCGCGAGCCATTCGGAAGCGCCGGCGCGGTCGCAGGGGGCGGGATAGAACCGCATGACCTCGGGATCGGCCAGCATCGACGCGACGAAATCGAGGTCGTCCGGCGTCATCTCGCGCAGCGCGAGCCGCGCGGTCTGCAGGATCATCCCGAGGGGACGATTCGGTACAGCTCGCCGTCGCGGTCCACGATGTACGCCTCGCCGTCCGCGTCCACGCCGAACGAGGTGGGCGAGTCGAGGCCGCGCCCCAGCGACGAGGTCCAGTCCCGCAGGTCGACGGCGCGCCCGCCCTGCAGCCGGAACGAGCGCACGAACGCGCTGCAGTAGTCCGCGTAGAAGTACGTGCCCGCGTAGCCCGGCATCCGGCAGCCGCGGTAGACGACGCCGCCCGTGACCGCGCAGTTGCTGCCGACCGTGTCGTAGTCGAGCACGGGCAGGTCGAGGCCGGACATGTTGCAGCCGCTCGACGGCCGGTGGCAGCGCGTGCCCTCCATGATGTTCCAGCCCCAGTTCTCTCCGCCCCGGCGCGAGGCCAGGCCCACGTCGATCTCCTCGCGCGCGCCCTGGCCCACGTCGCCGATGTAGAGGTCGCCCGTCGCGCGGTCGAAGTTGATCCGCCAGGGGTTGCGCAGCCCGTACGACCAGACCTCGCGCGCGCCCGTCCGCGACGCGAACGGGTTGTCGGCCGGGATGCCGTAGGGGCTCCCCTGGTTGACGTCGATGCGGAGCACCTTTCCCAGCAGCGTCGTCAGGCTCTGGCCGTTGCCCTGCGGATCCCCGCCCGATCCGCCGTCGCCCAGCCCGATGTAGAGCAGGCCGTCGTTGCCGAACGCGAGGCCGCCGCCGTTGTGGTTGTCGAAGGGCTGGCGCACGAACAGGATCTGCCGCTCGCTCGCGGCGTCGGCCACGTCGGCGTTGCCGGAGACCCGGAACTCCGCGATGTGCGTGTCGCCGTTGCGGTCGGTGTAGTTCACGAAGAAGCGGCCGTTCTGCGCGTACTGCGGATGGAAGGCCAGCCCCAGCAGGCCTTGCTCGCCGCCGAACACCACCCGGCTCGAGATGTCGAGGAACGGCGTGGCCACGAGGGCGCCCCCGCGGACGATGCGGATGCGGCCGCGCTGCTCGACGACGAACAGCCGCGTGCGGTCCCCCGGAGCCGCCTGCACGTCGAGGGGCTCGCGCAGGCCGTTCACCACCAGCGTGGTCGTGAGGTTGGGCGTGCCCGGCACCGGGTTTCCCGCCGCGCAGGTGGAGCTGGGCGGCGGCGAGCCGGGATCGGTGGGCGTCGAGTCGTCGCTGCCGCAGCCGGCGAGGAGGCACAGGGCGCCGGCTCCGAGAGCCAGCAGGGGACGGTTCATGAGGCGGCCTTTCAGGTGCGGCGGGTCACCTTGGCCAGGATCCACAGCGGGCCCACCAGCAGGTGAACGAAGTTCTTCAGGAAAGCCGGCGACCGCTTCTCGTAGACGGAGTGGCCCACGAACTGCAGGATCCAGCCGAACACGAACAGCCCGAGCGAGACCGTCCACGGCAGCCCTCCGCCCAGGAGGAGGCTCGCGACCGAATAGGCGAGCATGCCCAGCGCCAGCAGCGGATCGAGCGTCAGGTAGTAGACGGTCGCGGCCGCGATCACGACGTGCGCGAGCGTGATCGTGTGGCCGCCGACCGAGGCCAGGCCGACCTGGGCCAGCAGCGCGATCAGGCTGAAGACGATGAGGGGGATGCCGACGGAGTGGCAGGCCTGGTTCCCGGATGTCTGGTGGTGCGACGCGTAGTCGGCGAAGTGCGTCCGCAGCGTGGGGCTCATGGGCCCACCTCCCTGACCGTGTCTATCCGAGCCCTTCCCGGCGCGCCTCTTCCTTCCTGCGCAGCTCGGGCACCTCGCCCTCCAGGTACCGCGGCAGCTCGTCGGCCGAGAACTGCAGGCCCACGTAGAACGGGCCGAACTCGCCGTACCAGGCGCTGGCTTCGTCGAAGCGCATCTCGTACACGAGCTTCTTGAAGACGACCGGGTCGTCCGCGAACAGGTCGACGCCCCACTCCCAGTCGTCGAACCCGATCGAGCCCGAGATGATCTGGTTCACCGCGCCCGCGTAGTGCCGGCCGATCACGCCGTGGTCGCGCATCATGCGCGCGCGCTCCTCGAACGGGACCGCGTACCAGTTCTTGTGCTCGCCGCGGTGCTTGTTCATCGGGTAGAAGCAGACGTAGCGGCGGGGCGGGACCTCCTGGAAGAGCCGCGGCATCACGCGGCGGCGCTGCTCCTCCATCTCGGCGTCGAAGGCCTGCTCGAACTCGGGCGTGCCCGTCTTCAGCCCGCGCTCGCCGAGCCGGTTGTGGATCTGGGCCGTCATCTCGTACATGCCCAGCTCGACCACCGACACGTACGACGTCGCCGGCTGCAGGTAGGGCCAGATCGGAAGCTGCGAGACGTCCAGCTCGGCCGCCTGCGCCTCCTCGAAGCCGGGCCGGAAGTGCACGAGCATGAGGTCCGCCTTGTGGCCGATCAGGGTGGACAGCGCCGTCACACCTCTGTCGCCGCGGTTCATGGCGGCCAGGGCATCGGCCGACTCGGTCGCGCGGGCGCGTCGGTCGGCCTTGGGCAGCGCGCGCCAGGTCTCCCAGCGCACCAGGAACATCTGGTGGAGGAGGGCCCAGCCCTCGAGCGTTTCCGGGACGCGCGGGTCGTGCATTGCGGAAGTCCTCATTCTAGGCCCATCCCGGGCGGATGGGGGGCGCACATCATTTAACCGCGTCCGGCGGGCCCCCCGCTGGTAGCGGAGGGCGGCCGGCGCGACAATATCGTGCTGCGCCCGCGCCTTCAGCCCGCGCGTGGGGCCAACGAGGTTGCTTCCTTGAGCGTTCTCATGCGTTTGGTCACCGGCGCCGTCCTGGCCGCCGTCCCCGCCACCCTCACCGCCTGCAAGGGCGGCCAGACCGCCGCCTCGCCGCGCGGCGCCGGTCCGCGCGCATTGACCGTGCGCGCCGCCCCGGTGGCGGTCCAGGACGTGGTGTACGAGATCAAGGCCATCGGCTCCCTGGAGCCCGAGGAGCTGGTCCAGATCACGGCCGAGGTGCAGGGCGCGGTGGCGGACGTGCGCTTCAACGAGGGCGATCGCGTAGGCACGGACACCGTGCTGGCCCGCATCGACCCGGACCGCTACAGGCTGGAGGCGGACCGCGCGGAGGCCGCCTATCGCAAGGCGCTGGCGGACGAGCAGCGCGCGCGCGCCGACCTGGAGCGGCGCGAGGCGCTGGCGCGCGACCAGCTGGTCGCCGTCGAGGAGCTGAACCGCTCGCGCGGCGAGACCGACCGCCTGTCGGCCGAGTCGGCCGCGGCCAAGGCCGCTCGCGACATCGCCAACCAGAACGTGGCCCGCTCCAGCGTGCGCCCGTCGCGCGCGGGGGTCATCAACACGCGCGCGGTGCAGACCGGCCAGTTCGTGCAGCCGGGCAACGTGCTGGCGACTCTCGTGGACACCGGCCGCCTGCGCCTGCGCTTCAAGGTGGGCGACGCCGAGTCGCTGCGCGCGCAGAAGCAGCAGACGGTGAAGTTCCGCGTGGCCTCGCTCGGCGCGCGGGAGTTCACCGCCACGGTCTACCACGTGAGCGACATGGCCGACCCGGCCACGCGCCAGGTCGAGGTCATGGCCTGGGTGAAGAACCCGGGCGAGCTCAAGGCCGGCTTCTTCACGGAGGTGACGCTGGCCTCGGAGACGCGCCGCGGCGCGCTGGTCGTCCCCGAAGGCGCCATCCAGGCCAGCGACAAGGGCTTCGTCACCTACGTGGTGCAACAGGAGAAGGCCCACCTCCGTCCCGTCGCCATCGGCCTGCGCACGGGCACGGGCGTGGTCGAGATCCTCTCCGGCGTGGCGGCGGGCGAGGTGGTGGTCACGGAGGGCTCGGACCGTCTGGCGGACGGCGTGCCGGTCCGGGTCGCCGGGGGCGCGGCGCCGGCGTCGGCATCGCCGGGCATGGGAGACGCGCAGTGAGCGACGAACACCGCAAGCCCGTCGAGCCGGAGGTCGAGGACGTCAAGGCGATCGCGAACGGCTCGACCCTCGCGGACATCTCGATCCGCAACCACGTCTTCGCCTGGATGCTGATGGCCGCGCTCATCGGCTTCGGTCTGCTCTGCTTCACCGGCGCCGGGACGGTCTTCAAGGGGCTGGGCGTGTCACAGAACCCCGACGTCGATTACCCGATCGTCAACGTCTCCGTGACGTACGAGGGCGCCTCGCCCGAGATCATGGAGACGGACGTGGTGGATCCGCTGGAGGACGCCATCACGGCCGTGGAGGGCGTGAAGCAGATCTCCTCCACCTCGCGCCAGGGTCAGGCCAACATCACGGTCGAGTTCGAGCTGTCCAAGAACATCGACGTGGCCCTCCAGGACGTGCAGACGCGCGTGGCCCAGGCCGCGCGCCGGCTGCCGCGCGAGATCGATCCGCCCATCATGAGCAAGACGAACCCGGAGGACCAGCCGCTGCTGTGGATGTCCCTCTCGGGCAACCGCTCGCCCACGTTCATGTCGGACTACATGCGCAACGTGTTGCGGCCGCAGTTCCAGACCATCGAGGGCGTGGGCGAGGTCTCGATGGGCGGGTTCCGCGAGCGGAACATCCGCGTGTGGTTCGACGCCGCGCGGCTGGAGGCGCAGGGCCTGGCCGTCCAGGACGTGAACGACGCGATCGAGCGCGAGCACCTGGAGGTGCCGGCCGGACGCATCGAGACCCCGCAGCGCGAGATGAACGTGCGCGCGGAGGGCGAGGCGCTGAACCTGCAGGAGTTCGAGAACCTGGTCATCGTCTTCCGCGGCGGCACGCCCGTGCGCCTCAAGGACGTCGCGGTGGTGGAGGACGGCCTGGAGGACCGGCGGCGGCTCTCACGCGCGCAGGGGCAGCCCTCGCTGGGGTTCGCCATACGCAAGCTGCGCGGCGCCAACGCGGTCGAGGTGGGGGAGCGCGTCCACGCCAAGGTGGCGCAGGTCAAGGCCCAGCTGCCGGAGGGCATGGACCTCAACATCAACTTCGACAGCACCACCTTCATCAAGCACTCGATCGACGAGATCCTGTTCACCCTCCTCCTGGCCGCGATGCTGACCGGCCTCGTGTGCTGGGTGTTCCTGGGCTCGTGGTCGACCACGCTGAACGTCCTGCTGGCCATACCCACGTCCATCCTGGGCACGTTCATCGTGATGTACTTCCTCAACTTCACGCTGAACACGTTCACCGTGCTGGGGCTCACGCTCACGGTCGGCATCGTCGTCGACGACGCCATCATGGTGCTGGAGAACATCTACCGGCACCGCGAGCAGGGCAAGGGCAAGGTGGCGGCGGCCTCCATCGGCGCCCGCGAGATCACGTTCGCGGCGGCGGCGGCTACGCTCGCGATCATCGCCATCTTCCTGCCGGTGGCCTTCATGAAGGGCATCATCGGCAAGTTCTTCTTCCAGTTCGGCGTGACCATCTCGGTGGCCGTGCTGATCTCGCTGCTGGAGGCGCTCACGCTGGCGCCCATGCGCTGCTCGCGCTTCCTGGAGGTGGGGGAGCGGCACGGGCGCTTCGGGCAGTGGGTGGACCGCTCGTTCGACCGCCTGTCGGCGACCTACCTGCGCCTGCTGGAGCCGGCGCTGCACCACCGCGCGTGGGTGATGCTGGGCGCGGTCGCGTTCTTCGTGGTGTCGCTGGGCCTGGTGGGCCTGCTGCGGCAGGAGTTCGTGCCGGCGCAGGACAGCAGCCGCTTCCAGATCCGCTTCCAGACGCCGGTCGGCACCAGCATCGACGCCACCGACTCGGTGTTCAAGCAGATCGAGGCCTTCCTGGCCGGACGGGGCGAGGTGGAGCGCTACTTCGGCTTCATCGGCGGCTTCGGCGGCGGCGAGGTCAACACCGGCATGACCTGGGTCACGATGAAGGACCGCGGCGACCGGCCGCCCGATCCGGAGTCCGGCCGCCGCCTCACGCAGCAGGAGTTCATGGACGTGATCCGCAAGGGCACGTCGAACATCCCCGGCGTGCGCGTGTCGCTGATGGACCCGTCCCAGCAGGGCTTCTCGGCCAGCCGCGGCGGCGGGTACCCGGTGGAGATGACCGTGCGCGGCCGCGACTGGGGCAAGCTCGCGGAGTACTCGCAGAAGATCATGGACGACATGCGGGGGGCGGGCCTGGTGACGGACGTGGACAGCGACTACCAGGTCGGCATGCCCGAGGTGCGCGTGATCCCCGACCGCAACAAGGCGGCGGACCTCGGCATCAGCATGCGCACCATCGGCGAGACCATCAACGCCGCCATCGGCGGCGAGCGCGTCGGGAAGTTCAAGGACGGCGGGCGCCGCTTCGACATCCGCGTGCGCCTGCTGGCCCCGCAGCGGCAGCGTCCGGAGGACATCCAGCGCCTGTTCGTGCGCACCGGCACGGGGGAGCTGGTGCGGCTGGGCGACCTGGTCACGATCGTCCAGGAGCCGACGCTGCAGGCCATCACGCGCAAGGACCGCCAGCGCGCCATCACGATCTTCGCGAACGTGGCGCCCGGCGCGTCGCAGGCGGACGCGCTGCAGAGCGCCCGCGACATCGCGGCGCGCGTCCTGCCGGAGGGCTACCGGGCGCTGCCCTCGGGCACCAGCCAGGCCTTCCAGGAGAGCTTTGCGTCGCTCGTCTTCGCGTTCGCCCTGGGCCTCATGGTCGCGTACATGGTCCTGGCCGCCCAGTTCAACGCGTTCACGCACCCCTTCACGGTGCTGCTGGCGCTGCCCTTCTCGATCAGCGGTGCCTTGATGGCGCTGTTCGTGTCGGGGCAGAGCCTCAACATCTACAGCATGCTGGGCATGATCCTGCTGATGGGCATCGCCAAGAAGAACTCGATCCTGCTCGTGGACTTCACGAACCAGATCCGCGAAACGGGCGTCGAGCGGCACGAAGCGATCCTCAAGGCCTGCCCCGTGCGGCTGCGTCCGATCCTCATGACCTCGATCGCGACCATCGCGGGCGCCATCCCGCCGGCGCTCGCGATCGGCCCGGGCGCCGAGCTGCAGCGGCCGATGGCGCTCGCGCTCGTGGGCGGCATGGCCGTGTCGACGCTGCTCACGCTGTTCGTGGTGCCCGCGGCCTACAGCATCCTGGACGACGTGGTGGTCTGGAACGCCGAGCGGCGCCGCCGGGGAGTCGGGATCGGTGCGGCGCTGGCCGAGCTGCGCGCCCGGCGCCTGAACGCGGCCGCGCCGCGCCTGGGCGCGTAGGCGTCAGTCGTCGGGCTGCACGGCGTAGGGCGGCGCGACGATCGTCCGCCCGGTGAGCCACCCGCGCGAGACCATCGCGACGAGGCGCGTTCCTGGCTGGTGCACCCGCTGGCTCGAGAAGCGCGCCGTGCGGCCGTCGGGCAGGCGCACGCGGTACACGTAACGGCTCGGCGCGCCTTCGTCCGCGTGGGCGACGGATTCGATCGCGGTGATGGTGACCGGTGTGGCCGTGGCGGGCCCGGGGAGAGCCTGGCTTTCGAACAGTACCGCGACGAGGACGGCGACTCCCACGAGCATCGCCAGGATCCCGAGAACCGTGACGAGACGAGAGCCCGCTTTCTCGCCGGCGGAACGCCACAGCGGCGGCTTCGGCTGGTAGGGGCGCGGGGCGTTGGGTTCCGACTCCGGCGATGGCGGAGGCCCCTCGTCGCCGGGGCTCGTCACGGCTCGCCGTCTTCGTCCGCCTCGTCCCGGCCCGCTTCTCCCAGCACCTCCGCCGCCAGGGCGCGCGCGTGCTCCTGGCTCTCGGCCAGGGCCCCGTCGTGCCCACTCTGGATCCACGTCGCGACCCCCAAGGTCTCCCAGTCGGGAGCCCAGGTCTCGACGCGCAGGCGATAGATGCCGGGCCCGTCCCGCGTGATGCCGACCCTCCGCTCGCCCGAGGCGGAGGTCAGCACTTCGAGGAGCTTCTCGCCTGCCCGGTCGACCCGCACCGGCTGGCTGGCATCGGGAACGGGCCGCCCACCGCGATCGGCGGAGCCGCCGCGCCAGGCCGAGAACAGCCGCTTCATCCTGCTCATGGGCCCCATCGTACGCTCGCCCCAGCGCGAACGAGTGGGGGCTCAGGCCGTCGGCGATTCCCAGGTCACGCGCCACTCGCAGAAGGGCGCTCCCTCGAGCGCGCACGCCGTCTTCTCGGAGGTCACCGGGCTCCCCTCGCTCCCCAGCAGGCCCGACAGGGCGGCCCCGTTCGCCTGGCACAGCGCCGGCGACGTGGGGAAGTCGTGGATGCGCACCAGCGCCTGCGACGCGCGGTCCGGTATCATCTCCATGCGGCCGGCGTCGTAGAGCGAGCGCCAGATCATGCCGGCCAGGCGTATCGCGGTGGGGGCGTCGACGACCATGGGGTGGAAGCCGCCCTGCTCACGTTCGACGCGACCGGCCCGGAAGCCGAGCCGCTCGTAGAACGTCGGGTCGTCGGGCGCCAGCAGGCGCCGCGCCGTGCCCGCGTAGAGCGCGAGGTCCTCGACGGGCTTCCAGACGGAGTCGCGCAGCGGAACCGAGAAGGTCGCGCGGTTCGCCTCGGGCAGCGCCTCCACGACGCGGTCATGGCCCTCCGCCCCGAACTCGTCCTTCACGAACTGCATGGCGCCGATGAAGGCGATCCCGCGGACAAGGACCATCCGGAAAGTATAAGGTCACGCCTTGGCATCCCTCGCGACCGCGCCCCGCGCTCCTCTCCCGGGCGTCGTCCGCTTCGAGCACGACGACCCGCTGGGACGCTTCTCGTACGCGGAGTGGCGCCCGGCGCACCTGTCCGCGCTCGTGGAGCTGCTCTGGTTCGCGGAGGGCACCGCGACGCTGCCGCACAAGCGGCTCTTCCCGAACGGGCGCATCGAGCTGCTGGTCAACCTGGGCGACCCCATCCGCCTGGTGGAGGGGGTCGGCTCGTCCGTCCTGAAGTCGGGCTGGCTGTCGGGGCTGCACGCGCGGCCGGTCGTGATCGAGTGCTCGCGCCTGGTCCGCACGCTGGGCGTCCGGCTCAAGCCGGCGGGAGCGCTGGCGCTCGTGGCCCGGCCGCTGCGCGAGATCAGCGGCTGGACGCTCGACCTGGCCGACGTCGTGGGCCGGGCCGCGGAGGAGCTCGCGGAGCGCTGCTTCGAGGCGGGCTCGACCGACGAGCGGTTCCGCCGGGCCGCGGCCTGGATCGAGGAGCGCACCGGCCGCACCGCGCCGGGCCTGCCCGCCGTGTCCTGGACGGCCGCGCGCATCGAGCGCAGCAGCGGGACCGTCCCCATCGGCGCGCTGCGGGAGGAGGCGGGCCTCTCGAAGAGCCGCCTGGCGGCCGCGTTCCGCGACCAGGTCGGCCTGCCGCCCAAGGTCTACGCGCGCATCTTCCGCTTCCAGCGGCTGCTGAAGCTGATCCACGGCGGGTCGTCGTCGCTGGCGGAGGCGGCCCTCGACACCGGCTACTACGACCAGCCGCACATGACGGCCGAGTTCCGCGAGCTGAGCGGGATGGCGCCGCGGGAGTTCCTGGCCGCCGCGCGCTACACGCACACGCTGAGCGTCGCGGAGGGTTGACGCTCGGACTTTTTTCCAAGACCGGCGCGCCGCGGCCGCGTATCTTCGTGCACATGAGCCAGACCGACCTCCCGCTTCCCGTGAAGCTGTCGCGGATGATCATGAGCACCTGGGTGCCGCAGGCCATCCACACCGCCGCCGTCCTCCAGCTGCCCGACGCGCTCGCGGCCGGGCCGCGGGGGAGCGACGACGTGGCGCGGGCCGTCGACGCGCCCGCCGACCAGGTGCATCGCCTGCTGCGCGCGCTGGTGGTGCTCGAGCTGTGCACGCAGGGCGAGGACGGCCGCTTCGCGCTCACGCCCATGGGGGAGTACCTGCGCTCGGACGCGCCCGACACCATGCGCAACTGGGCGGTGCTGTGGGGGCGGCCGATGATCTGGTCGGCGTGGGGCCGTCTTTCGGACGCGGTCCGCACCGGGGAGACCGCGCCCCGCCTGATCGCAGGCGTCGGCACCTTCGAGTGGGTCGCGCAGGACCCGGAAGGGGCCGACATCTTCAACCGCTCGATGCAGGAGCTGACCGTACGCGTGTCGCGCGCGATCGCGAAGGCGTACGACTTCTCGGGCCTGCGCCGCGTGGTGGACGTGGGCGGGGGCCACGGCGCGCTGCTGCCGGCGCTGCTGGCCGCGAACGGGGGGATGAGCGGTGTCGTCTTCGACCTGCCCTACTGCCGCGAAGGGGCGGAGGGGTTCCTGCACGCCCAGGGCGTGTCGGAGCGCTGCCGCTTCGAGGCGGGAGACTTCTTCGAGCGCGTGCCCGCCGGCGCCGACGCCTACCTCATCAAGAGCGTCCTCCACGACTGGGACGACGAGAAGAGCCGCGCCATCCTCGCGCGCGTGCGCGAGGCCATGAGGGACGACTCGCCGCTCCTGGTGATCGAGATCCTCGCGCCGGAGCGGCTGACGGGATCGCCCTACGAGGGCATGATCGTCGGCTCCGACCTCAACATGATGCTGATGACGGGCGGCAAGGAGCGGACGGAGGCGGAGTACCGGCGGCTGCTGGAGTCGGCCGGCCTGCGCGTGACGCGCGTGCTGGGCACGGCCACGGCCATGAGCATCCTGGAGGCGCGGCGCGCCTGAGCGGAGGCCCCATGACACACGTTCGCGGTCTGATCCCCTACCTCACGGTCCACGACGGCGCCGCCGCGATCGAGTTCTACAAGGGGGTGCTGGGGGCGCGCGAGCTGGCCCGCTACACCGAAGGCAGCGGGCGGCTCGGCCACGCCGAGCTCTCCTTCGGCGGCCACCTGGTCCACCTGGCCGACGAGTACCCCGAGTACGGCATGCGCGGGCCGCGCGCGGTGGGAGGCGTGGTGGGCGGGATCTCGCTCACCGTGGACGACGCGGACGCCGTCGTCGCGGCCGCGGAGAAGGCGGGCGCCAAGGTGCTGAAGCCGGTCCAGGACGAGTTCCACGGGGACCGCGCGGGCCGGATCCAGGATCCGTTCGGGCACGTGTGGTCGATCCGCACTCCCAAGGTCCGCGTGACCGACGCGCAGAACCGGGACCTCTGGAACGGGCTGGCCCCCGGCAACACGTCGGTCACGCACGCGAGCGTCGACGAGGTCGGCTACTACACGTTCGCGGTGCCGGACGTCGAGCGCGGCCGCCGCTTCTACGCCGCCGTCTTCGGCTGGGAGCTCTCGCCCGCGCAGCAGGCGGGAGGCGACGGCTACGCGCACGTCGAGAACGTGCGGCTGCCGCTGGGGCTCACGAACGACTCGAAGGGCGTGAGCCCCCACCTGTACTACCGCGTGGCGGACATCGACGAGGCGATCGCCCGCGTGCGCGCGAACGGCGGCAGCGCGGAGCCGGTCTGGGAGTCGAGGTCCGGGCGCGGCGCGTCCTGCCGCGACGACCAGGCCGTCCCGTTCAGCCTCTGGGAGCCGGCCCCGGGGTTCTAGGGCAGCCGCTCCGCCGACCGTGTGCTAGTCTCCGTCACACGAAAGTCACAGGGGAAATCCGGAACCGCCGTGCGCGGCCCTCACCATCACCGCCCGTGGCGCACCGAACCAGGAGACCAGTCATGTCGAGGACGATGCTGAAGCCGTGGTCCGCCGTGTGGGTGGCGCTGGCGCTGTGCCTCGCCCCCGCGTCCCTGCTGGCCCAGGCCCAGTCGGCCGGCGGGTCCATCGAGGGCACGGTCACGGACGAGTCGGGCGCCGTCCTGCCCGGCGCGACCGTGACGGTGCGGCACCAGGCCACCGGCATCGTGCGCGAGACGAGCACGGACGGCAGCGGCCTCTTCCGCGCGCCGCTGATGCCGGTCGGCGGCTACGAGGTGACGGCGGCGCTCTCCGGCTTCGCGACCACGCGCCGGCCGAACCTCACGCTGACGATCGGCCAGACGCTCGACGTCGACCTCGTGCTCAAGGTCGCGAGCGCGCAGGAGGAGGTCACGGTCACGGCGGACGCGCCCATTCTCGAGACCTCGCGCACGCACCAGGCCTCGACCGTGGGCGAGCGCGCGGTCGCGAACCTGCCCGTCAACGGGCGCAACTTCATCGACTTCGTGCTGACGACGCCCGGCGTGAGCCGCGACACGCGCGGCGGCGACATCAGCTTCGCCGGCCAGCGGGGGACGCTCAACAGCCTCGTGATCGACGGCGCGGACAACAACAACACCTTCTTCGGCCAGACGCTGGGCCGCACGGGCTCGGGCCGCGCGCCCTACCAGTTCAGCCAGGACGCGGTGCAGGAGTTCCAGGTGAACCGCAGCGCCTACTCCGCGGAGTACGGCCGCGCGGGCGGCGCCGTCATCAACGTCGTCACCAAGTCGGGCACCAACGACCTGCACGGCTCGGCCTTCGAGTTCTTCCGCGACAAGTCCCTGAACGCGAACAGCTACAACAACAAGATCCAGACGCCCATCCGCGAGAAGTCCCCCTTCCGCATCCACCAGTTCGGCGCGTCGCTGGGCGGGCCCGTCGTGAAGGATCGCGCGTTCTTCTTCCTCTCCTACGACGGACAGCGGCAGACCATCCCCAACCCGGTCATCCTGACGCTGCCCGCCAACCTGCCGACCGACCCGGACACGCAGGCGGGGCTGGCGAAGGTGCAGGCCAAGGCCAACGACTACGACCGCGCGCGCGACCAGGACGTGTTCCTGGCCAAGGTGGACTTCCAGGCCGACCCGCGCCACCGGGTCTCGGTGCGCTACAACCACCAGAACTACACGGGCCAGAACGGCGAGACCAGCGGCACCACCAACGCCGAGGAGCACAGCGGCGACTCGCTGGTGCGGACGCGCAGCGTCAACGCCAGCCTGTCCTCGGTCTTCAGCCCGACCTTCTTCAACGAGCTGCGCGTCCAGTGGGCGCAGGACAAGGAGCCGGGGGAGGCGAACACCAACGACCCGGAGACGCTGGTCAACCAGGGCGGGCAGCGCGTGCTGGCCTTCGGGCGCAACAACTTCAGCCCGCGCGAGACGACCATCAAGCGCTTCCAGGTGGCCGACACCGCGACCTGGGTGCGCGGCGTGCACTCGCTGAAGGTCGGGTTCGACTACAACCACGACGACATCCTGAACTTCTTCCCCGGGTTCTTCGGCGGGAACTACACGTTCGCCTCGCTCGCCAGCTTCAACCGCGGCGTCCCCAGCGGCGCCGGCGAGTCGTTCCAGCAGAACTTCGCGGGCCTGGGCACCACCGGCGCCACCACCGAGCCGAACATCAACGAGTTCGCGATGTTCCTGCAGGACGAGTGGCGCCTGAACAAGGACGTGACGCTCTCGCTGGGGCTGCGCTACGACCTGCAGAGCTTCGCCAAGCCGGAGGTGCGCAACCCGGACGCGCAGCTGGCCGCCGCCGGCATCGACACCAGCTTCCTGGCGACGGACAAGAACAACTTCGCGCCGCGGCTGGGCCTCGTCTACCGGCCGAGCGACAAGACGGTGGTGCGCGCGGGCTACGGCCTCTTCTACGGACGCACGCCGTCGATCATGGTGGGCACCGCGCACTCCAACAACGGCGTCAACGTGATCTCGGTGCGGCTCACCGGGACCCAGGTGCCGACGTACCCGGCCGTCCTGTCGGCGCCCCCCACGGGGGTCGCCGGTGTACGGCCCAGCATCTTCGTGTTCGACAGCGAGTTCGAGAACCCCGAGGTGCACCAGTGGAGCGCGGGCATCGAGCGCTCCCTCACGAACGACGTCGCGGTGGCGGTCAGCTACCTGGGCGTGGCCGGGCGCAAGCTGCAGCGCTCGACCGACATCAACATCGGCACGCCGACGGCCACCCAGGTGCCCATCTCCACCGGCGGCGCCCTCACGGTCCAGCGCTTCCCGGCCGCGCGGCCCTTCGCCAGCTTCGACCGCATCATCGAGTTCCAGAGCACGGCGGAGTCGAGCTACAACGGCGTCACCGTCGAGCTGCGCAAGCGCTACAGCGGGCACGTGCAGGCGAGCCTGGCCTATACGCTGGGCAAGGTGGAGGACACCAAGCCGGACGCGACCGCCGTGGTGCCAGGCAACGCCGGCGACGACGCCAAGTACGCGTCCAACCCGGCCGACTTCGAGGCCGACCGCGCGACGGGGGACAACGACGTCCGGCACCGGGCGGTGTTCAGCGGCCTGTGGGACCTCGCGTACTGGAGCGGCTCCACCGGGGCCACCAAGGCGCTGCTCGACGGGTGGTCGCTGTCCTGGATCGCGACGGCCCAGAGCGGGCTGCCCTACAACGAGCGCGTGAGCAACGACCTCAACAACGACGGCAACCGCTTCAACGACATCGTGCCCGGCGCGCGCAACTCGCACCGCCTGCCGTCGATCTTCAACGTCGACCTGCGGCTCAGCAAGCGCATCCCGATGGGCTCGCAGGTGCGGCTGGAGCTGATCGCCGAGGCGTTCAACCTGCTCAACAGCACGAACATCACCTCCCAGCGCGACACGCTCTACAACTTCACCGGAACGGCGCTCGTGCCGCAGATCGGGCTCAGCAACCCGCGGCTCGACTTCGGCGCCGACGTGGGCACGCAGATCAACTTCGAGGACACGCAGCGCATCGTGCAGATCGCGGCGAAGGTGACGTTCTAG
>JAICEW010000028.1 GCA_025923995.1 Vicinamibacteria bacterium | reverse complement strand
TCCCGGTCGCGGTTGTCGATGGTGGCCGCGAGCGAGATGCGCCCGGGCCGCAGCGTGGCCGTGTCCTGGAGCGTGAGCAGCCCGCTGCCCAGCAGCGCCGACCAGGGATCGGGCGAAGGAGGTCCGCTCGCGGGCCCCGCGAGCACGAGCGCCAACAGGCTGGAACCGATGGCCATCGATCGCCCCCCTGGAACCGGGGGCGATTATGACCCGGCAGGCGCGCCCGCCGGGCAGCCGCCCTCACACCGTTCGGACCCCATGCTGCCATGCAATGCACTACAATGACGTGCAGGGAGGGACCATGGAGGCACAGCTGACCGTGCGGCTGCCCGCCGAGCTGAGCCGCGCGTTGGAGCGTGCGGCGCGGCGGCTGCAGAGGAAGCAGTCGGACATCGTGCGCCTGGCGCTCCGCGAGTTCCTCGGCGTCGCGGCGGGCACGGCGGCGCGTCCCGCGGATCGGGTGCGAGGCCTGATCGGCTCGCTGGAGTCGGGCGTGCCCGACCTGGCGGACAAGCATCGCGCCCACATCCTCGAGTCGCTGCGCCGTGGCCGGTGAGCTGCTGCTCGACACCGGCGCGCTGGTCTCGCTGCTCGACCGGAGCCAGAAGCACCATATGGTGTGCGCTCGTTTCTTCGCGGAGTGGGACCGCGCGGTCGTGAGCACCGAAGCCGTCCTGACCGAGGCCACACACCTGCTGGGCGCGGTCGGGGGTGGGCGCGAGGCGTGCGTGGACTTCTTCCTCTCCGGGGCGGCCGTCCTGGTGCCGGCCACCAAGGCGTCGCTGCGGCGTGCGCGCGCGCTCATGCAGCAGTACGCAGACCTGCCGATGGACTACGCCGACGCCACGCTGGTGGTGCTCGCGGAGGAGCTCGAGACCAACCGGGTCTTCACGACCGACCGGCGCGACTTCGGCGTTTATCGGATCAAGGGACGTCGCCGCTTCGACGTCCTGCCCGGCTGACCCTCTCCTACTCGCCCCGCAGCACGCGCATGGGGTCGATGCGGGCGGCCTGCAGCGCCGGCACCAGGTTCGCCGCGACCGCGACCGCCAGCAGCAGCGCCGCCGCGACCAGGTAGGCGGCGGGATCGAACGCGCCCACGCCGTAGAGGAGCGACTCCAGCACCTTGCCCGCGCCCGCGGCCAGCGCGGCCCCGATGCCGATGCCGGCCAGCGCGAGCCGCCCTCCCTGGCTCAGCACCAGGCGCGCGATGTCGCGCGGCTTCGCGCCCAGCGCCATGCGCACGCCCACCTCTCGCGTGCGCAGGCTGACCGAGTACGCGATCACCCCGTAGAGGCCGACGGAGGCGAGCAACAGCGCCAGCACGCCGAACGAGCCCAGCAGCATGGCCCCGATGCGCGTGGGCGCCACCGTGGTGGCCGCGATCTCGGCCGCGGGGACGTCGTCGGTGAACACCACCTCCGGCTCCAGCTTCAGCACGGCCGCGCGCAGCATGGGCAGAGCCATCTCGGCCGGGTGGGCCGTGCGCACCACGAGCGAGATGGTCCGCCCCGGCAGCATGGGCAGGTGGAGGTACGATCGCGGCGTTTCGCCGACCGAGCGCACCTTGTGGTCCCGCGCCACGCCGACGATCTCGGTGGCCGGCGCGTCGAGCGTGCCGAGGTGAATCCGCTGGCCCACCGGGCTGCGGTCCGGCCAGTACTTGCGCGCGAGCGTCTGGTTGACGATCGCCACCTTCCGCCCCGCCGCCACCTCGTCGTCGGTGAAGGCGCGCCCCTCCACGATGGGGATGCCCACCGCCTGGAAGTACGCGCCGTCGACGTAGGTCGCGTCGATCTGCGTCGCGTCGTCCGCGGCCTGGTGGTGGCCCGGCACGCGCACGCCCTCCATGTTGATGTCGGGCGCCAGCGGCAGCCGCGAGGCCAGGCCCACGGCCTCGACGCCCGGCAGCGCGCGCAGCGCGTCCAGCACCGGGCGGCGGAGCGCCATCGCCCGCGGCTCGTCGTAGCCGTTCATCTGCAGGTTGAACCGCAGCGACGAGATGGGCCGCGGGTCGAACCCGAGGTCGGCCGCGCGCGCCACCAGCAGCCCGCGCGTCAGCAGCGCGCCCGCCACCAGCAGCACCAGCGAGACCGCGAGCTGTCCCACCACCAGCGCGTCGCGCAGCGAGAGGCGGCGGCGCGGGCCGTCGCCGCTGACGGTCGCCTTGAGCGCGGGCACCAGGTCCGGACGCGACGCGCCCCAGGCGGGCGCGAGGCCGAAGAGGAGCGCGGTCGCCAGCGAGACGAGCAGGGCGTACGCGAGCACCGCGGCGTCCACCGTGAAGTCGAAGTGCATCGGCAGCGGCAGCGCGTCGGTGGGGATCGAGGAGAGCAGCCGGCCGGCCCAGTGCGCGATCAGCACGCCCACGGCGCCGCCCACGGCCGCCAGCACCACGCTCTCGCTCAGCAGCTGGCGGAGCAGGCGCGAGCGGCTGGCTCCGATCGCGGCCCGGACGGCCATCTCGCGCCGGCGCGCGGCCCCGCGTGCCAGCAGCATGTTCGCGACGTTCGCGCACGCGATCATCAGCACCATGGCGACCGCGGCCAGCAGCACCGCGCTCGCCGCCTTCACGTAGCCGTCCAGCATCGGATGGAAGCGGATGCTGGTGGCGGGCAGCAGCGCGGGCTTGACCTTCTCGTTCGACTTCGGGTGCTCCGCGCGCAGGCGCGCGTAGAGGGTCTCGACCTGCGCACGCGCCTCGTCGAGGGTGCGGCCGTCGGCGAGGCGGCCCTTGACGAAGAGCCAGCGCATGCCGCGGTTCCGGATGCGCGGGACGTCGGGCTGGTCGTCCATGTTGGCCTGGATGCCGGAGAAGTTGAGCCGATCGACCATCATGAGGGGCGTCCAGAACTCGGGGGTCAAGCCCGGGATGGTCCCGCCGAAGTCGCGCGGCGCGACGCCGACGACGGTGTAGGTGACGCCCGAGACCTGAAGCGTCTGGCCCAGCACGTCGGGCCGGCCGCCGAAGCGCCGCTGCCAGAGCCCATGGCTCAGCACCATCACCGGGCTCGCGCCCTCGGCCACGTTCTCCTCGGGCAGGAAGCCGCGCCCGAGCGCCGGGCGCACGCCCAGCAGCGGGAAGTAGTTGGCGGTGACCAGCTCGCCGGTGACCAGCACGGGCTTGCCGGCGCCGCCCGAGAGGATGCCGCGCGCGAGGGCATGCGCGGCCAGGTCCGCGAAGGCGGGGGCGCCCTCGCGGATCGAGAGGAAGTCGGGGTACGAGCTGGTGAGGTGCGGCAGGTCGTCGCTGATCCCCGAGTAGATCTCGACCAGCCGGTCGGGCCGCTCGATCGGCGTGTCCCGCAACAGGACCGCGTTCACGATGCTGAACAGCGTCGTGTTGAGGCCCACGCCGAGCGCCAGGGAGGCGATGGCTGCGGCGGCGAAGCCCGGCCGGCGCGCCAGCTGCCGGAGTCCGTGTCTCAGGTCCCGGACCAGGTTCTCCATGCTCACCTCCTCGGCGGACGGTCGTCCCCCCGCCTCGTTAACGCGCAGGGAGGCCGGGAAGTTCGACGCGCTCGTCTCACGCCGTCTGAGACTCACGTCTCACCGTCTTGAGACGAAGGCCCCGCTCGGCCGCACTTTCGTTCACCCGGGTGGACACGTTTCGGGCAGAAGGAGCGGTCCGTGCGCTGGCTCACGCCTTGCTCTGCGCGCAGGAGTCTCTGGCGGGGACCCTCACCCGGCGGGACCTGGAGGATGGACGCATGGACCGCTGGAACAGGTGGTGCGCCGCCGCCCTGGCCCTGATGCTGCTGGTGCCCAGGCTGGTGAGCGCGCAGTCCCGGGTCACGGGCGCGGACCTCGAGGGCGTCGTTCGGGACGAGACCGGGGCCGTCGTTCCCGGCGTCGGCATCACCGCCGTCAGCGTGGACACCGCGCTCACGCGCAGCACCGCGACGGACACCGCCGGGCGCTACCTGCTGCCGAACGTCCCGCCGGGCGTCTACACCGTGACCGCGGAGCTGTTCGGCTTCGGCGGACAGGTGCGCGAGAACGTGCCGCTGCTGCTGGGCCAGTCGGCCCGCGCCGACTTCTCGCTGCGCCTCACCGGCGTGCAGGAGACCATCACGGTCACCGACGCGCTGCCGGCCCTCGACTCGCGCCGCAGCGCGGTCACCTACACGGTCGGCCAGAGCCAGATCCACAACCTGCCGATCAACGGGCGGAACTTCATCAGCTTCTCGCTGATCACGCCTGGCGTCGTGCAGGACCGCGTGGCCTCCGGCATCGTGGGCACCTCCGGCCTGTCCTTCACGGGCCAGTCGGCGCGCGCCAACAACATCATGGTGGACGGGTTCGACAACAACGACTCGACCCTCGGCGGCGTGCGTGGCCTGTTCAGCCAGGAGGCCATCCGCGAGTTCCAGGTCCTCACCGACTCCTACTCGGCCGAGTTCGGCGAGGCCTCGGGCGGCGTCGTCAACATCGTCACCCGCGCCGGCACCAACCAGTTCCACGGCGAGGCGTTCGCGTTCTTCCGCAACGACGCGCTGAACGCGCGCGACCACTTCGAGCGCTACGACGTCCACGGCGATCCCATCGACCGGCCCAAGGCGGACTTCGGCCAGTGGCAGTGGGGCGGCACGCTGGGCGGGCCCATCCGCAAGGGCCAGACCTTCTTCTTCCTCTCCTTCGAGCGCAGCACGACCGACGCCAACAACTTCGTGAACATCGACGAGACGGCGGCCGGCGCGCTGGACGCGGCCGGCTTCCCGGTCGAGCGGGGCAACGTGCCCTACGTCACGGACGCGACGCAGGTGCTGGCCAAGGTCGACCACCAGTGGAGCCCGCGCCACACGCTCACCCTGCGCGGGAGCCTCTTCGACCTGCTGGACGAGAACGCCGAGCCCTTCGGCGGCAGCGTGGCCCGCAGCGCCGGCGCGGCGCTCCTGCGGACGGACTGGTTCGTGTCCGCCTCCGAGACGGACATGCTCTCGTCGCGCTGGCTGCACGAGGCGCGCTTCCAGTACGCGCGGTTCGACCAGCGGTCGCAGTCGCTCGACCCGCGCTGCGACGGCGCGTGCGAGTCGGACGGCGAGGGCGGTCCGCTCCTGATCCTGAGCGGAGTGGCCACGGCGGGCCGCAACGCCAGCACGCCCCTCTCGCGCAAGCAGGACCGCTTCCAGCTCTCCGACACCCTGAGCTTCTTCGGCGGCAACCACATGGTGAAGGCGGGCGTCGACTTCGAGGCGACGCACACGCTCCGCTCGACGCTGCCGTCCTACTTCGGCGGCGCGTTCATCTTCAACCCGCTGCCCGGCACCGCGCAGACGCTGGCCGGCCTGCCCGCGCGCTCGGCGCCGCTGTCCGCGCTGGAGGCGTTCCAGCTCGGGCTGCCCGCCGCGTACGTGCAGGGCTACGGCCAGCCGGGCATCACCTACTGGTACAAGGAGCTCTCCACCTTCGTGCAGGACGAATGGAGGGTGAGCCCCAGGCTCACGCTGCGCGGCGGGCTGCGCTACCAGCGTCAGTTCTGGCCGGTGCACGACTACTCGATCCCGAACGTCGGCGGCACGCGGTTCGAGTACGAGACGCCGCAGGACACGAACGACTTCGCCCCACGGGTGGGGATCGCGTTCGACCCGCGCGGCGACGGGCGCACGTCCCTGCACGCGGGCTACGGGCTCTTCTACGCGGACCACATCTCGGCCGCCTCCGGCATCGCCGACATCGTGGACGGCGCGGACCACGTGCGCGTCTACACGCGCGTGTTCCCGGCCTCGGTGACCGCCTGGCGCGCGGAGGACCACGCGCTGCCTGAGCAGTCCGGCGTGCCCACCGTGGTCGCGCTCGACCCCGGCCTGAAGACGGCCTACTCGCACCAGGTGTCGCTGGGCTGGGACCAGGCCATCGGCTCCGACTTCACCGTGAACACGAACCTGCTCTGGGTGCGCGGCTTCAACCAGCTCGGCACCATCGACTACAACCCGGTGCTGCCCGATCTGGGCGTCCGGCGGCGGCCCAACGACGTGGACGGGCGCGCGGGCACGTCGGGCGCGCTGCAGCAGTACACCTCGTACGGCCAGAGCTGGTACAAGGGGCTGACCTTCGCGCTCGCGAAGCGCTTCAGCCGCGGCTCCGAGTTCCTGCTGTCGTACACGCTCTCCAAGGCCGAGGACACCGTTCTCGACTACTACGGAACACCCCAGGTCTCGGGCCGCGGACGCAACCCCGAGGATCCGACCGGCCTGCCGGTGGGCTTCGATCCGTCGCTGGAGCGGGGGCCGTCGGTGAACGACCAGCGCCACCGCGTGGTGCTGAGCGGCCTGTGCCAGCTGCCCTGGGCGATGCAGGTCTCGGCGGTGGTGAGCGCCGGCTCGGGCCGGCCGTTCACCGCCCGCGCCGGCGAGGACCTCAACGGCGACGGCGTGCTGTCCGACCGCGCGCGCACGAACCCGGCCGACCCGCTCTCGAGCCTGGGACGCAACAGCGAGCTGACCGAGCCGCACTTCACCGCCGACGTGCGGCTGACGCGCACGTTCAAGATGACGGGCGGCGGCAGCCTGGAGGCGATCGTCGAGGTGTTCAACGTCTTCAACACCTCGAACCTCGTGCAGCCCAACCAGGTGTTCGGGCGCGGGGCGTTCCCGTCCGAGCCGCTGCCCGACGCGTCCGGCCGCTCGCTCTACGGCCGCTACGAGAAGGCCCTGGCGCCGCGCCAGGTGCAGCTCGCGCTCAAGGTGGGGTTCTAAGGCCGGCATGTCCAAGGGACCCCTGTTCCTCCTGTCCGGCCTGCTGGCCGTGGGGCTCGCCGCCCCGCGGCCGGCGACGGCCGCCGAGATCGCGCTGCTCCTGAGCAGCGACGCGCCGGGGTGGAAGCCCGCGGTGGACGCGCTCCGCACGGCCACCCCGGCGCACAACGTGACGACCTACGACCTGCGCGGCAGCCGGGCGGAGGCGGAGCGCCTGCTGCCCGGCATCAAGCAGTCCGCGGCGGTGGTGGTGGCGATGGGGCCGCTGGCGGCGCAGGCGGCGCGCGAGCTGGCCGCCGAGGTGCCGCTCGTGTACAGCATGGTGAGCGACGCGGCGGTCCTGAGCGCGCTGGAAGGGCCGAACGTCACCGGCGTCGCGTACGAGGTGCCGGCGCGCAACCAGCTGGTCGCCTTCCGCGCCGTCAACCCCAGGGCGGCCCGCATCGGCGTCGTCTTCAACGCAGCGGGGCTGAGCCGCCAGCTCGAGGACGCCAAGCGCGCGGCGTCGGTCATGAAGGTGGACCTCGTCCTTCGCCAGGTGCCGTCACTGCAGGCGCTGCCCCAGACGGTCCGCGACCTGCTGAGCGGCCCCCAGGCGGTGGACGCGGTCTGGCTCCCGCCCGACCCGTTCTTCCAGGCCGAAGACACCCGGCGGTTCGTGATGCAGGCCGCCGTCTCGGCCGGCAAGCCGGTGTACAGCTCGAGCGCGACCCTGATCAAGGAGGGAGCGCTCGTCAGCAACAGCCCCGAGTCGGCATCGATCGGCCAGGCCATCGCGGAGCAGGTCAACCGCATCACGCGCGGGGAGAAGGCCGGCCGCCTCGGGGTCCTGGTCCCGCGCGCGGAGCTCATGATCAACAAGAAGATCGCGGACCAGCTGCGCGTGTCCATCCCGGAGGAGGCCTTGAAGGCGGCGCAGCGGGTGTTCTGACGGGAGGAACCGTCGTTGACGCCTCTTCTGCCCTACGTTAGCCTTCGCCCGCGCATCCCTTCGGGAGCTGTCCTGGCGATGTCCTCCCTGCCGGGCGACCGCGAGCCGCACGGCCAGGAGGACGGTCTCCTGCCCGCGCCTGGCCCCTCGCTCACCGAGCGCCTCCTCCACGCCAAGGTGGCGCTGGAGCTGACGTTCGACGCGCTGCCCGAGCTGGTGGCCATCCTGGACCACGAGGGACGCATCCGCCGCCTGAACCGGTCGCTGGCCCACCGCATCGACCGCCCGCTGCGCGAGCTGATCGGCGAGCCGCTGGCGGACCGGCTGCCGTTCTGCCGCGAGTGGCTGGCGGGCGCCACGGCCGAGGCGCCCCCCCCCGGCCCCCCCCAGCTGCACGAGCCGGAGACGGGCGACGTCTACGAGGCCAGCCTCCTGCGCATCCAGGGGGCGAAGCCGCTGCTCGGCGAGCGGGTGGTCATCCTGCGCAACGTCACCGAGCAGCGGGAGATGGCGCGGCGCATGGCGGCCTTCGAGCGGCGGGCCGCCATCGGCGACCTGCTCCTGGGCGTCGCCCACGAAGTGCGCAACCCGCTGGCCGCGGTCGAGGCGGCCGCCGAGTCGCTGGGGCTCGACGCCGGGAGCGACCCCGACCGCACCATGCTGGTGGACATCATCCGCGAGCAGGTGGACCGGCTCAGCGCGCTGATGCGGGACCTGCTCGACGTGGCGCGGCCCCAGCCCCGGTCCGAGCGCCGCCGCGAGTCCCTGGTCGCGTTCTGCCGCGGCGCGATCGACGCCTGGCGGCGGAACCCCGCGCGACGGCCGCGGGCGGTGACGCTGCACGCTCCCGCGGACGACGAGCTGCCCGTCCTGATCGACCGCCAGCGCATCGAGCAGGTGGTCGTGAACCTGCTCGACAACGCGGCGGACCACAGCCCGGAGACGGACGGCATCGAGATCGAGCTGGCCCGGCGGGTCCCGGGTCTGGCCCGCGTCCGCACCATCGACCGCGGGACCGGCGCGCCGGGCGCCGCCGTGCACCGGATGTTCGAGCCCTTCTTCACGACGCGGGCCGGCGGCACCGGGCTGGGCCTCACCATCGTGAAGGGGATCGTGGAGGACCACGGCGGCCGCATCGGCGCCTGGCGCAACGAGCCCGGGCCCGGCCTGACGGTGGAGTTCACGCTACCATTGGCGCCCGAGGGCCAGGCATGAAGCCGAGCATCCTCATCCTCGACGACGAGGCCGCGGTCCGCACCAGCTTCTCGTTCTACCTGGCGCGGAAGGGGTTCGCGGTGACGGAGGCCGGATCGCTGGCGGAGGCGCGCCAGGCCATGATGGCGCAGTCCGTGGACGGCCTGCTGCTGGACGTGAACCTGCCGGACGGCAACGGCCTGGAATGGATCCGCGAGGTGCGCGACGCCCGTCCCGGCACCGCGATCGTGGTGATGACCGGCATCGGCGACATCCCCATGGCCGTGCAGGCCATGCGCGACGGGGCCGACCACTTCGTCACCAAGCCCGTCAACATGGCCGACCTGGAGGTGTTCCTGCGACGCAGCCTCGAGGCGGGAGGGCTGCGCCGCGACCGGCGCGCCGTCCAGCGCCTGGCTCGCAAGGCGTCGCCCTTCTTCGGCGAGTGCCCCGCCGCGCGCGCTCTCGAGCAGCAGACGCGCCTGGCGCTCCAGCACGACGCGCCCGTGCTGCTGCTGGGCGAGACCGGGAGCGGCAAGGGCGTGCTCGCGCGGTGGATTCACGAGCACGGCACGCGCGACGGCACGCCCTTCGTGGAGATCAGCTGCGCGGGGCTGCCGCGCGACCTGCTGGCCAGCGAGCTGTTCGGCCACACGCGGGGCGCGTTCACGTCCGCCGTCGCCGACAAGGAGGGGCTGCTCGACGTGGCCGACGGCGGCACGCTGTTCCTCGACGAGATCGGCGAGCTGGACGGGCCGATGCAGTCCCAGTTCCTGACGGTGCTGGAGGGCAAGCGCTACCGGCGCCTGGGCGAGACGCGCGAGCGCCGCAGCGAGTTCCGCCTCATCTGCGCCACCAGCCGCGTGCTCACCGACGAGGTGGCCTCCGGCCGCTTCCGTCCCGACCTCTACTACCGCATCAACGTCCTCCCCATCAGCGTGCCCGCCCTGCGCGAGCGCGCGGCCGACATGGAGGGGCTGGTCACGCACGTGCTCGGCGCGCTGGGAGCCGCCGACGTCCCGGTGGCGCCGGAGGTGATGGGCTTCCTGCAGGCGTACCCGTGGCCGGGCAACGTCCGCGAGCTGAGCCATGCGCTGGAGCGCGCGCTGATGCTGGCCCGCGGCGGACGGCTCGAGTGCCAACACTTCGCCTGGCTGGAGACGGCGCCCCGCGCGCGGCCGCAGGCCGCGGCCGAAGACAAGGACCTGGCCCGCTTCGAGCAGGCCGTGCGTGATCACGGTGGCAACGTGGAGAGCGCCGCGCGCTCGCTCGGCCTCTCGCGGGCCACGCTGTATCGGCGGCTGAAGGTGGCGCGCGACCGGCCGCGAGAGATGAGCTGGTTCGCGCCGCCCGATCCCGCCGGCCGGCCGACGGACTCGTAGCGGTCGCCGCCGCAGATGGACGAGCCGGACGTACCGCAGCTGGACCCGGCCGCCGATCCCATCGTCATCGAAGGGGAGCTGACGCAGGAGGACTGGTCCGCCTGGCTCGCGGTCTGGACCGTGCGCGTCCGCGCGCGCGTGCCCGCGTGGAAGACGGTGCTGGCCGTCGTCCTTCCGCTGCTCGCCGGCGTCGTCCTGTCGTCCGTCCTCAGTGGACGGCACCAGCCGCTCCCCTTCTTCGTCGGAGTGGGCGCCTACCTGATGACCGCGACGCTGACCCAGCGCCTCTTCCGGGACGTCAGCCGTCCGGCCAGCGAAGGGTACTTCCTGGGTCGGCTCCGGATGGAGCTGACCTCGGAGGGCGTGCGCACCGTGCGGGACCACGGTGAGTCCTGGACGCGCTGGTCGGCCGTGAGGGACGTGACGCGCACCGACACGCACGTGTTCCTCTGGGTCGATCCCATCTCCGCCTTCATCCTTCCCCTGCGCGGGGCGTCGCAGGGCCTGGACGCGAAGGGCCTGGCCGAGCGCATCCGCGCGTTGATGGGCGACGCGGCGCCGGCCGCTCCGGTCGAGTACGTCGCGTCCCACCGCCCGACCGTCGAGCCGGCGACTTCCGCGCCCGACGAGGCCGCGCGGCCCGCCGGGTTCCTGCGCGCGCTCGCTCGACGGCTGCTCTGGCGCGTCGGGCCCGAGGGCGGAGCGGCCTCGAGCGACGCCGTCATCGCCTGCTGCGCCGCCCTCGCGCTCGCCGTGTGGCTGGCGTTCGACCGCTACCGGGCGGGTGAAGGGGCGGAGTGGTACCTGGGCGGGACCGGCGGCGTCGCCTGGTACGCGGGCGGCCTGCTGCTGGTGGCGTGGGCCGCGCACCGGGCGAGCGCACGCGAGGTGCACTTCCGGTCGGTGCTGGCCGCGATGGTGGGCGCGCTGCCGCTCGTACTGGTCCTGGGCCTGTCGATCCGCGAGTGGGGCTCCCCCCCCTGGCAGGGTCCCTGCTACGTGCTGCTGGCCGCCGTCGCCGGCATCCACCTGCACCGCGCGCTGGTGGCGACGGGGCGGCCGCGACCGGGCGCGCTCACGGCCGCGGTGCTGGCCGCGGCGCTCTTCGCTTGGGGAACCAGCAAGGCCTGGGTGCAGTCGAGCTTCTGGTACGACGCGTACGACGACGCGGACGAGCGCGGCGATCCCGTCGCGGACGAGACCCTGCTCTTCGAGCAGGCGGCGCGCATCGACGATGCCGCCGCGCGCGTCGCCCCCGGCCGGCCGGGCCGGCCCGACGTGTTCTTCCTGGGCTTCGCGGGCTACGGCGAGCAGAAGGTCTTCGCGGAGGAGCTCAAGCTGACCGAAAGCGTGGTGGCGAAGCGCTACCGCGCCTCCGGCCGCTCGCTGCTCCTGGTCAACGACGGCCGTGACCGCGAGACGCATCCGCTGGCGACCGTGCCCGGGCTGCGCCACGCCCTCGCGCGCATGGCCGAGCGCATGGATCCCGACGAGGACGTGCTGTTCCTCATGCTCACGTCCCACGGCTCGGACGACCCGGAGCTCTCCGTCTCGAACGGGGCGCTCGACCTGTCGGGGCTGGACGGGCCCGAGCTGCGCGACGCGCTCGACGCGTCCGGCATCCGCTGGCGCGTGATCGTCATCTCCGCCTGCTACTCCGGCGCCTTCATCGACCAGCTGGCCGACGACCATACGATCGTGGTGACGTCGGCCGCCTCGGACCGGACCTCGTTCGGCTGCGGCGACGACAACGTGGTGACCGAGTTCGGCGCCGCGTTCATCCGCGACGCGCTGCCGGGGGCCGCCTCGCTGGCGGCCGCGTTCGAGACGGCCAAGGGCGCGGTCGACGAGCGGGAGCGCGCGGCCGGGCTCGAGCCCTCGTCTCCCCAGGCGCGCTTCGGCAAGGCGATCGAGCCGGTCTGGGCCCGGATCGAAGCGGCCCGATCGTGGTGAGCCAGGGCTGTTGAGGAAGACCGTTCGCGGCCTGCTGCCCAACCTGCTCGTGGCCGCGGCCAGCCTCGCGCTGACGCTGGCCGCGATCGAAGGCGGCGCCCGCGTCTGGGCGCGGCGGCTCGCCGGCGACGCCGGCTCGGTCCGCGATCCGCTGCTGCGCTTCGATCCCGCGCTGGGCTGGAGCAAGCCCCCCGGTCGCCAGGCCTTCCTGCAGCGCACCGAGTACCGCACGCACATCCGGATCAACTCGCGCGGCCTGCGCGGCCCGGAGGCGGCGTACGACAAGCCGGCCGGCGTGCGCCGTGTGCTCCTGCTCGGCGACTCCTTCGTCGAGGGCTACACGGTCGACGAGCAGTCCAGCGTCGCCGGCGTCCTGCTGGACCTGCTGCGCGCGAGCGGCGGCGCGTGGGACGTGCTCAACGGCGGCACCCACGGGTGGAGCACCGACCAGGAGTACCTCTTCTGGCGCGCCGAAGGCGCGCGCTACCGCCCCGACGAGGTCGTGCTCTTCTTCTATTACAACGACCTGGCCGGCAACCTCATGGCGGACGGGAAGCCACGCTTCGAGCCGGACGCGGGCGGCGAGCTGCGCCTGGTCAACAGCCCGGTGCCTCGTCCTCCGGCCGGTGAAGCGCAGGAGGACCTGGCCCGGCCCTTCTACCTCCAGCCCTGGCGGGGTTCGATGGCCCTCCGGCTGCTCTCGAACCGCACGAGCGGGGGCAACCCCGACCTCCACCGTTCCCTCGCCCGCATGGGCCTGGTGCCGCCTGCGCCCGACGGCCCGCCGCCCACGGAGCTGTGGCCGTTCAGCGCCGTGCACGTGACGGAGACGCGCCAGATGTGGGACCTCACGACCGCGATCCTGGAGCGGATGGCGCGCGAGGTGGAGTCGTCGGGGGCCCGGCTGAGGGTGTTCTACGTGCCCGCGCGGTTCGAGGTGGACGAGCGCGCGTGGCTGCTGACGCGCCGGCGCCACCGCCTCGGCCCGCGGTGGAAGCCGGACCGCGTCGTGGAGCGCCTGCGCGCCGTGTGCGCCGAGCTGAGGCTGCCGTTGGTCGACCCGCGCGCGGAGCTGATCGCCGGGGAGCGCGCGGGGCGCCGGGCCTACTACCCGCAGGACGGGCACTGGACGGAGGCCGGGCACGCGACCGCGGCCGCCGTCGTCGCGCGCGCCCTCGGCCAGCGCCCCGCGATGCCGTAGGCCCCGTCGTCACGCGCGACGCGACCGCGGGCCCCGCGGTGCTACAGCGCTCCCGATGCTCCCCAGACGGAAGCGGCGCACGATACGCTTGTCTCTTCGACACCTGGGGGGCAGGGAGCAAGACCATGACCACCGAAGAGATCGGCCGCCAGCTGGTGGCCCTGTGCCAGGACGGCAAGCACCTCGAGGCGCTCGACGCGCTCTACGCGAAGGACGCCGAGAGCATCGAACCGATGGGGACGCCGGAGATGCCCGCGAAGATCAAGGGCGTGGACGCGATCAGGAAGAAGGGCGAGTGGTGGTTCGCCAACAACGAGATCCACGGCGGCAGCTCGAAGGGTCCCTTTCCCAACGGGGACCGCTTCGCGGTGATCTTCGCCATGGACGTCACGGCCAAGGCCGGACCCATGGCGGGCAAGCGCATGCAGATGGAGGAGGTCGCGCTCTACAGCGTCCGCGACGGCAAGATCGTCAAGGAGGAGTTCTTCTACTCGATGGGCTAGGCTGCGGCCCGCGGGCGGCGGCCTCGCGGCCGCCGCCCGACGTCGGTTGGTCAGGCCGAGAGCAGGCGCTCGAACAGCGCTCGATAGCGGCGGAAGGCCAGCCGGAGCGACTCCGTGTTCACCGCCTCACCGCGCTGCCATTCGCCCTCCAGCTCCCGACGCGCGGATTCGAACCCCTCCGCGACCGACCGCAGCACGTCCTGCACGAGGCCGTCGGCCTTGCGCACGGCCTCCTGCGGCTCGTCGATGAACGAGCCTTGCACCTCGAGCCAGACACGCCTGAGGTCGTCGCGTCTCTCCGCGGGGAGCAGCAGCTCGGTGCCCTCCGCCTCCTCGCCGGCGCTCGACGGTCCCAGCACGATCGGCTCGGACGCGGCCGTCACCACTTCCCCCTCGCGCACGCGGTCGTCCGCGGCCTCTTCCACCGTGCGAACCCGATCGGCCATCACGCCACCTCCTGCCTGGTCCTGGACGGCCTGCCCTTGCGGTCCGCGAGCAGGGCGTCGATCAACGATCGGTACACGATCGTCGCCCGGCGCAGGTCTTCCGTCGTCGCGGCGGCCGCGCCGCCGCGCCGAGCGGCGATCGCGCACGCCTCGCGGTACGGCTCGATGAGGTCGGGATAGCTGACCGAGAGGTCCCGCTGGCGCTGGTCGAGGTCCGCGTCCGGGTAGCCGCGGTCGCGCATCACGTCGGTCAACAGCGCGTGCGCTTCCTGGGCCGCGCGCGCCGGCTCGTCGACGAATGCCGCCTGGATGCGGTTCCACCGCGTCGCGTGGGCCTCGCGCTGCGAGGGCGTCAGCTCGCGCAGATGGAAGCTGCTGACGCGCCGCTCGCGCTCCTCGAGCTCCTTGACCGCGCGATCGGCGTTGCCCTTGCCGGCGAGGCGCTCGTATTCGGTGCCGTACTTGCGAGCCAGCGTGCGACGCCTCTGCAGGCGCCACGCCAGCCAGGCGCCCATGGCGATCACGACGATCGCGACGGCCAGTATCAAGACAGTCGAAGTGTTTTGCTGCATGGATGAGTCCTCCCGAGACCGAGCCGGACCGGGCTCGGGTCCACGAGATGATGGGCAAGATGTGTGCCATTTCGTTGGGCGCGCGGGGGGCTCGATATCGGGCGAGAGCAAGGACGGGAGCCGACCCCAGGGCGCGACGGTGGAGCCACACATTTCACGAGTGCAGGCAGGTTGGGAAGCAACTGAAGAAGATGCACGCGCGAGGGACGGGAAACTCCCTCCGCGAGTCGGGCCTCGTGGCCCCTGGGGCGAAATGGCTTGACGACTTTCGGAGCGCGGGGTATACGCCCCCAGGGAGGCCGCCCTGCACCCACTCTGTTTCGTCTTGATGCCCTTCGGGCGAAAGACCGCCGCGAACGGCCTGCTGATCGACTTCGACGCCGTCTATCGGGACCTGATCGCACCGGCCATCTCCGATGCCCGCCTGGAGCCGATCCGTGCGGACGAGGAGCAGACCGGCGGCGTCATCCACACGCCGATGTTCGAGCGGCTGATCCTGTGCGAGTACGCCGTGGCCGATCTCACCACGGCCAACGCGAACGTGTTCTACGAGCTGGGCGTGCGACACGCCGTCCGGCCCTGGAGCACCGTGCTGGTGTTCGCCGAAGGGATGGGACAGCTCCCGTTCGACGTGGCGCCGCTGCGAGGGCTGCCCTACCGGCTCACTCCCGACGGAGCCCCGGACGCCGCGGTCCGGAGCGCGCTCGCGCGCCGCCTCCAGGAGGCGCGCGCGGGTGCCAAGGACAGCCCGCTCTTCCAGCTGGTCGACGGCTTCCCGGACGTGCAGGGCCTCAGGGCGGACGTCTTCCGCGACCGCGTTCGGTACTCGCATCAGGTCAAGGAGCAGCTCGCGGCGGCCCGGAAGCAGGGCGCGGAGGCCGTTCGTGCGGTCGAGGCCGCCCTCCAGGACGTGGCCACGGCCGATTCCGGCGTCGTCGTCGACCTCTTCCTGTCCTATCGGGCGGTCAAGGCCTGGAAGGACATGATCGCGCTCGTCGAACACATGGCGCCGCCGCTGGCCGCCACCGTGATGGTGCGCGAGCAGCTCGGCCTCGCGCTCAACCGCGACGGCCGCGGGGACGAGGCCGAGCGGGTCCTGACCGCGCTCATCGACGAGCGCGGGCCCAGCAGCGAGACCTACGGCATCCTCGGCCGCGTCTACAAGGACCGTTGGGAGGCGGCCGCCAGGGCCGGGCAGTCCCTGCTCGCGCGCGGTCTGCTCGACAAGGCGATCGGCGCCTGCCTCCAGGGCTTCCAGGCGGACCCGCGCGACGCCTATCCCGGCGTCAACGCCGTGACGTTGATGGCGGTCAAGGAGCCGCCCGATCCCCGCCGGGAGGCGCTGCTCCCGGTCGTTCGCTACGCGATCGAGCGCCGCATCGCGGCGGGCAGGCCCGACTTCTGGGATCACGCCGCGCGCCTGGAGCTGGCGGTGCTGGGGAAGGATGAGGAGGCGGCCGTGCTCGCCCTCGCCGACGCGCTCGCGAACGTGCGCGAGGGGTGGGAGCCGGAGACGACCGCGCGCAACCTGCGCCTCATTCGCGAGGCGCGCGAGAGGCGGGGCGATGGGGTCGCCTGGGCAGGCGGTCTCGAGGAGGCGCTGGTCGAGGCGAGCCGCAACAGGCCGTAACCACTTCGCCCCTGCGGCCGTCTCATCACCAGGCGGTGGCCATGGACACCCTCTGGCAGGACCTGCGCTTCGCGCTGCGGACCCTCCGCGGCAGCCCCTCGTTCGCCCTCGTGGCCGTGGCCACGCTGGCCCTGGGCATCGGCGCCAACGTCGCGCTGTTCACCATGGTCCACGGGATCCTGCTGCGCGCCCTGCCCTACCCGGCGGCCGACCGCCTGATGGTCGGGCGCACCTCCATCCCGGACTTCGACGACCTGCGGGCGCGCAGCCTCTCGCTCGAGGACGCGGCCTGCTGGGCGTCGAACCGCTACGACGTGCGGTTCGGCGCGGATGCCGAGCCCGTCCTGGGCGCGGTCGTCTCCAGGCGCTTCTTCCCCCTGCTCGGCGGGGCCGCGCTGGGGCGCACGTTCCGGCCGGACGAGGACGGACAGACGCTGGCCGTGATCGCGCACTCGCTCTGGCTGCGCCGCTACGCCGGCCGGCCCGACGTCCTGGGCCGCACGATCGAGCTGGCCGACCGGCCGTACACGATCGTGGGCGTGATGCCGCCCGCGTTCGAGTATCCCGACCGCCGCTTCGAGGTGTGGTCGACGATGGGGGCGGCGATGGACCGGAACCCGGACCAGCTCCGGAACCGGGCGCTGCGCATCTTCGGCGTGGTGCTCCTGCGCAAGGCGGAGGTGCCCGCGGCCACCACGCGGGCCGAGGCGGCGGCGATCTCGGCCGCGCTGGCCAGGGAGCATCCGGACACGAACGCCGGCGTCTCGATCGAGCTGGAGCCGCTGGCCGACCGCGTGCTCGGCGGCGTGCGGCGGCCGCTGCTGATCCTGCTGGGCGCGGTCGGCCTGACGCTGCTGATCGCGTGCGCGAACGTCGGCCACCTGGTGCTGACGCGGGCGACGACCCGCGGCCGCGAGATGGCGGTCCGGCGCGCGCTCGGGGCGGGCGAGGCCCGCATCGCGCGCCAGCTCGTCACGGAGGGCCTCGTGCTGGCCGTGCTGGGTGGCGCCGCCGGGGTCCTGCTCGCGGGCGCGGCGGTCCACGTGCTGCGCACGCTCGCTCCCGCGGGCGTGCCGCGGGTGGCGCTGGTGCGTATCGACGCGACCGTGCTCGTCTTCGCGGCCGCCCTGTCGACGGTCACGGCGTCGATGTTCGGGCTGGCGCCGCTGCTCGTGGCCGCCGGCCGCAGGGGCATGGATGCGCTGCGCGACGGATCACGGGGCACGCGCACCGCCGGGCGGGGCGTCCGGCGCGCCCTCGTGGTCGGAGAGCTGGCCCTTTCGCTGGTCGTGCTCGAGGGCGCTGGCCTGCTCGTCCACAGCTTCCACCGGCTCGTCACCGTCGATCCCGGCTTCGTCCCGGACGACCTGGTGGCGCTGGGCGTGGGCCTCTGGCGCTACGACGACCCCGAACGCCGTACACGCGTCCTGGAGGACGTGATCGACCGTCTGCGCGCGCTGCCGGGCGTTGCGGCGGCCGGCAGCGGCACCGGGTTGCCGCCCGAGACCGCCCAGCGCGCCACCGCCTTCGACGTGCGCGAGAGGCCCGCGGCGGAGCCCGGCGCGCAGCGCGCGTACTTCATCGCCGTGACGGACGACTACTTCCGCGCGCTGGGCACGCCGGTGGTCGAAGGCCGGCCCATCGACCGGCGGGACACCAAGGACGCGGCCAAGGTCGTGATGATCAACCGCACGCTCGCGCGACGCCTCTTCGGCTCCGGGACGGCGGTCGGCGCGCACGTCCGACTGCGGAACCCCGGCGAGTCGCCCGAGTGGCGCGAGGTGGTCGGCGTCGTGGCCGACGTCCGCTTCAGCGGCCTCGACGATCCCGCGGAGGCCGCGATCTACACGCCCTTCGCCCAGACGCCGTTCCCCTTCTCGTTCCCGCTGGTCCGGACGCGAGTGCCCCCGGAATCGGCGATCCAGCCGATCCGCCGCGTGCTGGCCGAGGTCGACCCGCGACTGGCCTCGGCCCGGATCGCCCCCCTGTCCGAGCTGGTGGCCGGCTCGGTGGCCGAGCGGCGCTTCAGCATGCTGCTCCTCTCCGGCTTCGCGCTGCTGGCTCTCGCGCTGGCGGCGGTGGGGACCTACGGCGTGATCGCCTACGACGTCGCGCTGCGCACGCGCGAGATCGGCGTGCGGTTGGCGCTGGGCGCGCCCCCCGCTCGCGTGGTCGCGGGCGTCGTGCGCCAGGGGCTCGTCCTGGTGGGCCTGGGCGTGACCCTGGGACTCGGCGGCGCCTGGGGCGCCACGCGCGTCCTGGGCGATCTGCTCTACGAGCTGAGCCCCAGAGATCCCGGGACGTTCGCCGCCGGCGCCCTGCTGCTGGCCGCGGTCGCGGTCGCCGCGCTCTGCCTGCCGGCGCGGCGGGCCGCCCGCGTCGATCCCGCGGTCGCGTTGCGCGCGGAGTAGGTCCGCTCTCCGCGCGACGGCCTCGTCCTTGGTGCGCCCGACCTATTCGGACCTGAGGGCCTGCAGCACGTCGACACGTGAGGCGCGCGCGGCCGGCACCAGCGAAGCGATCACCGCCGCCGCGGCCAGGACGGTGGCGGCGCCGACCGCGGGCAGGAGTCCCGGCATGCGTGCGGTTCCCAGGGAGGCGGAGGCCACGCGAGCCAACGCGAGGCCGAGCACGGCGCCGGCCGTGATGCCGGCCGTGACGATCACCACGCCTTCCTTCAGGATTCCCGTGAGCAGCTGCGCGGGCGTCGATCCGATCGCCAGGCGGATGCCGAACTCGCGCGTGCGCGTGCTCACCGAGAAGGCCAGCACGCCCGCGACGCCCACGACCGCGATCAGCAGCGCGATGCCCCCGAACGCCGAGAACACGAACGCGTTCAGCCGCTCCGGCGTCAGCACCTGCGCGCGCACGTCCTCGAGCGTCCGGGGGCGCTCGACCGCCTGCTCGGCGGACATCTCGCGGAGCGTGCGGGTCACGGAGGGGACGAGCGCGTAGGGATCGCCTTCGGCGCGAACGAACAGGCGGCTGGCCAGGCCCATCTGCCGCAGCGGGTAGTACACGGTCAGCGTCGGCTCCTGCACGACGTTCTCGTCGTCCACGTCCGCCACCACGCCGACGATGCGGTGGGCGCCCTTCAGCCCGCGGCTGGTCCAGCCCACGTGCCGGCCGAGCGCCTCGCCGTTCGAGAAGACACGCCGCGCCACGCTCTGGCTGACGATCGCCACGCGCTCGGTGTCGGCGCGGTCCTGGTCCGTGAACTCCCGGCCCGCGAGCAGCGGGACTCCGAGCGTCGCGAAGAAGCGGGGAGACACCGGGCGGAAGCGGCAGGTCGGGTCCTCTTCGCCGTCGGCGGGCTGGTAGCCCTCGAACGCGAAGCGGAACTTCAGGCCGGGGTTGTGGTCCCGCCAGGGCACGATCATCCCGACGGCGACGTTCTCGACTCCCGGCAGCGCCCCGATCCGCCGCGTCGCCTCCTCGAAGTAGGCGTGCATCCGGTCTCCGCTGTTGGGGTCCGGAGGCGGGACGTCGATGGCCAGGACCTTGCGCATCTCGTAGCCCGTGCGCGCGGTCTGCAGGGCCGTGAGGACGGACACGAGCATGAACGCGCCCGCCAGCAGCACGAACGAGCACGCGATCTGGGTGGTGGCGAAGATCCGCAGGCGGCGGCTGGTGCCCGGCGTCATGCGCGCGCTGCCGGCGGCCAGCCCCAGCCCGCCGGGGCGGTCGGGTGACGGGAGCCGCGGGACGTACGCGAGGAGCACGGCCGCGACCGCCGCCAGCCCCACCCCCACCCACAGCACGCTCGCGTCCACCGTGGCTTCGAGCGCGCGGACGGAGAAGCGCGCCGCGTAGCGGCCGGCCATCGCGACCAGGGGCTGCGCCAGCACCAGCCCCAGCGCGGCCCCCGCGCCGCACAGGAGCAGGCTCTCGGCCAGGAGCGTGCGCCGCAGCGCTCCCGGTCCCGCGCCCAGCGCGGCCCGCAGCGCCAGCTCCCCTTCGCGGCGGACCGACCGACCCAGGATGAGGTTGGCGACGTTCGAGCACGCGATCACGAACACCACCGCGGCCGCCGCCAGCAGCAGCAGGAGGATCGTCCGCGCCGGCGAGGCGATCTGCTCGGGGAGCGTGGCGACGTGCAGCCGGACCTGCGCACGCTGGGAGTACGCCTTGGGGTGCGCGCTCGTCATCGAGGCGTGCAGGGAGTCGAGCTCGGCGCGCGCCGCCTCCACCGTGGCGCCCGGAGCCAGCCGCCCGAACAGCTCCGTCATGCGGTGGGTGCGGTCGTCGACCATCGTCGCGCCGAGATGGTGGGGGCTGGTGACGACGTTGGCGATGATCTGGGTCTCGGCCGGATAGGGGATGGACGGCTCGAGCACGCCGACCACGGTCGCGGTGCCCGGCCCCAGGCGAAGGGGCCGCCCCACCACCGCCGGATCGCCCCCGAACGTGCTCGTCCAGAAGCGGTGGGTCAGGACCGCAACCGGCGCCGCCCTGGACCCGTCGTCGCCGGCGTGGAGCAGGCGGCCGACGGCCGGGCGAAGCCCCATCACCTCGAAGAACGAACCGTTGACGACGCCTGCGGTCACGACGCGGGGCTCCGGCCCCACGCCGACCATCGTGAAGTTGACGGTCGAGAAGTCGCCGAACGACGCGATGGTGGTGGCGCGCGAGGTGAGGTCCCGGACCTCCGGCATCGAGAAGGTGAGGTTCTCGGTTCCGATGCCCAGCGCCGTCTGGCGGATGTAGATGAGCCGGTCCGCGTCCCGGTTGACCAGGGGACGCAGGAGCACGCTGCGGACGACGCTGAAGATGGCCGCGTTGGCCCCGATGCCCAGGGCGAGCGTCACCACCACGGTGGCCGTCAGGCCCTTCGCGCGCAGCAGCGAGCGGAAGGCGAAACGGATGTCGCGGACGAGCGCCTCCGCCGCGTCGAGCCAGCGGGGCCGCCAGACGCCGCGGATGGAGTCGCGCGTCAGGTCCACGTTGCCGAACTCCTTGAGCGCGGCCAGGCGTGCCGCCTCGGGAGCCTCGCCGCGCTCGATCCGCTCCCGGATGCTGAGGGCCAGGTGGCCGCGGATCTCGTCGTCGAGCTCGTCCCAGTCGGGGGGCTTCATGCGCTACTCCTTGCCCGGCTCCGGGTTCAAGACCAGCCCGATCGCGCGCACGAGCTGCGACCAGCGGTCGCGCTCGCGCGCGAGCTGCGCCTTGCCCGTCGCGGTGAGGCGGTAGTACCTGGCCCGCTGGTTCGCCTCGCTGATCCCCCACTCCGCCTTCAGCCATCCGCGCTTCACCAGGCGGTGGAGCGCGGGATAGAGCGAGCCGGTCTCGACCCTCAGCAGCTCGTCCGACTGGGCGCGGATGGCCTGGCCGATGCCGTGGCCGTGCCGGGGGCCCCACTGCAAGGTGCGGAGGATGAGCATGTCGAGCGTGCCCTGGAGCAGCTCGAGGCGGCCGTCGTCGGGGGTGAGGGCCATGGTAGTAGACACTCTACGTCCATAGACGTAGAGTGTCTACGTCTGGTTCCCTGGATCACTCCACGACCCCGCGTGGGAACCGCTCGGGTGAGGCCAACCCCCAGCCGCGGGCGCAGGCCGCCGACCCGGTGTACGATGCGTCGCCTTGATTCCATGACCGGCCACCCGCTGCGCACGAAGGCGTGGGTAGGCGTGCTGCTCGCCCTGTGGCTCCCGGCCTGCCGTGGCGGCGGTCCTTCGTCGGCGGCCGCGCCCGCGACCCCCGCCGCCCCGCCCCTGACCTTCGCGGAGATGCTCGAGTTCGCCCGCAGGTCCAACGCCGCCTACCAGGACGAGCCGGCCATCCGCGCGATCGTGGGACCGACGCCGGAGCTCACCGTGACCACGCTGGGCGGGGTGGACGTGCGCGCGTTCGTGGAGGTGGACGGCACGCAACACGTCCAGTGGGTGGCGGTGCGGGGGACGGCGAACCTGCTGAACGCGGCGGAGGATGCGGACTACGCGAAGGTCAAGGCGCCCGACCTGGGCATCGAGGTGCACCAGGGCTTCCTCGACGACGCGGACGCCACCTGGAAGTTCGTGCGGCCGCTCCTCAAGCCGGGCGTCGAGACGCGGATCACCGGCCACAGCCTCGGAGGCGCCCTCGCCGTCCTGATGGCGATGCGCGTGCAGCTGGCGGGGTTCCCCGTCGCGCGCGTGGTGACGTTCGGCCAGCCCAAGGTCACCAACGAGGCGGGGGTCGCGCGCTTCCGCGGGCTGCCGCTGCTGCGCGTCGTGAACCACGACGATCCCGTGCCCCTGCTTCCGTGGGAGACGCGCGGCGCCGCCGAGGACGGCTTCTTCCGTCACCTCGGCTCCGAGCTGTGGCTGACCGACAAGGGGACCTGGGAGTTCTTCACGGAGCCGCTGGCCGAGCGATACCTGCTGACGTCCTTCGCCGCGCACCTGGGCCGGGAGAACCCCAAGGAGCACGAGATGGCGCGCTACCTCGCGAAGCTGGAGGCGCTGGCGGCCGCGCGCGCGGCGGAGGGAGCGCGATGATCGGCCGCAGGCTCCTCCACTACGAGGTGATGGAGAAGCTGGGCGAGGGGGGCATGGCCGTCGTGTACAAGGCCCGTGACACGCGCCTCCACCGCTTCGTCGCCCTGAAGGTGCTGCCCACGGAGCGGTCGGGCGACGACGTGCGCCGGGCCCGCTTCCTCCGGGAGGCCCGCGCCGCGGCCGCCCTCAACCACCCGCACATCGTGACCGTCCACGACATCGCGAGCGACGAGGGCCTGGACTTCATCGTGATGGAGCACCTCGACGGCCAGCCGCTGAGCCACGCGGTCGGTGAGCGGGGCCTGCCCATCGTGGAAGCGGTCCGCATCGCCATCCAGGTCGCGGACGCCCTGGCGGCCGCCCACGCGGCCGGCGTCGTCCACCGCGATCTCAAGCCGGCCAACGTGATGATCTGCGGCGACGGCCGGGCGAAGGTGCTCGACTTCGGCCTGGCGACGCTCGTGGGCGGCGACGGAACGGACCCGCCCGAGCGCCTCACGCGCGACGGCACCGTGATGGGGACCGCCTTCTACATGTCACCCGAGCAGTCCATCGGCCGGATCGCGGACGCGCGCTCGGACGTCTACTCCCTCGGGGTGATGCTCTACGAGATGCTCGCGGGCGCGTTGCCCTTCAGGAGCCGCAGCGCGGCCGAGCACTTCCACCTGCTGAACTCCGGCATCCCGATCCCGCTGCGTTCGGTCCGGCCGGCGGTGCCGGAGGCCCTCGAAAAGGTCGTGGCCCGGGCCATGGCGCGGAGGCCCGAAGACCGGTTCGCCGGCATGCGCGAGGTCGAGCAGGACCTGCGGCGCGTGGCGGGCGACGTCGCCGGCGGAGGAGGCGAGGCGGCCGAGGACGAGCGCTGGACGGCGCTGTCGCTCGATCGCGACGCACCGACCCAGGATCGCACGCCGCCCGGCCACGAGCCATTCGGCCGCGGCGGTCCGAGCCGGCCGCCGGCGCCCGGCACGGAGCGCGCATCGATCGCCGTGCTGCCCTTCGCGAGCCTCTCGGGCGAGCCCGACGACGGCTACATCGCGGCCGGCATCGCCTCCGAGATCACCGTCGCCCTGGGCGGCGTGCCCGACCTGCGAGTGGCCTCGGAGCTGGCGTCCTTCCGCTTTCGCGGCCCCGAGGTCGACGTCGCACAGACGGCGCGGACGTTGCGCGTGCGCTACGTCCTGACCGGGAACCTCCGCCGCGCGGGGGAGCGCATCCGCGTGCTGGCATCGCTCACCGACGCGGAGACCAGCGCGCAGGTCTGGTCGAAGGCGTACGACAGGCAGCTCAAGGACCTCTTCGCGGTGCAGGAGGAGATCGCGCAGGCGATCGTGGGCGCGACGGGAGGCCAGATCATCCGCGACAACGCGGAGCGCGCGCACCGTTCCTCGCCCGAGCACCTGGACGCCTGGGGCCTGCTGCACCGCGCCTACCATTTCTGGAACCACGCCTTCAGTCCCGACGGGCTGGAGCAGGCGCTCGACCAGGTGCGCCGGGCGGTCGCGCTCGACCCGTCCTACGCGGCGGCCCACGCCTTCCAGGGCCTCTACCTCATCGAGCGCGTGATCCACCTCCTCACGCCTCACGTGGAGGAGGAGCGGGCGGAGGCGGAGGCGGCCGCCGACCGGGCGGTGCAGCTCGCTCCCCGCGACCCGAGCGTGCTCGAGAACGCGGGCCTCGTCTGGTACCACTGCTCGCACCACGAGCGCTCCGTCGGCGCCCTGCGCCGCGCGGTTGCGATCGCGCCGTTCCACCTTCCGGCCTGGGGCTATCTCGCGCTGAGCCTCGGCGTGGGCGGGGACGATGCCGAGGCCGCCGAAGCGCGCCGCATCCTGGACCGGCTGATCGAGACGACACCGGACCATCCCTCCTTCCCGTACTGGCTGTACTTCAAGGGCGCGGTCGCCGAGCGCCAGGGCCATCCAGACGAGGCGGCGGAGAGCGCGGGACGGACGATCGAGCTGCAGCCCCACTTCTTCCTGGCCATGGTCATGGTGGCGAACGCGCTCGGCGCGCAGGGGCGCATCGAGGAGGCGCGCGCGGCCTGGCAGCGCGTGCAGGCGATCCACCCGGTCTTCACCGCGGAGAGCTACGCGCGTGAGATCGGACTGCAGGCGGGACGGTCGGACCGCGCGGAGCCGCACCTCGCGGGGCTGCGGGCGGCGGGAATCCTGGCTTGACGTTCGTCCCTCGCACAGGCTAGCGGAGGCGGGATGCGCCGATTCGACGAGTCGCCGTTCGAGGTCGTGGCCGAGGGGCTCGAGTACCCCGAGTCGCCCGTCGCCTGCCTCGACGGCAGCGTGATCGTGGCGGAGGTGAAGGGCGGCCGGCTGACGCGCGTGCGCGCGGACGGGTCCAAGGCGACGGTCGCCACGACGGGAGGGAGCCCCAACGGCGCGGCCTTCGGGCCCGACGGCAAGCTCTACGTGTGCAACAGCGGCGGCTTCGTGTGGATTCCGGTGGGTCCTCTGTGGATCACGGGGCCCCAGCCGCCGGACTACCAGGGCGGCTCGATCCAGCGGGTCGACGTGGCGACCGGCGCGGTCGAGACCGTCTACACGACGTTCCCCGCGACCGATCCCGTCACGAAGCAGCCCATGGCCCTCCCACTGAAGGGGCCGGACGACCTGGTCTTCGACGACGCGGGCGGCTGCTGGTTCACCGACTGGGGCAAGTCACGGCCGCGCGATCGGGACGTGACGGGCGTCTACTACGCGCGGACGGACGGCTCCTCCATCCGCGAAGCCATCTTCCCGCTCGACTCGCCCAACGGGATCGCGCTCTCGCCCGATGGCAGGCGCCTGTACGTGGCCGAGACGTACACACGCCGGGTCCGGGGCTGGGACCTGCAGGCGCCGGGGGTGATCGCGAAAAACCCGCGGACGCTCGACGGCTCCTTCCTGCTGACCGCCGCGTTGCCCGGCCAGGCCATCCTCGACTCGATGAAGGTGGATGCGGAGGGCAACGTGTGGGTGGCCGCGATGCTGCCGAACGGCGCCGATCCGCGCTCGAACGGCGGCCTCGCCATCGTGTCTCCGAAGGGCGAGCTCCTGCAGTTCCTCCAGATCGACGTGGGCAGCCCGACTCCACTGCCGTCGAACCTCTGCTTCGGCGGTGAGGACCGGCGCACGGTGTTCGTGACCTGCGGGGCTTCGGGTCGGCTCGTGAAGCTCCGCTCGAGCGTGGCGGGGCTCCCACCCGCTTTCGGCGGCGCGGCCGCGTGAAGCGCTTCCTGGTCCGGCTGCTGCGCCTGGTGGGATCGCTGGCGCTGCTGGCGGTCCTGCTCGGCCTGCTGCTCATCCATCGTCCGGCGCGCCACGTGCCGAGCCTGCCGGAGGTCCAGGACTACACCTACCTCGATCAGGGCTGGGGCACGGCGCGAGACGCCGCCTTGCGACAGGCCTACTACTACACGCCGCAGGGCACGTCACTCAAGAACCTGCGCTACGACTGGCTCGTCCACCTCGAGATGCCGTGGGGAACGAGACGGCTGGCCGACCCCGCGCACCTGCGCTCGTACGGCTTCATCGTGGATCCCGAGCCGACCGCGGCCAACCCCGACCAGCTCCCGGTGGGTTTCGCGAAGCGGTTCGACCCGGAGCTGGGCGACGCCGTGATCGACATCAGCTGCGCGGCCTGCCACACCGGGCAGCTGGTGGTCGACCGTGCCGGCCGGCGGCCGGCCGTCCGCATCGACGGCGGGCCGGCGAGCCATGCCTTCACCACCACGAAGATCGGCCACTTCGTTCCGACGCTCACGGCGTCGCTGGCGAGCACGTACATGAACCCCCTGAAGTTCCGCCGCTTCGGCAAGCGGGTCCTGGGCGAGGACGGTTATGCGCGCGGGAAGGAGCGCCTGCGCGACGACCTGCGCGAGGTGCTCGGCGCGTTCCTCGAGCAGGGATGGATCGAGCAGTCCAGGCACCTCTACCCCGTCGAGGAGGGGTTCGGCCGGACCGATGCCCTCGCGCGCATCGGCAACACCGTCTTCGCGGACGAGCTGGACGGGGCCAACGACTCGGTCGGCAACGCGCCGGTGAGCTACCCCTTCCTCTGGAACATCTGGAAGTTCGACTGGGTCCAGTACAACGCCTCGGTCAGCCAGCCCATGGCGCGCAACATGGGCGAGGCCTTCGGCGTCGGGGCCCGGCTGCACCTGCTGGACCGGTACGGCCGGCCCGTGCCGCCCGCCGAGCGCTTCCGCTCGTCGGTGCTCGTCGAGAACCTCCATCGCATCGAGACGACGCTGCAGCGGCTCCAGCCGCCGCGGTGGCCGGAGGAGGTCCTGGGCCCGGTCGATCGCGTCAAGGCGGAGCACGGCCGCGCCTTGTTCGAGCAGAACTGCCGGCACTGCCATGGTCCGTTCGAGCAGCCCGCGGCCATGAAGGCCTACGAGGATCCGCTGAGACCCGACACCGACCCGCTGTGGAAGCTGACCATCGTCCCCATCGCGGAGGTGGGCACGGATCCGACGGCGGCCCTGAACTTCGCCTCGCGCACGGTCGATCTCACGCGCAGCGGCCTCGCCCCGGAAGAGGTGCTCGCCTCCGCCCAGCCCGTGTTCGCCGAGGCTCGCGGTCGCCTCGTGCGGCTGGAGGCGCAGGTCGCGGAGGCGGAGGCGCGGCACGACCCGCAGGCGGACGCGCTCGCGAAAGCAGCCCGCTACGAGAAGGAGCGTCTGGACCGCGCCACCGCCGCGGTCACCGGTGTCCGCATGACCCAGGTCCCGCTGGGGCTCGCGCTCAACTTCCTCGGCCTGATGACGCGCGAGCGCTACTACGCCGAGCGCGGGTTCACCCCCGAGCAGCGCGCGTGCCTGGACGGCTTCGGCAGCCTGGACCTTCCCGAGATCGTCCCCGCCTACAAGTCGCGTCCGCTGGCCGGCGTGTGGGCGACCGGCCCCTTCCTGCACAACGGCTCGGTGCCCACGCTCTACCAGATGCTCTCGCCGCACGACGAGCGGGACGCGCGCTTCTTCGTGGGCCCCGGCTCGTTCGACCCCGTGAACGTCGGCGTCGACGTGACGACTCGGGGCGACGGCTTCTGGTTCGACACCCGCCTGCCCGGAAACGCCAACGTCGGCCACGAGTTCCGCGCCGGATACGTCCCGGGCAAGACGGACGCGGACGACCCGCAGTACGGGGTCATCGGACCCGCGCTCAGCCCCGACGACAGGCGGGCGATCGTCGAGTACCTGAAGATCCACCAGGACCCGGAGACGCCGCCCGGACGCGTGCCGCCGGACTGCGGAATCCACTGAGAGGGAACGTGGCCAAGTCCCGCCGGCTCCGCCGCCTCGTCCTCACGCTGGTCGTCGTCGCGGCCGCGATCGGGGCCTGGCTGGCGTACGCCCTGCGCGAGCCCTGGCCCGCCGAGCAGGGCGTCTCCGTGTCGCCCGACGAGGTGGCCTACACGTCCCGCATCGTCGCGTCGTCGGTCGCGATGGTCGACGGGGCTCACGCGCAGGGCCGACCCTTCACGCGCGACGTGCACTCGAAAGCGCACGGCTGCGTCCAGGCGCGGGTGGAGGTCGGCGAGCTGGAGCCGCGGTTGCGTCACGGCCTCTTCGCGCGGGCGGGAGCCTACGACGCGTGGCTCCGCTTCTCGAGCGGCAACACGCTCGTCCAGTCGGACGGCATCCGCGATGCGCGCGGGTTCGCGCTCAAGGTGATGGGCGTGTCGGGGGAAAAGCTCCTGCCCGCGGAGAAGGACGCGGCCACGCAGGACTTCGTGATGATCAACAGCCCGCGGTTCTTCATCCGCACGCTCCCCGACTACGAGGAGTTCGCGGCCGCCCTGTCGCGTGGCAGCCGCTACGGCTGGTTCTTCGGCGGTCCCTCGTGGAAGCCCTGGCGCTGGCACCTGCGCGAGCTCTACCTCGCCGGCCGCACCCTGCAGCCGCCGCCCGCCAGCCTGCTGCAGACGCAGTTCCACAGCCTCTCCGCGTACCGCCTGGGACCCAGCCAGTTCGTGAAGTACTCGGCCCGGCCGTGCGAGCCAAGGAAGGTGCAGAAGGGCAAGGGCGACAACCGTCTGCGCGAAGCGCTCGCGGCGGAGCTGGCCCAGGGCGAGGGCTGCTTCGACCTCCTCGTCCAGCTGCAGGTGTCCGGCCGGAACATGCCGGTCGAGGACGCGACCGTCCTCTGGTCGGAGAAGGACTCCCCGTTCCTGAAGGTGGCCAGGGTGACGATCCCCCGCCAGGTGTTCAGCACGGCGGAGCAGGACGCGTTCTGCGAGAACCTCTCCTTCACGCCCTGGCACTCGCTTCCCGAGCACGAGCCGGTGGGCGTGATGAACCGCATCCGGCGCGCCCTCTACCAGGAGATCTCGCGCTACCGGCACGCGAAGAACGCCGCTCCGCGCGCCGAGCCGCGCGGGTTCTGCCTGGACCTCACGGGAGCGACCTGCAGGTAGGAGAAGCCCCGCGCGTGGCGGACGACCAGCGACAGCGGTGGGCGCGTGGATCATGCAGGGCATGACCCATACGCCACCTCTGCCCTTCGGGACCGGTGGCCCCGATCCTGCCGACGTCTAGCGTCGCGAGGCCGAGCCCTTGCGGGACCCTGCCGCGGCGAGCCTCGGTGCGGTGGGGTCGGAGGCTGACTTCTTCCCGCGGGCCGTTTCCTTGCCGGTCTTGGCCTTCAGTTTCGCCTTCAGGGCCTCCGCCTCCGTGGCCATCTCTTCCAGCTCGGACGGCGTCAGGAGCTTCTTGGCCTTGGGCATGAGCTCGCCCTCTTCCTCCTCGACGTGGTGCTCCACCACGTCCTTCAACACCTTCACCTTGGCGTCGAAGTTGTCGTCGTTTTCGTCCATGTCCTGGATCTCGCCGACGAGGGCCTTGACCAGGCGATGCTCCTCGTCCGCTTCCTTGACCTTTTCCTGCGTCTCTTCGTCGTCGCTCGCTTTCGCGTCCACGGCCGGATAGAAGAGCTCCTCCTCCACCTTCGCGTGAGCGGTGAGCTCGAGGCAGATCTCCAGAGCGATCTCCTGCCTGGAGCCCTCTTCCTCGTTGTCCTTGGCGGTCTCGAAAGCGGCGAACAACTCCGACACGTTCCGATGGTCCTTCTTCAGCAGTTCAATGACATTCATGACCAACTCCTTGCTACGGCTTCCAGCTTCCGCGCGGCTTCGAGGGATCGTGTCCCCCGGACGCGCAGGGTGCCGGTGGGCGGATCGTTCCGCACGATCCAGCCCACGGGCCAGCGAGCGAAGCTCGCCCCTCCTAACTGTGCAGCGTACGAAATCGCCTCAAACGGTACGGCCCGCCAGGTCCTTCTCCGCCGCGGCTTCGCCGGCCGAAGAGATGTCCTGGGCGCCCGTCTGTTCGAGGATGGCCTTGGCGCGCTTGGTCTCCTCCGCACTGTCGGAGTGGACCGAGAGCAGCAGGCCTCCGTCCTTCACGCGGCCCTCGTACCGCTTGGCCTCGAACTCGGGGATTCCCATTCCGATGAGCGCCCCCGTCAACCCGCCGACCGCCCCACCGACTCCGGCGCCAGCCAGGGTGGCCATGATCGGGCCGGCGGCGATGAAGGGGCCGAGGCCGGGAATGGCCAGGGCGCCGATGCCCACCAGCCAGCCCAGGCCGCCGCCGAGCAGGGCGCCGGTGCCCGCGCCCGTGGAAGCGCCCTCGGGCGCCTTGGTGCTCTTCTCGTGCGCGAACTCCCTTGTGCCCTCGGTGCTCGGGAAGAGGACCGAGATGTCGGTGTTCGAGAAGCCAGCGGTCCGGAGTGCGGTGACAGCCGTTTCCACGCTGGGCTGGTTCGGATAGATGCCGAAAACTGCCGTGTTCTTGTCAGCCATGTGACGTCTCCTTTATGAGTGCTTACTTCTTGCGCGCGACGGCGAGCTCGCTCGTCACGTTGCCCTGGCCCACGACCTCGGCCGCCTTGGCCTCGATCGAGGCCTTCTCGGCGCTCGAGCGGACGGGACCCTTGAGCGTGACCTTGCCGTCCTGTGAGATGACCTTCACGTTGTGGGCATAGGTCGAGAGCGACTTGTCCGAGGTGATCGACTTGCGGATCTGCTGCGTGATGTCCAGATCCTTCTTGTCGTTGTGCTGCTGGTCCGCCGTCGGCTCGGACGCCTTCGCGTCGCGCTGGTTGACCTTCGTGTTGTCGGGAGCGGGCGCGGGTGCGGGTTCCTGGGCGTGCGCCAGGGCGACACTGCCCGACAAGAGGCAGGCCGCGGCGAACGCGCGGGCCGAAAATGTGGGTGTACGGATCATTTGGTCAGACTCCTTGCATGCGACATCCGAAAACACTGGCGGCGCGAGAAGGGCGTCGCCGATCTTTCGTTTTTCTTGGCTGGGGTCGCCTCCAGGCGGGCAGAGGCGCTCGCAGGAACCGGTAGTGCAAGGACCGTTCCGCGGACTGGAGTCGGTCGGTCGCGGATGCTGGGGAAGGTTCGGGACTCGGAGGACGAGGGCCGCTCGTGCTTTCGTTTCAATCCCCCGCAACCAGGGCCCGACTGACTCGCTGCCGCCGCGAACGGATCCTCGCCGTGTGTTGGAGGAAGGCCTTACACGCCTGAAGGGCCTTCCCCGGCTGCCCCATTCGTACGTTGGGGACGGGTTCTACAGCGGCCGGTTGTAGGAAGGCGACAGGGAAAGAGGCGTCTGCTATCGATGTTCGCGGCCAGCCATCGGCGTGGCCGCGCCTCGACCGCTTCGAACGTCACGATCGGCTGGGGACGTCCGTCCTCGGTCAGGACGAAGCGCGTCGGGTCGATGACGGCAGCCTAATACATCCGCAGCGGCCCGAGGTCTCTAGCCACGCCCGTCGTCGAGCGGCAGCGTCTGGAGAGGCGGCAGCTTGTCGGGATCGTTGCGCCAGAGCACATACGAGTAGACGGCCGATACTCCGGCGCTCACGACGGTCACCACGGGAATCAGGCGTACGGCCCACGAGGGGCTGGCGAGCATGACGGCCCAGAGAACCAGCCCGGAGAGCACGAACAGCCATCCGGCCAGGCGATGGGTGCCCACCCATGACTTCTTGCTGGACAACGTCCAGGGCGTGCGCACGCCCACGAACCAGTTGGGGCGCAGCTTCCCCATGACGCCGCCCAGCACGACCAGAGCGAGCCCTGCGAGCAGGGTGCCCACGATCGGCCCGCCCGACGGGCTGCTGCCGCGGAGCGCGAGGTGGATCCACCCGTACGCCGCGGCCAGGATCGCCAGCACCGTGAAGCGCACCACGTTGTACGCGCCAGCGAAGTTCGCATAGTTCGCGCGGCCGGGATCGAACCGTGGCAGCACACGGAACAGCACGTACAGGCCGAGGGCCATCGCGGGAAGCCCGAGCAGGCCCTCCGCCTTCCCGGCGAAGCGGTCGACCTGGCCGTCCGCGTTCCAGTGCACGGGGATGCGCTCCGGCGCGTGCGGCCACGTCCAGACGGCCAGCGCCAGCATCGCCAGCAGCACCAGCCACTGCGGGCCTTCCGTCGACCACGACGTTCGTATCGTGCGCGTCATCGCTTCTTCCGCCCGTCCGTCCCCACCCGGAACAGGTCCAGGGTGGCGGAGAGCGCCTCCTCGAACACCGAGAGGTTCAGGCTGTAGACGAGACGGGTGCCCTGGCGCTCCGCCACGATCAGCCCCGCCTGCTTCAGCACGGCGAAATGGCCCGAGAGCGTCGACTTCGCCAGCGGGAAGCGGTCCGCGATCTCGCCCGCGGTCATGTCCCGCGCCTTCAGCAGCTGCAGGACCTCACGGCGCGTCGGATCGCCCAGGGCCCGGTAGATGTCGTCCAGCAGCAGGGCCTCCTTGTTCGTTATTTCGCCAACTACCGAAATGTACGACGAGACTGTCTGCCGAGTTCCACCGGCCCCGCGGCCGGTTGAGTCCCGCGCACTCAACACGTTCCGGAACGTGTTGAGTCGTCGGCGCGCATGGCGGGCCGGACGGCGCTTCCCTTACGATGGCGGCCACTCGAAGGAGCCTGGGATGAGAGACGCCTTCTTCCTGGCCGCCGCGCTGTGCTGCTCCGGACCGGCCCTCGCGCAGGATGCGCGCAC